>CALXNU010000030.1 GCA_944389835.1 uncultured Succinivibrionaceae bacterium
CTTAGCAAAATCATTTACTGCCCCTTCATTGTATCACCATACATCAAGTGAAAAATTAATTATTACAGGCTACTAGTTTAAGATCGCCTTTGTAAAGAGTTTTAATGAGCTTTTTAAGATCCAAATAGCGTGATATTTTTTCTAAGGATATTTCTAAAAGCATATGAAAGCGAGAATTGCTATCACGAATGTTAAGTTCTTGGGAACTTTGATTTTTAAGTAACTCCTTATTTAGCCTCTGTTGCCACAATGCTCTTTAGACAAAAAAGACATCATGCTAAAGTAAATATTCTATAAAATAATAGTATCAATTGATGAATTACAATAGCTTAAGATTTCTCCTGCTTAACTTTGCAATGCAATCCTTAATCACTCAATTTGAGGTACTACTTCGCTACTGGACTAAAACAAATCCTCCCTACGAGGTGGATTTTTTGATCCAAAATGATAATGATATTTTTCCTGTAGAAGTTAAAGTCCAAACCAACACTAAAAATTCAAGCCTTAAAAAATTTAAAGAACTCTTTTTTGAGCAAACTAAACTTAGGATTAGATTCTCTCTTGACAATCTTATGCTCAATGGCGATGTACTTAACATCCCCTTAAGTTTAGCAGATCAAACCCCCCGTACCTTTCCTTTTTAAGTATATAACCTTGTTTAAATTTTTTGTTTTTCTTTTAAAACAAAGGCTTTTGGCTTTATAATAGGTATATATTAATATATACCTACAAGGTGACGCCTATGACTGTCCTGTCTACACCACAGCTGCCTCCAATGAAACACGTTAAAAATGGTAAGTACTGCTATCTGGTTACCTTCAAAAATCGCAGACAGAACGGCAGGTGCATCGCGGTTAAAGGCCAGACCAAAACCGTTGCCCGTATTGAGGGCGGAGATGTCACCGGCAAAGTTATCTGGACTGATGCATTTTTATCTGAGCATCCGGAGCTTGAGGAGCTTGACACTATTAGACAACTAAAAGAACCTGGATCGCCAAAAGGCAGACGCTCCTTTTACTTTATCTTCCAGCCTCATGACGAATTTGTTTCTCTGCGCAAATCACTTAACGCTAAAACCTTTACCGCCGGCCCGACCTGGGTTCTTGACCATATTATTAAAGACACCCCGCTGGCTAAAGCGCTTAAAACTGTATTCAGCGCTTATAATCGCAGCCGTAAAATCGTTTCTATCGCTTACTACATGTACCTAAAGAGCACCACTGCCATGGAGTGCTACGCAGCCTTCGCTGAAAACAACCGGCTGCCATGGCAGAGTCCGCTGCGCCCAGGTCAGTGCTCTAAACTCTTTAAAAGCATATCTGAGGAAGAGATTGACCGTTTCCTAAAACAACTCAATCATGAAGTCTGCAAAATTGAAGAAGAGAATGTCGGCTCCGTTAACACTTACTACGCCTTAGACTCTACCTCACTGAGTACCTACTCATCCAGTCTTACCAAAGGCACCTTCGGCCACAATAAAGACGGCGACAGCTTAAGACAAATCAACATTCTGATGCTGGTCAATCAGGAAACCGGCATTCCGGTTTATTACCGTTCCTTTGACGGTGATGTGCCGGATATCTCTACCGTCATCTACACTTTGCGTGAAGTGGTGCGTCTGGGGGTTAATCGCCGCGCTATTGCCGTGTGCGATCGCGGTTACTCTTCTATTGCCAACATTCATCGCTTTTATCAATGCGATGCTTCTTTTGTCATGAACTTTAAAACCTCCTGTAGCCTTGCCAGAAGTTTTATCGCTGAACATAAACAGATAATTGAAGGTGTTGACAGCTACAATCAAAGTATTGGACAACATTGCTATAGTTTTGATACTTATTGGAGCTATCCAGTAAATTTTAAAACCAACTGCACCCGGCGCCGCCCGCATGAACGCGCTCATATTCATGTGCATATCTATTTTGATGCCAACATCAGGCATGCTAAAACTCAAAACCTTACTATCGCCTTATCACGCCTGCGAACTAAGCTTGCCAACAGCGAACGGCTCTCTGCCAATGAACAAAAGTTGGCTGACCGTCTGCTGATCATTGAACGTGACGCCAACGGAAATTTCATCAGCGCTAAGACTAATCAAACCAAAATCGCTGAGTACTTATTTACCGCTGGCTACCGGATTTTACTTTCTGATTGTGTTGATGATCCAAAAGAGGCCCACCGGGCCTACCAGATGCGCAATTCCATTGAAGAAGCCTTTGCCGTCTGGAAACAGGATATCGGCAGGCGCTTCGGCACCTCAACCAATAGCACTACTGAAGGCAAAATCTTTAACATCTTTATCGCTGCTTCTATTGCCTTAATGTTTAGGTCTCACGTGGCTTACTGCAAAGCCAAGGGCCTGGAACTGCCCTTTGACGGCGATAAAGTGATCATGCAAAAGCTGGAAGGGATCAAGGCGAAAGTATGGAATGACGGGCTGTACTATACCGAGATCACCGGAGCTAAACGAGAATTACTGGAGGCGATGGATATTCCTGTACCGGATGCTGCTGTATTTACCAAAGCTGAGCAGACTGAGCTGCTGCAGGATGAAGAGCTGGAAGAGGACGAGAGCTTCATTGCCTCAACCGTAGATGAATTGGCCGCAGCGATCGCCACCGACTAAAGCTATAGAACCAGACTTATTAGATGCCCGTGCTGGTACCCGAACGGTTGTTATCGCCGGACGTTCTAACACCAGGCGGCAGACAACGATCCAGAATAAAACAAGCCCCGGGAGTTATCCGGGGCCAAGTTTACCCCAAATGTAGGTATATAAAACCTAGAAAGATTTGGGAAACCCACTGTCTAATTGACTTAGCCTTAAAGCAAAGAAAATACAAATAAACTTAAATTAGCTTTAAAGAAGGTTTTAATTGTGAAAGGGCCAAAGACGAAAAAAGCACCTTTTTAGGTGCTCCCGCAATTTTGACTATCAATTCGATGGTGCCCAGGGCGGGACTCGAACCCGCACTCTCGCGAACTACCCCCTCAAAGTAGCGTGTCTACCAATTCCACCACCTGGGCACTCAACGGATGCGTATAATACAGAAAAAAATCATTGCTGTAAAGGGTTTAGAAAAAATTTTCCAAAAAAACTAAAAAAGCTCAAGTTAAGGTGCTACCTATTTAGGCTACAAGGCATTTATGTTAATTATGAAGCAAAAGGCAAAGACTTAGTTATGAACTACCTATGCACTTACGTGCGAGGTTTAGTGAGGTCAGAGTCTCATTTTTAGTAAGCTCCTGCTTCTGAGCGCTTACTATCATGTCCACAATGCCCCATCATGTAGGAGCAAAAAGCTCGTTCCTGAGTTCTTGGATATATCGTACACGATCAAAAAGCGCTGCAACAGCCGCTTACATCCTAAAGCTTACGCAAGGGGAATTACGCGGTATAAGTTAAATTTCCACGAAAGCTTAAATAAAATGCTAAGAGATGCGACTTGAAATAAAGAGGATTTTTCTTATTGATAGAGCAAAAATTGTTGATGTGCATTCGCACTTTACCTCCCATCAATACCTAAAGTTACAATTTTATCTCAAGACCCCCTGAATTTATTCATGGGGAGGGTCAGTTAAAATGCTTGAAAGAGACGATCTTGCGTTGCATAAAGATAAGATCCTCTTTAAAAACGCTGAAGAATTATTGAAGGTTTATGCTGTCCACATAAAAGCTTAAAGCATACAAGTGGACTTTGTGATGCTTAAGTGCTACCTAATTTTGCTCAAAAGCAATATTTTTTTCACGAACTATTTACAAAGACAATCTCTTTAGGTATCATACGCATCCGTTGAGTGCCCAGGTGGTGGAATTGGTAGACACGCTACTTTGAGGGGGTAGTTCGCGAGAGTGCGGGTTCGAGTCCCGCCCTGGGCACCATCGAATTGATAGTCAAAATTGCGGGAGCACCTAAAAAGGTGCTTTTTTCGTCTTTGGACCACCCAAAAAATTAAGCCCCAATTTCTTGAGGCTCATTACTTTAATATCTATAAGATAATTCCTTTTGGGTCAAAAGCTTACTTTCAGTACCATTAATAAGCTTATTGTAAATTACATCGTATAACAGGACATTTTGCACATATTTGCGCGTTTCAGTAAAAGGAATACTCTCAATATACATGGCCGCATCACGCTTTAAGCCATCATGTGACTCCCAGCGATCTATTCTCCCAGGACCTGCATTATAGGCAGCGCTTGCTAGAATACGATTGCCATCAAATCTATCTAACATATCGCGAATATAGGCAGAGCCTAGGCGCACATTAACCTCAGGATTAGTTAAGGTACTAATGCCACCGTACTTCCAGCTATTTTGTCTTGAAACCATCTTGGCAGTACCGGGCATCAATTGCATTAAACCCACGGCTCCTACTGGAGATTTAATTACCGGGTTTAACATACTCTCCTGTCTTGAGATGGCGTATAAGAAAGATACTGGAACATTTTGGGCTTTAGCATTTTCCTTATAAATCTCATCATAGATTATAGGGAAGCGATAATCTAAAGCATCCCAGCGCTTAGAGGCAGTCACAGACTCTATTGCATACCTAACATTGCCTTGCTTTAAGGCCCAATCTGCCATACTTAAGGCCACATCTTCATCTGAGAATCTTGCAATCTCCCGCCACTCATAAATGGCATTAGCATCATCCATGGCCCATAATTCATTAAAGCGTTGCACAGCAGGATCGGCTAAAACCTCGGCGCTTAACTTGCCATTGTCTTTAAACTTTAAATGATTAAAGGCATATGGAGCACCAATGGTTTGTGCAGCTAAAAAGCCAAAGAATGAGCGATCTTGAGCTACTTTCTTTAAGATCTCCTCTCCCTCTTTGGTTTTACCAATTTCAATTGCAGATCTGCCCTTCCAATACTGCCAATTAATTTGTGAGGATAATTGTGTTGAGACATGATCTAAAAGCTCATAGACAATCTCCCATTGCCCAAAGTACACAGCACGGCGTAATCTTTGCTCTTTAATAGGCTCACTCCAAGCCACCGCAGGTAAATTTTGATCTACCCACTTTACAGACTCTAGAGGCTTTAAGCGCCCCAAATTTTGCATAGCAAGTGTTTGATAAATACTAATTTTCTGAACTTCAGTAGGCTCAACGCGCTTTTCAAACACATCTAAAACACCCATCACACTATTAGGATCGGTGCGCGCTAATCTTTTTAAGGCTAAAACCGCAACATCCCTATCAAGTTTGGTTTTAACCTCCATAGAAAGGCACTTTTCTGGATCTTTGTAGTACTCCAAAGCTTTTTTAACTAAGGGGGCAAAAGAGCTTGATTCAAGCTCATGGGATAAGGATTCTACAGTTTCAGGACGTCTTGGCTCAATAAACGCCCGCTCAAACTTCTCAAGCTTTAATCTTTCAGAAAGATAACCTTGGCTTTCAAACAAAGCCATAAGACCGTTGCAGGCTTTAGGTCTCACTCCCAAATTTAAATAAACATTTTGCGCAAAAACTACCGCAGGTTCACTGCCTTTACCTAAAGCCCAATTGGCCTCATAGAAGCGGCACACTTTTCCTTTTTGAGAGGAGCTTAAATTAAGATTGGGATCATAGGGGATTTTAGGCATGAGCTCTAAAACTTCGCTAAAGCGGCCATCTTGGGCCATGATCTCCACATACTGATCTAAAAGTCTTTCGGCTAATACTTTTTGCTTACCGCTTTGAATAAACTTTTTAACTTCATAAAAGACCGCAGGATCGCTTGCGGTTTTTAGCGTGTAATAATCAAGCCAAATTTGCAGTGGATAATCTTTTAAAACTCCCTCACGAAGCTCTTGAGCTTTTTTAAGATCACCGTCGAAAATGGCGCGTTTGGCAAGTTTAAAGGCTTCACGTTGTTCGATGAGGGCCTCATCTTGAGGATTTAATTGACTAACAGTCGAGGCTTGAACCTGACAGATAAAACTTGTGGCTAAAGCTAAAGCGATTAATCTAAAAACTCTCATTCCCACTGTCCCATAAAGTACTTAGTATTAAGATTATGGCACAAAGTTAAGATTTAAGAGTAGTTTTCAACAAAAAAGCACGCATTTTTTAAAAGTTCCTTCCAAAACTAAAAAAAAGTACGTGCTTTTTTAGTGCTTAAACTTAAAGTTTAGCCAAAAATATTTACATAACCTGCAACTAATAAAATGGCAATCACAACTGGCATGACAAACTTGTAGTACCAATATAAGGCCATCGGGATCTTAGGACCCACACCAGTATTGGCCTCGGCTAAGTAATTCTTAAAGCCCCAACCAGTCTTCCAGGTAATAAAGAGCACAAATAAAAGTGAACCACCTGGGAGGATGTTATTTGAGATTAAGAAATCTTGGAAGTCTAAGATCGTTGAGTTACCACCTAAAGGATGGATGTAATCTAAGACGTTATAGCCTAAAAGCGGTGGAATGGCCAAGACCATGATAATGCAGAAATTAATTACCACAGCTTTGACACGTGAAACTGGGCATAAGTCCATGAACATTGCAATAATACTCTCAAAGACCGCAATTAAGGTTGAAACTGCCGCAAAGAGCATAAAGAGGAAGAACAAGCCACCCCAGAAGGCACCACCTGACATATTCGAGAATACGGTAGTTAAGGTCACAAAAAGTAAGCTTGGACCTGCATCTGGTTGTACGCCATAGCTAAAGCAAGCTGGGAAAATTACCACACCTGCAAGTAAGGCTACGGTAGTGTCTAAACCGCAAATGAAAGTTGCTTCCTTCATTAAAGTGTGCTTTTTATCCATGTAGGTACCAAAGATCTGAATGGAGCCTTGACCTACTGATAAGGTGAAGAAAGACTGACCCATCGCCGCCCATAACACTTCCATAATGCCGTGCTCTTCAAGCTTTGACCAATCAGGCTTTAGATAGTAATCAATACCTGCTGAAAAACCATCTAAGGTAAAAGAGCGCAAAGCCATGAAAAAGAGCAAAATAAATAAGAGGATCATCATAGGCTTGGTATAGCGCTCCACACCTTTTACCACACCTAAAGCGACGATACAGAAGGAAGCGAAGATCACGGTGGTCATGCACACAAACATCACCAGAGGATCTGCCATAAGCTCAGTAAATTCAACTTGTGCAAGCTCTTGAGTGTTAACCCCACTAAAGCCTCCTACAAAGAAGCGAATGCAATAGTAGAGTAACCAACCGGTAATAAGACCGTAGAAGGACATTAAAATATAAGATCCTGGAATTTGCCAGAACTTATTTAAATGCCAGTGAGACTTTGGCTTCTCTAAAATTTCATAGGCTCTTGCAATTGAGCGTCTTGAGGCGCGGCCTAAAGCTAACTCAATGGTTAAAAGCGGCATACCTACGCCTAAAAGGAAGGCTAAGTAAATAATTACGAAAATAGCACCGCCATACATACCGGTAATGTACGGGAAGCGCCACACATTACCCAAACCAATTGCACAGCCTGCGGCAATTAGCAAAAAGCCCAAGCGAGTTTGAAATTGCTCACGTTCAGCCATAATTAAATCCTACCCAAAAATACCGACATAGCCTTGAATGAACAAAGCTAAAATCACAATTGGCAGCACTATGCGGTAATACCACACAGCTTTGCGCGAGATTTTAAAACCAATACCTTGATTGATCTCAGTTAAATAATTATCAAAACCCCAACCACGCTTTAAGGTCACGTACAAGATATAGCAAGTCGTACCAAAGGGGAGGATGTTTTGTGAGAGCACAAAATCATAGGTATCCAAAATTGTTGATGAGCCACCTAAAGGATGGACATCAGATAAGACGTTGTAGCCTAAAAGACAAGGAAGTCCCAAAAGCACAATCACCACGCAATTTACCACTACCGCTTTAATTCTTGAAACACCGAAGATCTCCATGGAAATGGCAATGATATTTTCAAAAACAGCAATTAAAGTTGAAACTGCGGCAAAGAGCATGAAGACAAAGAACACTGCCCCCCAGAACGCGCCGTTTTCCATATTAGAAAACACAGAAACTAAGGTCACAAAGATAAGGCCTGGGCCCTGTCCTGGCTCTACATTGTAAGTAAAGCACGCCGGGAAAATTACCACACCTGCAAGTAAGGCTACCGTAGTATCTAAAGCCATAATGGTGATGGCTTCATAGCCTATGGTGTACTTCTTATTCATGTAGGAGCCGAAAATCTGAATTGACCCCACACCTAAACCTAAGGTGAAAAAGGACTGACCCATAGCCGCGGCTATCGCATTTAAAATGCCCTCTTCTTGCATATTCTCAAAGCTTGGCTTTAAGTAATAGGAAATTCCAGCCTCAAAACCATCTAAGGTAAATGATCTTAAAGCTAAGAAAAACAAAAGTGCAAAAAGGAGGATCATCATAGGCTTGGTGATACGCTCCACGCCCTTTTTAAAGCCTAGAGCACAGACTGCAAAAGAGCCTACGATAACGGTTAGCGCACAGATAAATTGCACACCTGGGGAGGCTAAGAGATTATTGAAAACCCCACCTGCCACGCCTTGATCTACATTAGTACCAATTGAGCCTGAGCCTACCTTTATCGCATAGTAAAGCATCCAGCCTGTCACCAAGCTATAAAAGGCCATGAGCACATAATTGCCTAGGATCATCCAATATTTGTTATAACGCCAAGCCTTACCTGGAGTTAAAACTTCAAAGGATTGTCCCAAACTTCTTCTTGAGGCACGTCCTACGGCAAGTTCCATGGTTAAAATGGGCATTCCCACACAAATTAGAAAGCCCAAATACACCAAGACAAAGACTGCACCACCGTATAAACCTGTAATGTATGGGAAACGCCACACATTACCTAAACCTATCGCGCAGCCTGCGGCAATAAGTAAAAAACCCAAACGTGAGGAGAACTGTTCACGTTCCATAACAATTCCTTAATTTAGCTACCAAAAACAGTTACGTAGCAGTTTACGACTAGTAAGAAAATTACTAAAGGTAAAATGAATTTATAGTAAGGAATGCCCCATCTTGGTAACTTAATGCCCTCACCACGGTTACACTCGGCCAAATAATTATCAAAGCCCCAACCGCCACGCCAGGTGATAAAGGCCAAATAGCAAAGTGCACCTAAAGGTAGAATGTTATAGGAGATAATAAAGTCCTCTAAATCCAAGAAGGTGGAGCTGCCGCCTAAAGGATGAATATCAGAGAGTGCATTAAAGCCAAAGAGGCATGGCATACTAATTATCATAATAAAGATGAAGTTTGCCATCACTGCTCTGCGTCTTGAGGTCTTAAATAACTCCATGCAAATGGCAATGATATTCTCAAAAACCGCAATTAAGGTTGAAAGTGCGGCAAAGAGCATGAACATAAAGAAGAAACCGCCCCAGAAGCCACCATTTTCCATATGTGAGAACACAGATACTAAGGTCACAAAGATTAAGCTTGGGCCCTGATCTGGCTCTACAGCATAGCTAAAACAGGCTGGGAAGATAATAAAGCCTGAAAGTAAAGCTACAGTAGTATCTAAGATAGTCAAGCTAATAGCCTCAGAGACTAGAGTCTTTCTCGTGTCCATATAGGTACCAAAAATTTGCACGGCACCAATACCAATGGATAAGGTAAAGAAAGACTGTGCCATGGCAGCGGAGACGACCTCTAAAATACCATGCTCACGAATGCCATCTAAGGTTGGGGATAAGTAATAGCTAATACCCTCTTCAAAGCCAGATAAGGTAAATGATCTGCAGGCTAAGAAAAACAAGAGCGCAAATAGTAAGAGCATCATAGGCTTGGTAATACGCTCCACACCCTTTCTTAAACCGCAGGCGCAAATACCAAAGGAGACGGCGACCACAGCAATGGTGCTCATAAACATCTCAGATGGGGATGCTAACATTTCACCAAATTCAGCGCCTGCAACATCAGCTGGGGTATTCACGCCAAACTCACCTGTAAAGCCTTTAATGCAATAGTAGAGCATCCAACCGGTCACTACTGAATAGAAGGACATTAAAAAGTAGTTACCTGAGATCATCCACCACTTGTTATAACGCCATTTAGACTTTGATCCGGCTAAAGTTTCAAAAGAGAAAGCCAAAGATTGACGTGAGGCGCGACCTATGGCGAGCTCCATAGTTAAAAGTGGCACACCAAAGAAAAGCAGGAAGAAAATATAGATTAAAACGAAGAGCGCACCACCGTATTGACCGGTAATAAATGGAAAGCGCCACACGTTACCTAAACCAATAGCGCAGCCTGCGGTAATAAGCAAAAATCCCAAGCGGGAGGAGAAATGTTCACGGGTTGGCATAAGATTAAAATCCCGAGGTTATAAAAGCCAGGACATGCCTGGCTTTTTTTATCTATCTACTAAATTTAACTATTCAAATGAATGATTAGCCTCTTGCTCCTTTGCGGCAAGTTCTGCTAATTTTTCATTCATTATAGCCTTAATGGATAAGCGAACACGACCGGTGCTATCTACATCTAAGACACGCACTTTAACGTTATCGCCAACTCTTAAATAGTCACCGACATTTTCCACACGATCATCGGTAATTTGTGAAACGTGCACTAAACCGTCACGACCTGGGAGAATGTTTACAAAGGCACCAAAGTCGGTAATGCGCACGACTTTGCCGTCATAATCCTTACCTACTTCAACATCCACTAAAAGACTTTGAATTCTATCAATGGCATCTTGAGCTGCCTTGGCTGTTGGGGCTGAAATGCGCACAGTACCATCATCACTAATATCAATAGTGGTATTAGTCTCAGCTTGTAAGGCGCGAATATTAGCACCACCCTTACCAATGACGTCTTTGACCTTATCAACTGGCACTTGAGTTGAGGCAATGCGTGGGGCAAATGGAGATAAGCTCTCACGAGGCTTTGCTAAGGCCTTGGCCATAATGGATAATAAGTGAATACGGGCGGCGTGAGCATCAGTTAAAGCCTGTTGCATGATCTCACGGGTAATGCCGTCAGTTTTAATATCCATCTGTAAGGCAGTAACACCCTCGGTAGTACCTGCCACCTTAAAGTCCATATCACCTAGATGATCTTCATCACCCATGATGTCAGTTAAAATGGCCACGCCATCATCTTCTTTAACAAGACCCATGGCAATACCGGCAACAGCTGCCTTACATGGGACACCTGCATCAAATAAGGACATGGAACCTGCACAAACTGAAGCCATAGAAGATGAACCGTTAGACTCGGTGATCTCAGAGACTACACGCACAGTGTATGGAAAATCCTCAAGGCTTGGTAATACGGCACGTAAAGCACGCTTTGCCAAACGGCCATGGCCTATTTCACGACGCTTAGGAGAGCCTAATAATCCAGTTTCACCAACACAATATGGTGGGAAATTGTAGTGGAGGATAAAACGGTCAAGACGAGATCCTGTCATATCCTCAAAGGTTTGAGCATCGCGCTCTGATCCTAAGGTACAAGTGGCTAAAGATTGAGTCTCACCACGGGTAAATAAAGCTGAACCGTGAGTGCGCGGTAAAATGCCAGTTGCCACAGTAATTGGGCGGATCATACGTAAAGTACGACCATCAATGCGCTTTTCACCGGCTAAAATTCTCTTTCTTACAATATCACGCTCTAAATTAAAGAAGATCTTGGCAATCTCTTGTCCTTTTTCTGCCCAATCTTCCTTCATAGCAGTGACTTTCTCAATAATGGAAGCTTCAATTTCGGCAAGCTTATTTTGTCTTTCAAGCTTATCGACAATTAAGAAAGCATCGCCTATGGCATCGTGAGATAAATCAGTGACCGTTTTAATTAACTCTTCATCTTTTTGAGGAGGCTGCCAATCCCACTTTGGACGATTTACTTCTTTGGCAAACTCTTCAATCTCATTGATGACCACTTGTTGTTGCTCATGACCGTACATCACGGCACCTAACATCACATCCTCAGGGAGTATGTTGGCCTCAGATTCAACCATGACTACAGCTTTTTTAGATCCTGCAACCACTAAATCAAGATCGGAGGTTAAAGACTCAGAGGTTAGAGGATTTAAGATGTACTGACCATTTGAGTAACCCACGCGAGCTGCCCCTAATGGGCCATTCCAAGGAAGACCAGAGGTTGCTAATGCGGCAGAGGCGGCAATAATTGAGATAATATCAGTTGGGATTTCTGGGTTTGCTGACATTACCGTGACAATCACCTGCACTTCGTTTACGAAGTCATCTGGGAAGAGCGGGCGCAATGGACGGTCAATTAATCTTGAAATTAAAGTTTCACCCTCAGAGGCCCTACCCTCACGTCTGAAGAAAGAAACTGGGATCTTACCTACAGCATAGCTTCTTTCTTGATAGTTAACGGTAAGAGGGAAAAAATCACGACCCTCAACTGATTCACGACGATTGCAAACCACAGTGGCAAATACAGTAGTATCATCCATCGAGGCCATAACTGCAGAATCAGCCTGACGGCCAATTGCACCAGTCTCCAAAGTGATGGTATGCCTACCGTACTTAAAAGTGCGGGTGATAGGCTTTAAATTCATTATGTTAAATCTCCTCATCATCCTTTTTTAAGGATGCTTTATATTTTCCTTAAGCTTTTTTTATATAGCTCTAAAACTTTCCATAAAGAGCCTCCCCTGTTTAAGCTGTCTTGGGGATGACAGTGCTTTGAATCTTGTAGACTTAAAGCCTAGTTAAAGTTAGGGCGGCACAAGGCCGCCCTTTTTGCTTTACGCTTAGCGACGTAACTTTAACTTCTCAACGATAGCAGTGTAACGATCGAAGTCCTTACCCTTAAGGTAATCTAAAAGGCTACGACGCTGGGCCACCATACGTAACAGACCGCGTCTGCTGTGGTGATCCTTCTTGTGAGCCTGGAAGTGAGGCTGAAGATCAGCAATTCTGTAAGTTAAAAGTGCAATTTGCACCTCTGGTGAACCGGTATCACCCTCTGAACGGGCGAACTCTTTGACGATCTTAGCCTTAGCTTCAGCATTTAATGCCATTTTTATGCTCCTTTTGTGAAAAAAAATATGCCCTTTCCGATCACAAACTCAGACAGGGTAGCGCGCAAATTTTAGCACAAAATCCGTGCATTTTTACAGCAAATAAACAAAAGTCCAAAATTAAGCTTAATCAGTTACCAAATCATAGGGCCACTGCAAAATACCGTACATATTAACCTAAAAACTTCATGCCATGTCGACAAAAAATTTCATCTAAAATCTTAAATTTTCTTAAGAAGTTTGAAATTTTAGTCAAATTTAAACTGCTGTATGACCGAGCTTTGTCTTGAGGCTAAAAGATCTAAATCCCCCATAGAAGAGTGGATCTCTTGCATCTTGTCATAAGAGTTTTGCGCCAAATGCGTAATATTTTCAATACTTTGATTAATCTCACCTGCGGAGGCGGCCTGCTGATTACAGGAGGCTACAATTTGCTCTGACATATCAGAGATGGTGGCAATAATGCCCATGATCTCCTCAATAGAAGAATTAGCCCGTGAACTTTGCGCAAGTGAATTGTCCATTTCCTTTTCACAAGTGCTCATCACCTCGACAGAATTTAACACCGCAACTTTAAGCTCTTCAATGGTCTTAGTGACCTCTTTCGTAGAGGCTGCCGTCTTATTTGCAAGCTCACGCGTCTCTTCTGCCACAATCGCAAAGCCACGACCATATTTACCCGATCTTGCCGCCTCAATAGTAGCATTTAAAGCTAAAAGATTGGTCTGATCTGCAATATCGGCAATGGTTTTTACAATCTTACCAATCTCATCACCCATGCTATTGATAGTAGCAATTGCCTCAGATGAGGCACGCAATCTATCGGAGAGACGGTGGGTAGTCGTAATATTATCTGACATCGTCATGCGGCAAGTATTTGAAGCTTGCTCAGCATTTTTTACTTCCTCTAAAGTAGATTTGGCAAACTCGGCGACCTTTTCCACCGCAGTTTCCATCTCAGAGGTAGCAGCTGACACATCTTGGGCGCGAGATTTTTGATCTGACATAGCAAGATTAGTCTGATCTACCACTTCACGGTTTGAATCTACCATATTGTGAAGTCGTGTAATATCATCGGTAATAAGCCCTAAAGTGCGTCGCGTACTTTCAACTAAACTATTCATTAAAGAGGCGATATTGCCCACCTCATCCTTACTTGGCACATCCACATGCACAGAAAGATCACCGCGCGCCATTTTTTGTAGCGCCCGCAAGACCTTAACCGTATTAATATGAAGGCTAATATGTAAGGTATACCACACCACAATAATAACTGAAGCTAGCACAATTAAACCTATAATCATGCCCGTGCTTGCATAACTTAAAATCTTTTGCGCCCCTTGAGATGACGAGATAATTCCTTGCGCAGCCTTATCTTGGAAATCTTGGAGAGCAAGTAAAATTCTCGTACTATTTATCTTTTCGTAAGATCTTTGATAGAGTTTTAAATCTTTTTGGCCTAAAGCTTGTAGGCACTCATCATAGACACTAATGACCTGATTTACTTGATCTAAATTAAAAGCTAAAAGTTCACTTTTTAAAGGCGTATCAGGCAAGGCTTTTAAATTATTGGAAAGTTCACGGGCTAAATCTTTAACCTTCTGCACCCTATTTTGCACATCTAAAAGAACGCGATCGTTTACTTGATTGCTCAAATGCACATCCTGCATCGTGGCATCAGCAATTAAAAGCGCAGTAATTTGGACATTAGCAAGATTATGTACCTGTTTGATTTCAACTAAGCCTTGATCATTTAAGTCATTCTCTTGCACTCTTTGGGCGGCAAAGATTACGACCGTGGCAATCACGAACATTAAAAAGCTAAAACCTAAGGCAATAGAGACGCGCAAAGATATAGAAATATCCTGAAAGCGTAAGGTGAAAAGTGCTTTTAAAAATGAAACACGCTGTGTTTTGACCTTGTCTAAATCAAGGTTTACGATGTTGGAGGTATTCTCTTCGGACATAAGCTTAGCCTGATTAAAGTGACTTTAATTAATTATCGTAGATCTTAACCTAAGTTTTAGGTTTTAGCGGTCTAATTTGCGCGCAAGAGCACAAATTTTTTATTAATTATCGACAAATAATGCAAAAAATTTGAGTAATCTTAGGCTTTAGATTAGAATTAACTTTCGCTCCTCAATTAGATTTACAAAAAATAGCTAACAGGTTTAAAACTTATGGCCATAAAAAAGAAAAAAGGGCTTGTAGATAACACCATCGCCGTAAATCGTCGCGCCAATCACGAATACTTTCTTTTAGAGCGCTTTGAAGCAGGTTTAAGCTTACAAGGTTGGGAGGTTAAATCCTTAAGAGCTGGCAAGGCTAATATTGCCGATGCCTATGTCACAGTCAAAGATGGTGAGGTGATTTTGCTTGGTGCCACTATTCACCCTTTAAAACAAACTTGTACCTTTGTGGTAGCCGATCCTACCCGTACTCGTAAACTCTTATTATCAAGAAAGGAAATCAATAAACTTATAGGTCACGTACAGCGTCAAGGCTATACCATCATTCCGATCCGCATGTATTGGAAAGGCCCTTGGGCAAAACTTGAAATTGCCATCGCTCGCGGCAAGCAAGATCATGACAAGCGTGATTCTATTAAAGACAGAGAATGGGGACGTGAGAAAGCGCGCATTATGAAAAAAGCTTTCTAAGATCCCTTTTTAAAAATTAAAAAAAAACCGCATCCAATTTTGAATGCGGTCTTTTTTTACTTAAAAACTTAAGATCTACTTCTCGTCTTTTTCAATCTTGCAGTTTTTCAAGTTCCAAATATTGTGGACATAGTCCTCAATGGCCCTATCAGAGCTGAACTTACCCATAGAGGCAGAGTTGATCATAGCAGCCTTAGCCCAGCGCTTCTTATCCTGATACATCTGCTCGACTCTCTTGTGAGCTTGGCAGTAAGAAGCAAAGTCAGCTAAAACTAAGAATGGATCACCCTTTTCAAGTAAGGAGTGCTTAATAGAGGATAAAGCGCCCATCTCACCTGGGGTAAAGTAATCAGTATCTAACCAATCTAAGATGGCCTTGATATCGGAGTTTGAATTGTAGTAATCCCATGGATTATAACCACGTGCCTTCAACTCCTTAACCTCATCTACAGATAAACCGAAGATAAAGTTATTCTCAACACCTGCCTCAGCTACGATCTCAATATTTGCACCATCCATAGTACCTAAGGTTAAAGCACCATTGATGGCAAACTTCATATTAGATGTACCAGAGGCCTCATAACCTGCAGTTGAAATCTGCTCTGAAACGTCAGCGGCTGGAATGATCTTCTCTGCAAGTGAGACACGGTAATTTGGAATGAAGACGACCTTTAATTGATTGCGAATGCGATGATCATTATTGATCTTCTCACCTACGGCATTGATAGCGTAAATGATATCTTTAGCTAAGGTATAGGCAGGAGCAGCCTTAGCACCAAAGATAAAGACTTGTGGCACAATCTTTAAGGTAGGATCGGATAATAACTTACGATAGAGGTAGAGGATGTATAAGAGATTTAAATGTTGTCTCTTATACTCGTGAAGTCTTTTAACCTGCACATCAAAAATAGCCTTAGGATCTACTTCAACGCCAGTTAAACGTTTAATTTCAGAAGCTAGTGCGACCTTGTTTTGATGCTTAATTTCCATGAAACGCTCTTGATAAGCAGGATCATCAACGTATGGAATTAAGGCTGAGCACTTCTCTAAGTGTAATGGCCAATCAGGACCTGCAACCTCAGTGTAAAGATCTGCCAATCCTCTGTTGCAAGCTAATAACCAACGACGTGGAGTTACACCGTTTGTTACATTGCAGAACTTATCTGTCCAAAGCTTAGCATACTCTGGGAATAATTCTTCACGGACTAACTTTGAGTGAATTTCAGCTACACCATTGACCTTTGAGGAGGCAATTACACAAAGATTGGCCATTCTGACCATCTTGCATGGGCCTTCTTCAATGATTGAAAGCTTAGCTTTGATCTCATCATTGCCAGGCCACATCGCCTCAACTTCACCGGTTAAGAAGCGATAGTTGATCTCATAGATGATCTCTAAGTGACGTGGTAATAACTTCTCAAAGAGGTATACAGGCCACTTCTCTAAAGCCTCTGGCAATAAGGTGTGATTAGTGTAAGCAAAGACCTCAGTTACAATGTTCCAAGCTGCATTCCAAGAAATACCCTCTTCATCAATTAAAAGACGCATAAGCTCAGGAACTGCAATTGCAGGATGAGTATCATTTAATTGAATGGCAATCTTAGAGGCAAACTCGCCGTAGTCATGATGGTGAGTACGATTGTAACGACGTAAAATATCGCGCAATGAGCAGGCACAGAAGAAATATTGTTGAGTAAGTCTCAACATCTTACCAGCTTCAGTTGAATCATTTGGATATAAGACTTTAGAAATAGCCTCAGCGGCAGCCTTTTCCTCTTGAGCGTCTACATAACCACCGGCATTGAAAACGTCCCAGTTAAATGACTCAGTAGCACGTGATTCCCAAAGACGTAAAATGGTAACAGATGAACCACGGAAACCTACCACAGGAATATCCCACGGTACACCTTTGATGATGTGAGCTGGGTGCCATACCTTGCGAATTGACTTATCTGGGGCTGTTTGAGTTTCAACATAACCGCCAATTGGCACATTTTGTACAGACTCAGGACGGCAAACTTCCCATGGGCAGCCATACTCACGCCAAGAATCTGGGCGCTCTACTTGGCGACCTGCACGAATTTCCTGACGGAAAAGACCGTTTTCATAGTGAATGCCATAGCCTACAGATGGGTAATTTAAAGTTGCCAAAGAGTCAATATAGCAAGCGGCTAAACGACCTAAACCGCCGTTACCCAAAGCCATATCCGGCTCTTCATCACATAAAGTATTAATATCAACACCAAGCTCTTTTAAAGCCTCGCGAGCGGTGTTATAAATCTCTAAATTAACTAAGTTATTTACGGTTAAGCGACCCATTAAGAACTCAGCTGATAAATAGTGCACGGCTCTGGTGTCTTTTTGAGCGTGAGTGTACTGAGTTTGGGTTAAGCGCTCGAAAATAAGCTCGTTTACAGAGCAGACAACAGCTTGCCACCACGCAAGATTACTTGCCTTTTTCTCAGAGGTACCAATGGTACTTCTAATGTGGTGCACAATCTTATCTCTCATCTCCGCAACGGTTGGATGGAATAAGTCGTGAAGCTCTTGCTCCTTTTCAGTACTAATGGCACTTTCAACTGCAGCGCTGGTGGCTTTTACAGTTTGATTCACTTTAGCTGCAGGTGCGTTCTTTCTTTTTGCAGAATTGTTTTTTAAAGTACTGTTTTTAGCGGCCATTTACTTCCTCCTTGAAGTTGTTCCGCCCAAGTTCTGGGGCGGCTAGAAAAATGGTGGCCTGGGTGTATAACAATTGAAAAATAGTATAATTTTAAGATTATACCAAAAACTAGTCCCTTTTTCTAAACCCTGATTTATATACGGTCTTCAAATGCCCTATTTTGCACAAAAAATCAACAATTCAATCAATAACTTAATAAAAATCACTACAAAACAATAAGTTAATAAGTTTATAGACTTAAGCGAAAATAGATTTTAAATAACAACTAAAAATTAATAGTTTTCTATTAAAGATTAATTTAAATTAAATCTAAATTTTTATTAAAAACACAAAACAAGACTAAATTTTAAGCTCTTTTTGTTTATCTTCTTTATAGAAAATAGCTCCAAAAATATTACAAAAAATTTAAAAGCGCAGCTCATCTGGAATAGGCAAATCGGGATCTAAATCACGAGGTTTATTACCGGTACCCTCTTTATAATTCTTCATCGCCAACACCCAAGCTAAGACTTGTGCTACAGCCTGGAAAAGTCCGCGCGGAATTTCAGCATCTAAGGGGGTGGTGTAATATAACGATCTAGCAAGAGGTGGCAAAGGTAAAACCGGCACTCCCGTCTCACGGGCAATACGCATAATATTCTCTGCAACTTCATCAATGCCCTTTGCTGTAACTAAAGGTGCTTTAGTGCCATGCACATCGTATGCGAGCGCTACTGCATAGTGGGTTGGGTTGGTTACCACCACATCAGCCTTTGGCACATTAGCCATCATGCGTCTTGCCGCCATCTCGTATTGCAAACGCCTAATGCGACCTTTAATTTGCGGATTACCCTCAGTATCCTTCATTTCATCTTTAACTTCTTGCTTGGTCATGCGCAATTGCTTTATATAATTCCACTTTTGAAATGGCACATCAATTAAAACAATGGGCACCATACCAAGCACAATAATTAACATGAAATAAAATAAAATTGAGATTGCCTCTTTAATTCCAGACTCAGGATTAATATAAGAAAGGCGCAAAATTTCATTGACGCTGTGCGATAAGAGCAAATAACAGAAAAGTCCAATACATACGACTTTGGCAATACTTTTAATTAACTCAATTAAAGAGTTAAAGGAAATCATGCGCTTTAGCCCATTTAGCGGATCTAACTTGGTAAGCTTTGGCATTACCGCCTCAGCGGACATGTTCATGCCGCCTAAGAAGATATTACCCACAAAGGCACAAATAAACACAATAATACAAATTGCTAAAAGCGGGATGGTGACTTCTATAATATCATTGACAAAAAGACGCGCCATTTCATCTACGGTGAAGACCTGATCACGCGTTAGACTAAAACTTTGCGTCATAACCTGCACCATGCCCCCGCCTAAATACGAGGACATCGCCCACAGACTTAAAACTCCAGAGAGCAAGACAAACAAAGTACCCGCCTCACGCGATCTTGGGACTTGACCGCGTTTTCGCGCATCATCTATGCGTTTACCCGTCGGTTGTTCTGTTTTCTCTTGCCCATCTGACATAACCTGACCCTCTTATATAAGGCTTTTTGTTATCTTAGTCTAAAAGCTCAGCTTTGTCTCCGTTTTTCTCAAGCCAGGCACGTCTATCTGAGGCTCTTTTTTTGGACATCAAAAGACTCATTAAGGAAAAAGTCACATCTTTATTATCCTCAGCTAAAGTCAATTGCAAAAGCTTTCTTGACTTTGGAGCTAAGGTAGTCTCCCGCAATTGCTCAGGGTTCATCTCACCTAAGCCTTTAAATCTTTGGATTTTAATGCTCTCAGGCTTAATACCCTTTTTTAAAAATTGCTTTTGCTTAAGCGCAAGCTCATCATCGTCTAAGGCGTATTCTTTCTCCTTACCTGCATCTAAACGATACAGAGGAGGACAAGCCACATAAACATGTCCCTCTTCTACAAGCTTGGTAAAGTGCTTGACAAAAAGAGCGCACAACAAAGTGCCAATATGCAAACCGTCAGAGTCAGCATCGGCTAAGATACAAATCTTGTTATAGCGAAGCCCCTCTAAATTATCAGAGTCAATCTCACAGCCGATGGCCACAGAAATTGCCCGAATTTCCTCAGAGGCTAAAGCCGTGTGCGCTGAGACTTCCCAGGTATTTAAAATCTTACCTCTTAAAGGCAAAATTGCCTGGAAACTTGACTCACGAGCCTGTCTTGCAGAACCACCTGCTGAGTCACCCTCAACAATAAATAACTCACATTGTGCAGGATCATTTGAAGTGCAATCGACAAGCTTGCCTGGTAACTGAGGACCGCGCACTGCTTTTTTGCGCTCCACAACTTTAGCTTGAGCTTCTCTGTCTTTAGCTCTTTCAATAATTAAAGCTGCAATTTGCTTACCTAAAGCGGCATTGGCATTTAAAAATAGCGATAATCTATCCTTTACAATGCGCTCCACAAAAGAGGCACACTGCCGATTAGAAAGCTTCTCTTTAGTCTGTCCTGCAAACTGAGGATCGCGAATTTTAACCGATAAGGTAAAAGAACAATGCGCCCAAACATCATCTGGCATGAGCTTTAAATTCTTAGGCAATAAAGAGTGTAAATCGCAAAACTCTCTTACCGCCGCTAAAAGGCCTGCTCTTAAACCATTTACATGGGTACCACCTTCAGGGGTGGGAATTAAGTTTACATAGGATTCTTGAATGCGCTCAAAGCCTTTTTTTGAAACCCATGCGACAGCCCATTCAACCTCACCCTCATCCTCTTTTACCAAACCATTAAAGGTATTAGGCGGTAAAATTTCCTCACCTTCAAGTAAACCTGTAAGATAACCGCCTAAATTACCCTCATGATTCCAGGTGAAAAACTCATCGGTGATTTCATTTTTAAAGGTAACAGTCAAGCCTTCACATAACACGGCTTTAGCTTTTAGCAAATGAATTAATGCTCTTACGTTAAAATCGCTACTGTCAAAGTATTTAGGATTTGGTTTAAATCTTACCGAAGTGCCATGTCGGTTTTTAGGAGCATCTGAAATTTTCTTTAACGGCGATGAAATCTCACCGTCTTCAAAAACAATCTGCCACACTGCCCCATCGCGTGTGACAATCGCCTCTGTCTCTTGAGATAAAGCATTGACAACACTTACACCTACACCATGTAAACCACCTGAGAAGGCATAGTTGTCAGCTGAGAATTTACCACCTGCGTGTAATCTTCCAAAAATAAGCTCAATTGCAGGAATTTTCTCGGTTGGATGAAGATCTACAGGCATACCGCGCCCATTATCCTCAACCTCTAAAGAATTATCTTTATGTAAAGTTACCTCAATTCGTGTTGCATATCCGCCTAAAGCCTCATCAACTGAATTATCAATAACCTCTGCTGCTAAATGATTTGGGTTTTGTGTGTCGGTATACATACCCGGGCGACGCCTAACCGGCTCTAAGCCCTCTAAAACTTCAATTGATGAACCGTCGTAAACCTTTTGTGCTTTTGTTGCCATGTATATTCCTGGTAATTTAACAGTTAGTTAGTAAACTTGAGTAAACGAAGTTTAGATTTTAACACCCCTTGCCAGAAGTCTCCACCTTCTTTAAGGTGGAGATGAATGGCATCACAATTTAGTAGCTATTCTCTTAATAACTAACACTAGACTTTTGCCAAAATTCTAAGTTTTCAGCTTATGTTTTTGCCAAAACTTAAAATTTGACGGATTTTTTGCTTTTATTTCAATTGATTTATTGTAACCTCTTCAAGTGCCACTACACCACGATAAGGCTTATCATGACTTGCATCTTTGCTTTGATTGACAATCACACATGCCAAAGCTACCACTTGGCGCTCACTTAAAAGCGGATCTAAACGAAGATTATATTTGCGCTCTAAAACTTGAGCTTTAGCATCTTCTAAGGTGTGCTCAATAAGCTTACTTTGATTTTCTCCAATTACTTTAAACTCAATTACGTAAAGATACTTATCTGTAACAACACACAAATCAGATCTACCTTGTGAGGTTTGATACTCGCTATAAGTTATGAAATCCAAGCAACGCAAAGTTACTTTATATACATCCCTAAAATGAACCTCTTTAAAGCTTGGGACACTTTCATAGGAAAACTCATTTAAAATCGCGTTAAGTAATGCTTTAAACCCTCTAAGATCTTTATTTTTTAAAGCATCTTTTGCATTTTGTTTATGCTCCTGCTTTAAACCTTCGGTACTTTTGTTAAGTAGTCTCTCAAGTACAATGCTGTCAAAAGCCTCTTCTACTTCTAAGTTCGGCAATCCTATATAGAAATCAGAGCCGTCAACTTCCTTAAGCGTAAAATACCCTGCTTGATATAAAATCGCCTCAAAAGGAAAAGAGCTTTCATCAATGCTTTCACTCGTAGGTGAGAGCTTATCTTTAGAAATTAAAATTTTTACATTACTATCTAAATAATTTAGCAACTTACTTTTATCAAATTTTTTATCAAGAATTTCTTTAATGTAATTTACCAAAAGTGATGGTTTAGACCCCCCCGTGTCTAACCAGTAGTGGTCAAAATCGTTTTCTGGCTCTGATAAGAAATTTAAAATAGACCAAGGATTATAAACATGAGAAGAGCATTCTTTATCAAAAGAGTAACCATCATAATGATCTTTGAGCTTTTGCAAAATAAGCTTTACATCATAAAGTGTTGTATTTTTCTTTTTATTTAAGGCTATGGCTGATCTTTGAAGATAAGCTTTAAAATAATGCTCAATTTCCTCTTGCGTATATCCCACTATCGCGCCATATAAAGGATTAAGACTTAAATCTTTAAGGTTATTAAACGCTGAGAAAATCGAGACCTGAGAATAACGAGTGACGCCTGTAAAAAAGAAAAATCTAAATTTTCCTGAATTAACCTTTATGCAAGAAAAAAAATTTGAAAGGATCGCTCTTCTTTCCTCAAATTCAACCTTTTTATTCATGACGGCAGTTAAAGGTGCATCATACTCATCAACTAACAAGACTAAAGAATCTTTGTCTTTGATATCTTGTAAGGCACTTCTAAAAGAACCAATCACATCTTCCGTTTTTTCAAAGTTAAGCTTAAGATTTTTAAAAGCACTAGCTAAAAGATTTTGCAAACTTTCAGAAAAGGTAATTTGTTTACTGACTTCTTTGATATCTGAAAAATCAAGATGGAAAACCTTATAGGTTTTATCTTGCCATAAGTTTTGTGTGTCTATTTTAAGACCTTTAAACCTTTCAAGGCCATGAGAAAAAAGCTCTTCAAAGGTATTAACTAATGTGGATTTACCAAAGCGTCTTGGACGGGCTAAAAAAATAGGCACACGATAGGACGCAATTTGTGCAATTAAATCGGTTTTGTCCACATAAATGTAGTTATGATCTCTAAAAATTGCAAAGTCTGTAATACCTAACGGCAAGCTTTTAACCTCGGTCATCATAGCTACTCCACCTCAAGAACTTGTAGATCTCTATCTTTCCATTATAGAAAAACTTGAGGTTGTACTGCAAAATAATATTATTTTAGAAGGCTTACTCTTTATTTTGATTAAGCTTTAAAAGAGGAGTTGGGCATTACTAAGAAGATCTGAAAAATTGCCTAAGAGATCCTATGGTATTTTGATGTGAATTGTTCCTATCTGGTGTTTGTTGCATAGTACACTAGATCGTAGGCCCTCGATCCAAGAATTATAACCATGTGGTTAAAATAGGAAATTTATGGCTTATTAGGGGTTAATTTTCAAAAAATTTAT
>CALXNU010000031.1 GCA_944389835.1 uncultured Succinivibrionaceae bacterium
GCTAGAACAGGACTGACGGCTGACCCCTGCGGAAGTCCGATTTGTGACTTAGTGCACTTACCGTCCTCCATGACTTTAACTTTCAGCATTCTGCTGATAAGTTGCATCACACGTGAGTCCTTAACGGTTTTGTGAAGTACCTGAAGCATCTTACTGTGGTTAACTGTGTCGAAGAATTTTCTCAAGTCTAGATCTACCGCATAAGTGTAGCCTTCATTGGCGTACTTAAGCGCTTGATTTATGGCAGTATGGCATCCCCTGTTAGGGCGAAAGCCATGACTATTATCTGAGAATTGACTTTCGTACTCGTCACGTAGCACATTTGCTACAGCGGCTTGTACTGTTCTGTCTACCACGGTTGATATTCCAAGTGGTCTTTTCTCGCCGTTTGGTTTTGGGATATATACTCTTTTGATTGGTTGCGGTTTGTATTCACCGTTCCTAATGGACTCTGTCAGCATGTACGGATGGTCATAGAACCACTTGATGAGTTCATTTGGTTTCATACCATCAACACCGGCTGCGCCTTTGTTCCTGCGAACTGCAAGGGCTGCACTCTTGATGTTATCGTACCCAAGTATTGCCTCTAAAGTTGCCATTTGGATGATCCTTGTGCTACTTGTTTGCTATATGCTAATGACTCCACTCCTTTACATTTGCTGACGAGTTTCCTCGCTTCCGCCGGTATACGTTCGGCTTGCCTATGTATTAGGTTTCCTTTGTTTTCGGTGGTTCGTTTCGTCATTTGCAGTTTTGCTCGCTTTTACACCTATAATGTTTCGGCCCTTCACTGATACTCACAGCTACTACGACCTCATCTGACTTCTAACAGTTCGGCTTTACCTATAGCAATTATGCTACCTGTTAGACCTCCGCGGGTAAGCGACGCTAATCCTTAACCCGGCTCCGCCGCATTTACCGTTGCCGCCTTACGTTACAGTTTTGGGTTACGCCTTGTTTAGGAGGCTCACCCGGCTTATCGGCCTGATGCGATTTCTGTTCGTCGGAGCTCTTGGGTCATGCCATTCACACTTCTTTCAGCCAATGCTTCACAGCATCCACCTTGTGTTGGGCTTCGACCTTGCTCTGTACAGCTGGTCCAGGGACTTACACCCATTGGATTGCGTGCATGCCGCGCACACTAAAAAAAGAGATCTTAAGATCTCTTTTTTCTTCTAAAATTTTAAATTTTGCTTAAATTAGCGAGCCTTTTGGCGTAAGTGAATAGCAAAGCCACCTACTTCATCCTTTAAGTAAGCAGCAATTAACTTGCCATTTGCACCATAGACGAAATTGTCTTTATCAAAGACTACGCCCTTGCGCTCTAAATAAGCCATAGCACGTGGTAAATCACGAGTATCTACGCAAACGTGACCGTGAGTGCCTAAGAATGGTACCTTCATGACTTCAACTAAGTCACCTGCAAAGTATGCAAGATCGGTAGCCTTCTCTTCAACACCAAACATGGCAGCAAAGGCAGAAGCTACATTCTTTGCATTCTCATCAGTACCGGCGTTGATGCCCACATGACCTGGACGGAAGTCATAGACCTTCTTCATAATGGTCTTGCAAGTCTCAGTAACACCCTGCCAATCCTTAGCCTTAACTTGCTTTGATGGAGGAACAAATGAGCCACCTACTGCTGCAACACATGGTAAATCTAAGAAGTCTTGTAAGTTATCTAAGTTTACACCACCTGTTGGCACAAACTTCATAGAAGCAAATGGAGCAGATAAGGCCTTTAAGGTATTAATACCACCGTAAACTCCTGCTGGGAAGAACTTTACGGTATCTAAACCAAAGTTCATAGCCTCTTCAATATCAGATGGCACTACAGTACCTGGGCAAATTGGCATGTTGTTATTTACACACCACTCTACAACCTTAGCATTAAAGCCTGGGGTAATGACAAACTTACCACCATTATCTAAGGTCTCTTTGGCCTGATCTATAGTGTGAACAGTACCTGCACCTACGATAATCTCAGGTACTTCCTTGGCCATACGCTTAATGCACTCACCACCTGCGGCGGTTCTGAAAGTCACCTCGGCAATCGGGATCCCACCTTCAACTAAAGCATGGGCTAAAGGCACTGCATCTTCTGGATCATCTAAAGTTACAAGTGGCACGATACCATAAGAGGCAATTGTCTTTAAAACTTCATAAGCCATTTTCTATTCTCCTAAAATTAGAATGAAGTTCTCTTGTGAGAATCCATAAATTGCTTAAGTTGCTCTGGAGTTGGTAAGCCTTCATTATCACCTGCAAAGGTACATTGAATAGCACCAATTGCACAGCCTCTCTCCACAGCCTTCTCAAGTGGTAAACCTTCCATAAGGCCTGTGATAACACCACAAGCAAAGCCATCGCCTGCACCTACGGTATCAACAACCTTATCAATAATAAAGCCTGGTACGCTAAACTCACGATCGCCATCTAAGCACACTGCGCCCTTTGGACCTACCTTGGTTACTACAGTCTTAGCGCCTAAATTGCGATAGAACTTATTAATCTCGTGGGCATCAGTAGTACCGCAAAGAATATCGCCTTCACCATTACCTGGTAAAACTAAGTCAGCTTGAGAGGCTAAATCATTGATGTAGGAGACCATAACCTCACGAGATGGCCAAAGTTGAGGACGTAAGTTTGGATCGAAAGATACAAACAAATTAGCCTCACGAGCCTTCTTTAACATCATCTTCACAGCTTCACGAGTAGAATCAGTTAAAGCAGGTAAAATACCGGTTAAATGAATGTGAGAGAACTGAGTGAAATCAATCTTTTCAACATCTTCAGCGCTTAATGTGGAAGCGGCAGAGCCTTTTCTAAAATAGAAAATCTCAGGATCGCCTTTTGACACCTTGCTCTTTAACATAAAGCCTGTGGTACGCTCTTTGGTGTAAAGCACCAAATCATCCATGATACCGTTATTACGTAAGGTACGAGCAATTAACTTACCAAAAGGATCATCGCCTAATTTGGTCAAATAAGCAGTCTTGTGACCTAAGCGAGCAGAGCCAGTTGCAACATTAAACTCAGCACCTGCAACTGCTAAAGAGTAACCTTCAACGCTATCTAAAGAACCTTCAGATTGAGCAATTAAAAGTCCCATTGGCTCGCCTGCGAGCATTAATCCCTTTCCCATTTTCCTTTTACTCCTGATATTGATGGAGGGTAAATCCCCTAAAACTCAAAAAGACTTGTTCATCATACTGCAAAGGCTCTCTTTTGTAGAGCTACCAAGATCACATTTAGCGCTTCTTATCTCTTCTAAAACTTGCGCAAAAGCGCATAAGAATGCCTTTTATAAAGTCATATGATGACTTTTAAAAAATTATAAAAAAAACCTTCAAAAAAAGTTTATTTGAAGCTTTAAAGCGCCCTAAGATTATTTTAAGATCATAAAAAATGATTTAATGTGGATTTGCGCTTATGGGTGAGTTTTATTTATCAACCGATTGTGTTTTAAATGGTAAAGAGCCAATAAATCAACAAATTTATGAGTTTTTACGCCGCGCCATCATTGAATGTCGCCTCTTGCCTGATGACACTTTAACCGAAAATGATGTCGCTAATGCCTTTGATATCTCAAGACAGCCAGTGCGTGAGGCTTTAATTAAGCTTGCAGAAAATGACTTTGTGATGATCTGCCCTAAAAAGGCCACTAAAGTAAAAAGGATCTCCAAAAGTCACGTCCTCCAAGGGGTCTTTATTCGCCAAAACTTAGAAAGTGCGGTAATTCGCGAAAAGTTTTCTGACATTAAAGAAAAAATGGTCGTTGACGCTTTAGAGAAAATCATCGAAAAACAAGAGATCGCCGCGAAAAATTACAGTATTCATGAGCATTTTGCCTTAGATGATGAATTTCACCACACCATCATTATGGCCGCAGGCTTTGATTGGGTACAAGATCTTATCTTAGCGGTAAAAGGTACTATGGATAGAGTGCGCTTTTTATCCATTGAGCATGAGGTAAGCCCCATTGGTAGAACCTGCCTTGCCCATCGTGCCGTCTTAAATGCCATTAAGGATAATAATCCTGAAAAAGCCGCGCACGCAATGTATGATCATATGAAAGAAACGTCCTTATCCTTAGAGGAAGTGATTGCTAAATGCAATCCAGATTTTTTCGATCTCTAAGCTATTGCAATTTTTCCTCAAAGCTTAAAAAAAGCTTAAGCTTTAGGTTATGATAAGTTTATTGTTTTTATGAAGGAGTAAAACAAGAAATGCGTTCGACCAATCCTGCCATGGCAGTTGTTTTAAATCAGGCCGGATCTTTAAATTTTGGCGGTCTTGCAAATGCTGCAACCTTAAGTGGTACTACCACTAAAGCTTTAGTTTTAATTATTATCACCATGATTGTAGGCTATGGCTCCATGATCTTCTGCCTAGACTACATCATAAACAATGGCAAAATCCCAACCTTCTTACTTACAGGCTCTATAATTGCAGCGCTTGTGGTAGCTATGATTACCATTTTCAAGCCTCAAGCCTCCCCAATTACCGCACCTTTGTATGCTATCACTGAAGGTTGCGCCTTAGGCACCATTTCCATGGCCTTAGAGCTTAAGTATCCAGGCATCGTCTCAACTGCGGTGATGTCCACCTTTGCCGTAGTTTTAGCCATGCTTGCCTTATGGAAATTTAAGGTAATTGTACCTACTGCGCGTTTTCGCTCCATTGTCACCGGTGCAACCGCAGGTGTCTTTGTGTTATACCTTTTAAATTTTGTCACAGGTCTTTTTGGTTTTAATCTCTTACCATCCACCGGTGCTCTATCCATTGGTATTTCACTTTTAATCTGCACCATTGCCGCCTTTAACTTAGTCTTAGACTTTGAGAATATTCAAGTAAGCGTTGATGAGGGTTTACCTAAGTACTTTGAGTACTTTAATGCCTTCTCACTCTTAGTTACTATTTGCTGGCTTTACATTGAGATTTTAAATTTACTTTCTAAAAGAGAGTAATTAAAGTTTTTTATAAAACCGCGCCTAAGTCGCGGTTTTTCTTTGTCTAAACCTTCGATTTTCTTTTAATGTTAAGGGTCTAAAATGAGAGATCTTAAAGAGTGCCGTGTTGACATTGACAGTATTGATCAAGAACTTTTAAAACTTTTAAAAAAACGCCTTGAAGTAGCTCAAGATATTGCAAGTTACAAAATAGAACACAATCAAGGTATCGTCGATAAAGTTCGTGAAAACAGTAAACTTGAAAAACTTATAAAAGAAGGCCAAAAACTTGGGATCTCCTCGATGATGGTAAATGATATTTTCAAAAATATCATGGCCCATACCGTCTCTTTTGAACAAAGCTATATTCTTGAGCAGGCAAATTTAAAAAAATTAGAGCGTGACACTTCAATTGCCTATCTTGGAAAACAAATTGGCACTTACTCACACTTAGCGGCCACTAAATTTACCGAAAATTTTGTGGGCAAGGTGCGCATGGACGGGTGCGACAGTTTTAGTGAAATCATCGAAAAAGTTGAAGATTCACAATGTGAATTTGCCATTTTACCGATTGAAAACTCCTCATCAGGGAGTATCAATGAAGTTTTAGATTTAATTTCCACCACTAAAGCTACCATGACAGGTGAAGTCTTCTTACCTATTGATCATTCAATTTTAGGTTTAAAAGATCTTCCTTTAGAGGAGATCTCCGATATTTACAGCCACCCGCAACCTATTGCGCAATGCTCAACTTTTATTCAAAAAAAGCTCTCTCACGCTAAAATTCACTATACAAGCTCCACCTCCGATGCCATGGCCCAAGTTGCAGCCTTACAAAATCCTAAGGCGGTTGCGATTGCCTCTAAAGATAGTGGTCAATTTTTCAATCTAGTCTCACTTCAAACTGATATTGCCAATCATAAAAACAATTACACCCGTTTTGTGGTCTTCTCTATGACGCCAATTGTGGTGCCACAAAATTTAAGCGCTAAGACCTCAATGATCTTCTCGGTTAAAAAGTATGAACCAGGCTCTTTAATTAAAGTTTTAAATATCTTTAAAGAAAATGGCATTAACTTATTGAAGTTAAACTCACGCCCCAAAGAGAGCGCTTCAGGTGAGATTTGGGAAGAGATTTTCTTTGCTGATGTGCTTGCAAATTTAGATAGCCCGCAAATGCAAAATATCATTAGCAAATTAAATGATCTGACCACTTATCTTAAAATTTTAGGTTGCTATCTAAGTTTAGATCACTCAAGCGCCAAGATTTAAGTTTAAAATAGTCAAGGCTTGCAAACTTAAGGAGTAAAAGCATGTTTAAAACCCCAACCTTAACTTTAAATGATGGTCATAAGATCCCACAATTAGGCCTAGGAGTCTTTTTAGCCGAGCAAGGTAAAACTACTCAAGAGGCAGTATGTTATGCCCTAACTCATGGTTATGAGCACATTGACACAGCAGCTGCCTACCACAACGAAGAGGATGTGGGCAAAGGCATTAAGGATGCTAAAGTGTCCCGTGAGAATATCTTTATTACCACCAAACTTTGGAATGACGATGTAAGATCTTCTAATACCAGAAAAGCCTTAGAGACCTCTTTGAAAAAATTGGATTTAGATTATGTAGATCTGTATCTTATTCACTGGCCTGCTGAAGGTTACGTCAAAGCCTGGCAGGAGATGATTAAACTTAAAGAGGAAGGTTTAATTAAATCCATTGGTGTTTCAAACTTTCAAATTCACCACTTACAAACTCTACGTGAAAAAACTGGGGTTGAACCTGCCGTAAATCAAGTTGAGTGCCACCCTTATTTAAGTCAAATTCCACTTTTTGATGAGTGCCGTCGTTACTTTATTGCACTTGAAGCCTGGTCTCCTCTAGGTGGCGCTCGCTCTCAAGGTGCCCTATTACAAGATCCGGTAGTAGGTGAAATTGCCAAAGCTCATAACAAAACGCCTGCGCAAATTTTAATTGCCTGGCAAATACAGAGGGGTATAATCGTCATACCAAAGTCGATTAAGCATTTACGCATTACTGAAAACTGTGATATCTTTAGCATCAAATTTACAGATAAAGAGCTTATTTCTCTACAGAATTTAAATAAGAATCAAAGATTTGGTTCAGATCCAGACAATTTTAATTTCTAAAGAATTAATATCAACCATTTAAAGGGGGGTTAACCTCCCCCTTTTATGGCGATACTTTCAAAGTAATAAAGCCTAATTTTTAACTTCGTACTCTAAAGCCTTTAAAGTCACTTGTTTAGTCTTAACTGCTTTGGCCATATTAAGCTGAATGACCATAATGTAAATAATTTCACAAATATGCAATTGTGCCGACATCGTTCCTAAAGAGTCACTTTGTAAAAAGCCTTCGCGATTACCTGAGTAAAAGACAAAATCTGCATCGCGAGCTAAAGGCGATCCTTGATGATGGGTAATTGCCACACACAAAGCCCCTGCATCTTTGGCAATTTGAAAAGCCTTACGCGTCTCCATGCCCACGCCCTTTTGTGAAATGGCAATAGCCACATCGCCAGGCTTTAAAAGGGAGGCTTGAGTGTACATAAAATGGGTACTTAACTCAAAAATGGCATTAATGCCAATGCGCGTTAATTTATTTTTAAGATAGGCTGCGCACAAGCCGGAGTTACCCATGCCCATAATAAAGACTCGCCCTGCGTTATAGATAGCACGCGTGACTTTAATGGCCATTTGTGGGTCGAAAAACTCAATGTTTTCATTTACCGCATCAGAAATCGAGCGCGCAATTTTCTTGCCTAAAACATCTGGTGGATCTTCATCTAGGACGTGACTGTCAATAATGTTATCGTCTTGCTTTTTATTGTCAGCAAGCTCAATTGCCAAATCGATTTTAAATTCTTGAAAGCCTGGGAAGCCCAAATTTCTTGAAAGACGCACCACAGTAGCCTCACCCACTGAGGCATTACGGGCAATATCTGCAATATTTGCCGTGACCACATCCTGAGGGTGATTCATAATATATTCAACTAAACGGCGCATTGCGCTTGGTAGACTACTGTGAATTTGATGAAGGGTTGCTAAAATTTTCCCTTCAGCTTTAATTGGAAACTTAATCGTCATGAACTCACCAGAAACCTTTATGTCATCCACCACTAATAAATTAACACAATTTTCATTTGATGGCTCAAATTATGAAAATAAGATCCTTTTGAAAATTAGTGCTAAAATTCAAACCCTTGATTTTTATAAGATTGACTCTAACATATCTAATCTTTTGTTTATTTTATAACAAATCAAAAATTAAAAAATGGAGTAAAACTCACAAAATGAAATTTTTCTCAAAAATTTACCATAAAATAATTTTCATTAAGTAAAATTTTTGTATATTTTTTGCAAAACAATTCTAAATTCTTATAGCTAGAAATGCTTGATTTAAGCCACTTTGGTCACAAAGTTAGACTAACAAATGTCGATTTATAAGCCATTTTTAAGAGATTTTGCGATTTGTGACTTAGTGCGCAAAAACAAAATTTTGCATTTGTAAAAAATTACTCCATTCCATAGAATTACGGAAAATTAAATTTCATTCCAATGATTAGCCATCGTAAAGATTCGCCATCATTAGGACTTAAGGACGCAAATATATGAACTTAATTAAAACTGCTGCTGCCTTGTCAGTTGCTGTTGCTATAGGCATGACAAGCGCTATGGCTCAAAGCCTTCCTGATTTCCCTGTTACTATTAAGTCAGCCTCTGGTGCTATGACTGATGGCGTAATTTACGCAGGTCTTGGTACTGCTGGCAAGAGCTGGTACAAGATTGATACCAAGGCTCAAGATCCAAAGTGGGAAGAAGTAGCTTCCTTCCCAGGCGATGCTCGTGATCAGTCACAATCTGTTGCTTTAAATGGCAAGATTTATGTTTTCGGTGGCTGCGGCAAATCATCTGCAACGGGTCTTACCACCGTCTTCAATGACGTTTGGGCCTATGATCCTGCAAATGATTCTTGGGAAAAGGTTATGACCCGCTCCCCATTTGGTATGACGGGTCACTCAGCAATCACTGTTGATGGCAAGAATGCTATCGTTTTAGGCAGTGTTAACAAAGCAATTTTCGATGGCTATTTTGAAGATTTACAAACCGCAGCTGGCAACGACGAGCTTTTAGCTAAGGTCAATGCTGACTATTCCAACAAGCCAGTTGAAGATTACTACTTCAACCGTGAGGTTATGCAATATAACCCAGAGACCAATATGTGGTCCTCTTTAGGCCAGATGCCAACTACCGGCACTGCAGGTGCTGCACTAGCTGCTGACGGCAACAAGGTTACCGTAATCAACGGTGAGAGAAAGCCTGGCCTTCGTACTGCTGTAACCTCTCAATTTACTGTTGAGGATTATGGTTTAGCTTGGACTCAACTTCCAAACCTCTGCCCAGCTGATGGCGAGAGCGTCCAAGAAGGTGTTGCAGGCGCTATGGCTGGTGTGTCAAATGGTGCTGTGATCGTCGCAGGTGGTGCCAACTTCCCAGATTCTACCGTTGAGTACGACAAGAACGGCAAGCTCTTTGCTCACCAGGGCAAGACCAAGACTTGGCGTGATGAAATCTACGCTTTAGTTGACGGTCAATGGGTCCACTCAGCCGATCTGCCACTTCCATTAGGCTATGGCATCACTGTCCAAAATGGCGATGAGGTCATCTTAATTGGTGGTGAGACCACTGGTGGTACTGCAACCTCTCAGGTTATCACCCTATCCTTTGCAAATGGCAAAGTTGTAGTTGAATAAAGGATTTTTATAAAAACTAAAAGCGCTTAAAATAACTTGAGCGCTTACTAAATATGCATATTCAGGAGCGCAAAATGAAATTAAATAAGATTGCTACCGCTGTTGTAGCAGCTACATTAATGACTGTCGGTGCTACATCAGTAAGTGCTGCCACTTGGACTTTAGACTACAGACACCGTTATGAAGATTTATCAGAGCACCACTATGACCGTATTTGCGTCATCGGTGCTTTTGATAATGGTATCGGTTTCTATGCTGATTCTTCCTTCAAGTCTGGTTCAAGCTCTTCAGGTAATAGCAATGATCCAGATCAATGGGGCGATTTCACCACCAATGCTACCGAGTTATCTGTTTATTGGACCTACAAGTTTGAAGGCACCGGCTTTAGCATTCAACCAGGTTTAATCACTGAGTCAACCTCTGAGACCACCGGTTGGAAGCCATATGTTCGCTTACAATACAACACCGACTTTGGTCTTTGGTTTGCTACCCGCTTACGTTATGACTACTGGCGTTATGATGAAGATGTTGTTTACTCTGGCTCAACAAATTCAGCTGGAGTTCCAATTGCTGTAAAAGGCTATAAGAATAAATCAGATCAAAAGAATGGTCGTGTAGATCTTTATGTTGGTTACAAGTATGGTGCTTGGGACTTCTCCTATAACTTCACCTACATGAAAGCCCTCAACGATGACGATGCTAATGGTAAAGATCGTGTAATGCATGATAATGACGATTGGAACTACGAGCATGAGTTCACCGTCGGCTACAAATATGGCAACTGGCGTCCATACTTACAGGTCGCTAACTTACACTATGGTGATGCAACCGGCGATCTCCGTCAGACCCGTTTTGCATTAGGTGTAGCTTACACCTTCTAAGATTAAAGATTTCTTTAATCCCTTACTTAGGCTCCCAAATTTTGGGAGCCATTTTTAAAGGCTAAAGCGCGACGTTTTGTTAAAAATGAAAATTTATAACATGCGCAAAATAAAACAAAATTTCGCCCTTTACCCTTAAAAGACTTAGATAAATGCGATTTACTGGAGATTTTCTGAAATTAGAGATGAAATAATTTTTTCACTTCTTCTAAGACTAAAGCTAAAAGTTGGAAATTAATTTCAGAAAATTGAAAGTAAGTCACATTTTTCTAAAGCTTATTTGAGTACAATGTCGTCAAAAGACAAATTGAGGACTTCTTTAAAATGTTATTAGATAGCTTTAAGCACAAGCTTATCATCTCCTGCCAGGCGCTCCCTGACGAACCTTTACACAGCCCCTTCATCATGGGTCGTATGGCCTTAGCTGCAAAGCAAGTTGGCGCTGTTGCAATTCGTTGCCAGTCAGTACCTGATATTGAGGAAATCAAGAAAGTAACCGGTCTTCCTGTAATTGGTCTTATCAAGCGCAATTACGATGACAGCGATATTTATATCACTGCCACTAAAAAGGAAGTTCAAGAGTTAATCGATTGCGGTTGTGAAATCATCGCTTTAGATGCCACCTTACGTCGCCGTCCTCATGACGAGCAATTAGAAGACTTAGTCAAGATGATCAAAGACGCAGGTCGCATTTCTTTGGCTGATATTTCAAACGACGCTGAAGGTATTAATGCCGAGAAGATTGGCTTTGATGCAATCTCCACCACCTTATCTGGCTACACCCCATATTCTCCTCATTTCAAAGGACCTGATTTTGGCTTAGTAGCACGCATGGTTGATAGATTATCAATCCCAGTTTTTGCAGAAGGCAGAATCAACACTCCTGCTGATTTAAAGATTGCTTTTGAGTGCGGTGCATTCGGTGCCATCGTAGGCTCTGCTATTACCCGCCCACAAGTAATTGGCAAATGGTTTATCGACGCTTTACCACAAGACTAAGCGCCTTATAAATTTTATTCTTTTTAGGAGATCTAAAAATGGCATATCCAAAAATTACTGGCTTAATTACTGCTTTATTAACAGCTTTTGATGAGAACGGCAATGTAAGTGAGAAGGGCGTTCGTCAAATCGTTCGTCACAACATTGATGTAAACAAGGTTGACGGCCTCTATGTTGGCGGTTCAACTGGTGAGAACTTCTTACTTGGCACTGAAGAGAAAGAAGAGATCTTCAGAATTGTTAAAGATGAGGCAAAGGATCAAGTCAAGTTAATTGCTCAAGTTGGCTCCTTAAACATCAAAGAGTCCTTACACTTAGCTAAGTTTGCAACTGACTTAGGCTACGATTCACTCTCTGCTGTAACTCCTTTCTACTACAAGTTCTCCTTTGCCGAGGTTAAGGATTACTACAACACCATTATCAACAGCGTTGATAATCAGATGATCGTTTACTTCATCCCATTCTTAACTGGCGTTAACATCACCATCGATCAGTTCTCAGAGCTCTTTGAGAATCCAAAGGTTACAGGTGTTAAGTTCACCGCTGGCGACTTCTACCTCTTAGAGCGCTTCCGCAAGGCCTTCCCAGAGAAGATGTTATATGCAGGCTTTGACGAGATGATGTTACCTGCTACCGTTTTAGGTGTTGATGGTGCTATTGGTTCTACCTTCAACGTCAACGGTGTTCGTGCACGTCAAATCATGGATTTAGCTCGTGCTGGCAAGATTGAGGAAGCTTTAAAGGTTCAAAACGTCACCAACGACTTCATCACTGACGTCTTAAAGAACGGCCTCTATGGCACCTTAAAGATCTGCTTACAAGAGGCAGGTGTTGAAGCTGGTTGCTGCCGCAAGCCAATGGGCGCTTACACCCCAGAGATGATTGAGGGTGCTAAGAAGATTTACGCTAAGTACTTTGGTAAATAATTTATAAGTCACAAGCCTGGAGAAATCCAGGCTTTCCCTTTAAGTTAAGATTAGGAAAATATCATGTTTGATGATTTAGTCGGCTTTACATGGATCGATACCACCGTGCTAGTCGTCTATATGTTAGGCGTCTTATTAGCAGGTTTATGGTTCTCAAAGCAAGAATTAAAAGGCAAAGACTTCTTCAAAGGCGATGGTACTGTGCCGTGGTACGTAACTTGCGTGTCAATTTACGCTACCTTACTTTCTCCTATTTCCTTCTTAGCCTTAGCTGGTAACTCCTACGCAGGATCATGGATCCTTTGGTTTGCCCAGTTAGGTATGATCATCGCCATTCCATTAACTATTAAGTACTTCTTACCAGTTTACGCCAAGCTTGATATTGATACTGCTTATCACTATCTTGAGATCCGCTTTGGCTCAACTTTCTTAAGAGTTTTAGGCGCTTTGATGTTCATCATCTATCAGTTAGGCCGTATGTCCATCGTGATGTACCTCCCATGCTTAGCTTTAGCTAAGATTGCTGATATCAACGTCGACCTCTTAATTCTCCTCATGGGCGGTGTGGCAATTATTTACTCCTGCTCTGGTGGTTTGAAAGCCGTACTTTGGACTGACTTCATTCAAGGTGTAATCTTAATTGGCGGTGTTGCTATCACCTTAATCTACATTATCACTGAGTTAGATGGTGGTTTAAGCGATATTACCTACTCCTTAACTGAAGGTGGACGTTTCTTAGCTGATACTGAAGAGTGGGTTGATTGGGGCAATCTCTTGGGAACCTCAATTATGCTAACCTTAATTGGTGGTGGTTTCTCAACCTTCTGCTCCTACATTTCATCTCAGGATATTGTACAAAGATTTACCACTACTACCGATATTAAGAAGTTAAACAAGATGACTATCGGCAACGGTATTTTATCTATCGTTTCAGCCTCCATCTTCTACTTAATCGGTACTGCACTTTATCTTTACTACAATCAAAATCCAGATTTAATTACTGAAGATATTGCAGGTCGTCGTGACTTAGTATTCGCTTACTTCGTAACCTATCAGGTACCAGTAGGCATCACCGGCTTAATCTTAGCTGCCTTATTTGCAGCCTCACAATCCACCTTATCAACTGGTATTAACTCAATTGCTACCTCTTGGGTGCTTGATATTCAATGCAAGCTCACCCCACAAATGGATGCAAAGAAGCAAACCCGTATTGGTCAGTGGGTATCCTTCGGTGTTGGTGCATTCGCTATCGTAGTTGCTATGTGGCTTGCCCGTTCTGATGTTAAGTCCGCATACGAGACCTTCAACGCCTTCGTAGGCTTGGCCTTAGGTGCTTTAGCTGGTATCTTCGTAGTCGGTGCTTTCACTCACAGAACCACCTGGATCTCTGTGTTAGTAGGCTTCGGTGTAGCTATGCTCTTAGTACTCTACATTAAGTACTATGTACCATCAGTAAACTTCTGGGCTTACTCAATTATCACCATTATTACTACCTTAGTGGTCTCCTTAATTGTCACTAAGATTCAATCAATAGCAGGTTATAACTATGAAGCTCCTGAAGGCTCAACCTATGCTACTGCAAAGGATTATGCCCAAAAGGCTTCAAATGAATAACGAAAGCTAAAGTCATATATCGTTTCTAAGCAGGGCAAGGCCCTGCTTTAATATATGAAGAGGATCAAGATGAGCGATAAACTTTATATCTTAATCGACATTGGCGGTACCGCCATTAAAAGTGGAGTTAGCACAGGCGATGGCAAATTTCTAACTCGTGATGAAAGACCTACTGAAGCTAAAGAATTTGGTGGTCCTGGCATTGTTGAGAAAGTACATAAGATTATCTCATCTTACCTTAAGTCCTACTCTAAGATTTCAGGAGTGGCTATCTCAACTGCTGGCATGGTCAATCCTGAAATCTCACAAATTATTTATGCTCTACCTGATGCCATTCCTGATTACACTGGGGTTAACTTTAAAACCATCGTTGAGGAAACTTATAAACTGCCCTGTTTTGTTGAAAACGATGTGAATTGTGCAGCCTTAGGTGAGATGTTTAAAGGATCTGGCATGGGATTATCTTCCCTATTTTGCATGACCATTGGCACTTCCATTGGCGGGGCGATGATCTTAGATAAAAAATTAGTCTCAGGAGCCTCAAACTCCGCAGGAGAAGTTGCTTACATGAGAATACCAGGTGGCATTCTTCACTCTTTGGCCTCAACTACCTATTTAGTTAAGACCTATGCGGCCTTAATTAATGTCGATCCCAAAGAGGTTAATGGCAAAATCATCTTTGATAGAGCAGAAAGCGGCGAGAAAAATGCCCAAGATGCAATCTTAGATTTAGTTGAGCATTTAACTGATGGCATGGTCAATGTAATCTCTGTACAAAACCCTGAGGCTATCATCTTAGGTGGTGGCATCATGGCTCGCGAGAGTTATTTAAGACCTTTAATTGAAGCTAAGCTTAAAGAAAAGTTAAGACCGATTGTCTTTGAAGCAACCCAAGTTAAATTTGCCTCACTTAAAAATGATGCAGGCATGTTAGGTGCTCTTTATAATTTCTTAAGTCGCATCTAAAATCCAATTCTTTCACAACAAACCTATAAGCTACAGTGGCAAAGCTGTAGCTTCATCCTCCAAAGCCAAATCTTTTCTATTGCCTAAAAATCTTTTTGTTTGTGCTCTTTGTGAGCAGGATCCTCATCAAGGCTACTTTAAAGCTTCAAAAAAAGCTACAATTACCCTTAATTCACCAAAAATGGATAGGGCTATAGATTTAAAAACTTACTGGACATAAGTTTATGAGAGTCAATCTTCCTGTAACTAATGTTGAAACTAGGTTCCCAGATGATCCTAATGCCAGGATCATTTCTGTCACCGATCCTAAAGGTAACATCTTAAAAGTTAATCAAACTTTTTGTGATGTTTCAGGATTTACTGAAAAAGAATTAATCGGGCAACCACAAAATATTGTGCGCCACCCTGATATGCCATCTGAAGTTTTTGCTTTAATGTGGAGTCGTCTACAAAAAGGCCAAGCCTTCATGGGCATTATTAAAAATCGCTGCAAAAATGGCAATCACTATTGGGTAAATGCCATGATCCTACCTATTTTGCAAAATGGGCAGATCATAGGCTATGAATCAGTTAGAACTCGTTGTACTGATGAGCAAATAAGACGTGCTGAGAAAAACTATAAAAAATTAAGACAAAAACATAAATTCTCAATTTATCGTTTTGATCTTATTTCAAGCTTGCTGTATTTGTTAGTAATCATTGCCGCAGGGTTTGCTATTTATCAACCAAGCTTACAAAATAGCCTCATCTTAGCTTTTATAAGCTTATTTACTATCACAATACAAAGCTTAAGATTAAAGAAAACTTTCACTAATTTTTTACATCTTGTAGGCGGTAAAAGGCATAATGCAGCAGATATCTCCATTGCCAATTACACGTCCACACATTCTTTTGCAGCCGATGTTGATTTTGCTATTCAGTGGAAATTAAAGCTCCTTGAGACAGTACTTACTCGTGTTGAAGAGGCTGCTGACTCTTTACATGAGCTTGCTGCGGACAATTTAAAGGCTGCCAAATACTCTCAACAAAATATAACTACTAATAATGAGAGAACTGCTAATCTTTCCTCTCAGTTGACCGATGTGGTCCATAACGTTACTGACATGATGCAAGAGATCTTAAATCATGTTAAACGCACCTCAGATGCTACGGTAAGTACCACAGAACATGTGACTGAAAGTAAGCAATTAGCAGATACCACTAAGACCTCTATTGATTCTTTAACCCAAGCTATGGATGAAATCACCAAAGCCATTGATGGTCTTAACGATAGAGTAGATGAAATTGCTAATGCGGCTAATTTAATTGATGAAATTTCAGGGCAGACCAACCTTTTAGCCTTAAATGCATCAATTGAAGCCGCCCGCGCCGGAGAGGCAGGTCGTGGCTTTGCGGTGGTTGCAGATGAGGTTAGAAATCTCTCCTTTAAGACTCAAAGCTCAACTGTTGAAATTCATAAGCTCTTAGATAACTTTAAGACCACTGCCGTTAAGGCTTTAAACATCTCTCAACAAGGTCAAAATGAAGCTCAAGCAGGACTTCAACAACTTATTGAATCTAATGAGAAATTAGATACCGTTTTAAATGATATCTATAGCATTAAAGATTACGCCTCACAAATGCAAGAGGTAGTTGAAGCTCACTCTCAGACCTCAGAGGAGGTTGCAGAAAAGGTCGACTCCATTCTCTCCCTTTCTGACAATACCGTTAAAAGCTCTTCTAAGACCGTGGATAATAACCGCAAGTTAAGGGATGTCGCAGAAGATCTTACTGATATGGTCACCCGCTTTAACTCAAAAACAAATTAAGCATAAATTTGCTTAAAAAGAGCAACTCCAACCTAAAAATGTGTTCTATGATAGACAAAACACTTAGGTTGGAGTTTTCTTATGGCAAGTCAAGTTTATTTCACCCCAAATTTAGATAGCGCCTCCCTCTTAAAACTCTATGATGCTTTAGGCATTGAGCTTAAAGGTAAAGTTGCTATCAAGCTTCACTCTGGTGAAAAAGGCAATCAAAACTTTTTAAAACCAGATTTCTTCAAGCCACTCATTGATAAATTGCAAGGTACTGTAGTTGAGTGCAATACCGCCTATGAAGGTGAGCGCAACACCACCGTAAAACACTTAAAGCTCTTACAAGATCATGGTTGGTCCTCTTTTTATAAGACCGATCTTATGGACAGTGAGGGCCCTGATTTAGTCTTACCGGTTAAAAACGGTCAAGTGCTAAAAGAAAACTATGTGGGAAAGCACATTACAAACTATGACTCAATGCTTGTCCTCTCCCACTTTAAAGGCCACCCTATGGGCGGTTTTGGAGGTGCCTTAAAGCAATTATCAATAGGTTGTGCTTCATCTTACGGTAAAGCTCATATTCATGGTGCAGGTGATGCAAGCGTAGGCTTTGGGGGTGATCATGATAGCTTTATTAAAGCTATGGCTGATGCTGCCTCTACTGTGACTGAACTTTTTAAAGATCGTATTGCCTATATTTCGGTAATGAAGAACTTGTCTGTAGATTGTGACTGCTGTGCAGTAGCAGAAGATCCTTGCATGCAAGATATCGGTATGCTTTCATCTCTAGATCCTGTAGCCCTTGATCAAGCTTGCGTTGATTTAGTCTATCAAAGCAAAGATAAGGGTCGTGATCATTTTATTGAAAGAATTGAAAGCCGCCACGGCACTTTAATTTTAGAAGGTGCAACAAAGCTTGGCATGGGAAGTCGCACTTACGATCTCATCAAACTTTAAACTTAAAGATTAGGGGGCTAGCTCCCTAATTTTATCCTCTCAAGTAAAATTCTCATCTAATCTAGATTGCACGTCCAAAAATATATAATGAAAATATAACTTTTTTACAGGTCACTTAAGTTACTCACTTATTAAGACCTAAGGAGTTTTTATGTCTTTAGGCTTGACACGAATTTTTAAATTAACCCTTTTAACCTGTGCGCTAAGCTTTGTGCAACTTACTCAAGTTTGCGCTCAATCGCTTGTAATAACTGAAAGTTCTACTTTCCAAAGTGCAAATACCAACCCTCTTTTAAGTGGCAAGCCTTGGTTTGGACCTTATAAAGAGCAGGGACAGACTTACCGTTATAATCAGCTTTCAATTACTGGCAACTTTGATAAGACAGATGCTATAGGTGGCTTTTCAGCCTCACAAAATGTCGCTGACAATAAAGTCACACTCAAAGAGAACAGCACTTTGGACAAAGTAGTAGGTGGTCTTAGTGAAGGCAATAATTATGCCGTAGGCAATGAAGTAAACCTTTTTCCTCACACTACTGTAAGTGAAGCTTATGGAGCCTTAAGTTTAAATAAAAGCCTTTTGCGAGATAATCGCTTAAATGTTGAAGGAAATGTAACTTATGCGTATGGGGCTTACAGCACGCATGGGTTTGCCAATAGTAATGAGCTTAATTTATATGCAGGATCTTATGTAACATATGCCATTGGGGCTTTTGGACCACAAGGTAGTGAAAGTAACGAAATCATTTTAGATCCTAACTCTTATGCTAACACTGTAATTGGCGGACTCTCTCAAGAGGGGGCAAGCTCAGCTCAATTTGTAAGCATAAGTGGTAAAGCCAATTTAGTAATTGCAGGTTTAGGAAAAACTCATGCTCAAAGCAATTACCTTGAGATCCAAGGAGAGGTGAACCACGCAATTTCTGCCCTAAGCACCCACGGGGATGCTTTATACAATAATTTAGTTGTAAATGATGGCGCAAAGATCTCAACTGTGATAACTGCCATAGCATCTGGCAGCGTAGCCAACAACTATGCAACGCTTGCCTCACAAGCTAATGCCCAGTCTTTAATTGTAGGCTTAAGCCTTAAACAAGATAGTATCTACAACACTGCAAATATTTATGGCACCTTAGGCTCTAAAGAAAACTCTCAAAGTTTAGTTGCAGGACTTGCCCCTGTTGGTAACTCTTATTTAAATCAAGTCACCATCCATGAAAATGCTAACGTTCAAGGTCAAGTGATTGCAGGTGCGGCTTTAAATGAGGCCTCATACAATCAACTTACTTTACGCGGCAACCTTCAAGGAGAGGCGATTGCAGGTTTAAGCCATCAAAGTGAGGCGAACTTTAATTTACTTACCATTACAGGAAATTTAATTGGCAATGCCACCTCGGCTGTCGGGCACAGTGCCAATCACAATACCACAGTAGTTTTCAACGCTCACGTTACAGGTGATGTAAGTGCTGCTAATTCCCAAAATGCTTCACACAACCTTACAGTATTAAGAGGAACTACTGAAGTTTCAGGTACGGTGTTTGGTGCTCAAGATAATGGCAAACCTTTAAATGCTAGCAATGAAATTTCTATTAATGGCAAAGCTACAGTGGGCTCTTTAGATGGTTTTCATCGCCTGCATATTCTAGCCTCCAAAGAAAGTCAAGTTTCCGGAGCAGCCCCTATCTTAACAGTGACTAATTCTAAAGGTCTTGATTTGCGAGGCAAAGAGTTGTGGGTAAGTGGCATTAAAACAGATCCAAGTCAGGCTGTGCACCTCTTGCACGTCAAACCTCTTAACAAATTAGTAGTAGATGAGACTACCACCATCTATGGAGATGACTCCTTTGTCTTTGATGAGTGGATTCCAAAATCTGAGCATATTTTTGAGCATGAGTTAATTTGGACTGAAGAAGGCCCTACTACCGATGACTCATCAAACCCAACAACTGAGCAAAAACCCACATTACCATCAGATCCTGATTCTGCTTTGCCAGGAGATAAACCAATACCGCCTGCAAAACCACAGACTAAGCCTCAAGATCTGTTCTCACATCAAAAAAGAGTAAATCAAGAATATGCAAAAACCCTCTTAGCCCTGCCAAGTGCTGCTCTTTTAGTTCTTGATAAAAGCAATGATCTTATCTTTACACTTCAAGATGAACTTAAGGTAAGACCATACTTTACTCCTTTTGTGAAACTTAAAGCCTTTGACAGCCGCCATGAAACTGCAAGTATCATCGATCTTGAGGGTTTTTCCTTTTTAGTAGGAGCTTCAAAATCCATATTTAATCAAAACTCAGCGTTAAGTGTCTTTTTAGAAGGTGGAAGTGCCAACTCAGAGCACAGTCTAAATGATGTTAAAAGTAATGGTGATTTTGACTATGTGGGTTTAGGTGCCTTATTTACGCAAAACTTCAAACCTTTTATCTACTCAGTGACTTTAAAAGGAGGCATGATCGACTCTTCTTTTGAAAGCTATTATGAGCGCACTGAAGATCTTGTCAAATATGACAGTAGCACTCCCTATCTTGCCCTACTACTAAGCCCAAGTCTTAACTTTGAGCTTGGCTCAAACTTTACTTTAACTCCACGTCTTGATTACTCCCTAACCTATCTTAAAGGAGATGACTTAACCTTAAGACATCAAAGTCAAAATCGCTTAGAGCTTAAAGACAGTTTTCTGCAAAGCTTAAGTGCCAACCTTGATCTTAAATATCAGGTAAGCGAAAACATATCCTTAACTTCAGGTCTTTTCTATAAAAAGTATTTAAAAGAAGATCTAGAAGGTACGATTGAATCTTTAGACATTGAAGCCCACAGCTTAGATCACCACGCTCTAGGCTTAAGTCTTGGTGGAAACTTTAACTTTAAAAACTTAACACTAAGCCTTTTATTTAAACGAAGCTTTAATGAGATCCAAGAAAGTGCAGGCTTCTTAAATGCACAACTTTACTTTTAAACTCTAAAAACGCTTACCTTAAAGTCTTTAGAGGACTATGTTGAGCAAAAGCGTATTCTTATACGCTTTAAGGCTTATTTTTTACACCAAAGTTGTAGGAAAATCTCTAAAAGAGGTCTAAACACATAGCTACTTTTATTTTTAATATCCAATTGAAATAACTGATATTTTTACCATCAACTGTAAAAAACATCCCCCAACTTTTCTAAAAACATTTAAACCCTCACTTATTAAAAAAGCCTAGTGGTGAGGCCTTTTTAAGTTTAGTCAAAGAAGTTAATTCTCTTTTCTAAACTATTTTTGACCTAATTAAATACAGCTCCTCAAAGCGGTTAGTAGGAATTGGCCTACTAAAGTAGAAACCTTGGGCTAAATCTACTGACTCGTGTTTTAAGAAATCCACATCCTCAGCATCTTCAACACCTTCCACGACTGTGCGAATATTAAACATCTTAATTAAAGCAAACATCTGCTTTAAGATAAGCTTGTTCTTCTCTTTCTTATCAGGATCACTTTCAAGTAAGAATTCCTTATCAAACTTAATCTCATCTAACTCCAAAGATGAGAGTTTATTTAATGAAGAATAACCACTACCAAAGTCATCCATGGACACTGCAAGACCACTTGCACGCAAGTTTTGAATAAACCTTGCTAAACTTGCAATGTCTTTTGCAAGTACGGTCTCTAAGATTTCAATTACAATCGTATGCGGTGGGATCTTATACTTATTTAAGATCTTAGTTACTAAATAAATATAATCTGGCCTAAACAATAAACGCTTGCTTTGATTTACTGACACATGCAAAGGCGTATAACCTTTATCAATCCAAAGCCTTACTTGCTTACACACTTCCTCTAAAACATAAAGATCAAGCTCTACACAAAAGCCATTGCGCTCAAAAACTGGAATAAAATCTGAAGGCATTACCATGGTTCCATCAGGTTTAATCCAACGCACTAAAGCTTCAGCAGCAGTTGGCATTGAACTTGAGGGTGGACATTTGGGCTGCAAAAAGATTTGAAACTCATGATTTTTAAGTGCAGGTCGCATCATAGTTTCAATATTGCGGTAATTTATCTCATTTAAATGCGTATTTTCATCATAAAAATACACATTATGCGTATAAGATGGCGTGATTTCACGTTGCATAAAGCGAATACGACGCTCTAACTCTGCTAAGCTCTCACCATGCATGACCACGGCTCCTGCATAAAAAATTACCGGGAAGAGGTTAAAAATCTTTTCATACTCGCTATCAACTTTAGTGAAAATTTCATTTAAGCACTTATTAATTTCAGCTTCATCATCTAAATTTAACAAAGCAAAGAAATGATCGGCCTGCTCTCTACAGCACAAAAGCACTCTTTGATTGATACTTAAAGTCTCATGGACAAGCCTAAGTAAAGCATTTGCGTTTTCACGTCCAGCATAATCATTGATATAGCGAAAATCCTTAATATCAAAACACACAAGAGTCTGGGGGAATTTAGATTGAATTCTAGGCTCTAGTCTTTGTAAAAACTTTCTTAAGTTATAACCACCAGTTACTGGATCATAGTAAGTTGCCGCTAATTGCTTGCGATAGTTATTGCGCATCATCGTATAAATGACAACACCTATAAGCAAACTTACAAAAAAAACTGCACTTAAAGCTGAAACTAAATCTTTAACCGCAGAGAACACCGGCGCTCTATAGATCTCAGGTTTATCTAAAGACATAATTGACCAGTGCTTAAGCTCTAAAGGACTTGTACTTAAAGCATATTCAATCCCATCATGATAAAAAGTATGATAGTAAGTGTGATGGGTTGCAAGTGCTTGCACTATAGATTGTTTATCTGTAGGAGATAAAATAGTCATCGAATCAATGGAATCTATAACCGGATCATCAGTTAACGGATCTTGTCCAATCGTAAAATAAATGCCTTTATCATTGACTAAAAAGAGATCTATTTGTTTTAAATTAGAATCAAGGCGCTCTTCAAGGCCACTGAAAGAAGACAAATATTTACTTACCGAAACTGCAGCAATAACTTTCTTGCCATCATCTGAGAAAACAGGTGCAGCATAAACTAAAACATCACGGTTTAAAACATTAGAATGAAATGGTGCAGAGATCACAGTTCTCCCGCCTATAGCATCTCTAACTGCTCTTTGATGCTCAAGATTTAGCTTATTAAAATCAGATTCGTTCCATTTGCCATCTAAGGAAAAATGCTGATGCTCCCCATTTACGCCCCAATAGCAAATAGCATCAAAATAATTTAAAAACTGTGTTTTCTTTAACACCTCTGTCTCAACTTTAGAGTCTTTTTTCATGAAAAGCGTAATCGTCTCTAAAGCACCTAAATCGCCATTAATCTGTCGATTGACAGCAATAGCAAACTTATCTACAAAAGCTTGAACGTGCGCTACATAAGAATCATAGAAAACGCGATTGACTAAATAAAGAGTAAAAATAAAAACGGCTAATATTGTCACACCTGCAAACACAGCCATGCGAGTAATTCTTCGCATATTGCGTTGCATCTTTATCTCACTTGCAAGGGAACTCATACCTTCAATCCAATCCTAAATTAAAAAATAGAGCTAAACAATTAGCTTCCTAATCGCCCCAATCAAATGACAACTCACAAAGAAAAAAAACAACGTGTATTTTAATACTTTAAAAAATCATTTCTGCGAACTGTATCAATTTTTAAAAAATATTGTTTAAAGTCTAATTTAGATAAAAAATAATTAACTAAATTCTCTATTTTCCAAAATGTTAAATTTTTTTAAAATTTAAACTTTCTTTAAACTTTTAGCTTAAACTACAGCTGTTAAGCCTTAAAAGCTGAAATTTACTTGCAGTTTTAAATTTCAGCTTCACCACTATCTATCTCGGTGACCACTCTCCCACCTAAGAGGTGGGAGCTTCCTTACTGCGCGACTTCTTTTGAAGTCAGCTCGTGGAGCACACC
>CALXNU010000032.1 GCA_944389835.1 uncultured Succinivibrionaceae bacterium
GGAGCGGTAGTTCAGCTGGTTAGAATGCCTGCCTGTCACGCAGGAGGTCGCGGGTTCGATCCCCGTCCGTTCCGCCAACTTATTTACAGAATTTTATCCCGGTGACCATATTGTTGCTGTACCACCTGTTCCCATACCGAACACAGAAGTGAAAAGCAATAAAGCCGATGGTAGTGCAACGTACGATTGTGCGAGAGTAGGACATTACCGGGACTTCCTATTCATAATAATCTCCTTTTTAAATCTCTTTTTTCTCCAAAAGAAAAACGATCTGAACCAGGTGGCAGGACTATCCTGCCACTTAATTTTTTTGTTTAAGATTAAAGATTTGTCTTATAGAAAAAAAAAAGCGGGTTACCCCGCTTTTATTCAAGCAAAAATTAAATCTTTACCACCATTTTGGCTTTTGTAAAGCTTGAGCATAAAGGCTTTCATAAGTCTTACAAATATCTGCCCAGTCAAAGCGCACGCGCATGGCATTACGCTTTACTCTTTGCATTTCTTGTTGATCTTCTAAATAGAAGATTAAAGTACGTCTCATGCAAGAGAGCAACTCATCTGGGGATGGATCATCGAAGATAAAGCCATTGCCAAGCTCTTTGTTTTGATCGTAGTCAATGACGGTATCTTTAAGACCACCTACGCCTCTGACAATTGGTAGGGTGCCGTAGGCTAGGGAGTAGATCTGATTTAAGCCACAAGGCTCAAAGATAGATGGCATTAAGAAGAAATCGGCACCGGCTTCGATTTGATGGGCCAGGGCATTGTCATACTTTGCCATAAAGCGCATCTTATCTGGGTGACGAGCGGCGATCTCTTGCATCTGTCTTTCAAGATTTGGATCACCCGTACCTTCAATGACAATTTGCACTTTGTGCTTTAAGAATCTATCTAAAATTGGAATTAAAAGACCAACACCTTTTTGATCGGTTAAACGGGCTACCATACCATATAAAGGAGTATCGCCCATCTCAAGGCCTAACTTCTTTTGTAAAAGGTATTTGCCTAAGATCTTCTCTTCCATGGTATTGATGTCATACTGAATGCGCAAATGTACATCAGTTGCTGGATCCCAATCGGTATAATCACAGCCATTGACGATACCGCACAAGTCGGCAGCTCTATCTTGGAAGTTTTTGGCCATACCATGACCGCCTAAGTAGGTAGTTAACTCTTGGGCATAGCCTGGGGAGACGGTGTTAATCTTATCTGCATAGAAAACACCGCATTTTAAGAAGTTAATGTAAGATCCTGACATAATCATGTCATTGTAAACATTACTAATTTCAGGTAAGAAGTAGATCTGTGATCTATCAAAGACACCTTGGAAGGCACCATTGTGAATGGTAAGTACCGATCTTGCATTAACATAATTTGGATGATTATTGTATTTAAAGCGCATAATCATCGGGGTTAAAGCGGTATGCCAGTCGTTAGCGTGCACAATATCAGGCTTAAAGCCTAAAAAAATAGCAGCATCTAAGGCTGCAGCGGATAAGAAGGCATAACGTGAGCCATTATCATAATAGGCTTGATTGTTATCACCATATAAAGAGGTACGCTTGTAGAACTGCTCACAGTCAATAAGCCAGGTCTCAACTCCGCCAACCTCAGTTTTGCGAATGGCATAGTCAATTGCAATGTCAGTGCCTTCATTTAAAGTGCCACGACCAATGATAGGTAAATCATAAGCACCTTTAATTAAGGAATAGCAAGGCATGACTAAACGCACTTCGTGGCCACGGGCCTTAAGACTCATAGGTAGAGCCTTTGCTACGTCAGCCAAACCACCGGTTTTAATTAAGCCTGCAATTTCTGAGGCAAGAAATAAGATATTCAAAGCTTTTCCTCGATTAATTAATTATCAAATCCAAGTCGCATTCCTTTAGGAATGACAATTATGCCTTTAGGGGATATAAAAGGCCCCGTTTTGTCAAAACTTACAAGTTTTAAATCTTTTTTATGGTCATAGCCTAGGGTGAAACCTGGGGCAAATTCCACATGGCGATCTATGATGGCACGGCGTATTTTACAGTGCGTCCCAATTTTAACATCACCTACTAAGACACTTTGTACCACCTCAGAGCCATCTTCGGCGCTACATCTAAAGCCCAACACTGATTGACGAATGGTCGCACCATTAATAAAGCAACCTGCTGAAATTAAAGATTGCGAGATTAAGGAGTGATTATCGGCAGTATCAGTATAGTGAGCAGGAGACAATGGTGGATAGTAGGTATGCAAAGGCCATTTTGGGTTAAAAAGTTTAAAAGGAGGGTGAGTTGCGACAAGATCCATATGCGATTCCCAATAGGCATCAACTGAACCTACATCGCGCCAATAAACTTCGCTTTGCTCACCGCCAATGTGATTGCTTGCTAAATCATAAACGTAAACTTTATCCTTGGGAAAAAGTTTGGGGATAATATCTTTACCAAAATCATGACTTGAGTTTAGATTTTTAGCATCTTGTTTTAAGATTTCGCCTAAACATTCGGTTTTGAAAATATAGTTACCCATGGAAACTAGCGCAAATCCAGGATCGCCTGGAATGGTTTTGGGATGTTCTGGTTTTTCCTCAAAACCTATCATGCGCATATTTTCATCAACTTCAATCACACCAAAGCGAGATCTTACTTCATCTACGGGCATTTTGACTGCCGCAACAGTTAAAGAGGCTTCTTTTTTATGATGAAAATCTAACATCTGACGAATATCCATTTTATAGATATGATCAGATCCAAAAATACACACATCATCTGGGAATTGATCTTGAATAAAGGTCAAATTCTGATAGATAGCATCTGCAGTGCCCTTATACCAATCACGACCAGTGCGCATTTGAGCAGGAATGGGATCGATAAAGCAACCTGGAATTCCGCTTACCGTCCAACCATTTTTCAAATGCATATAAAGGGATTGGGATTTGTATTGAGTGATGATAAAAAGGCGAGTGATCCCGGAGTTTATGAAGTTATTTAAAACAAAATCAATTAAGCGATAACTTCCGCCAAAGGGTACAGCAGGTTTACTCCTTGACTTAGTCAAAGGCATGAGACGAGTTCCTTCACCACCTGCTAAGATCATTCCAAGTACGCCTGACATTTCTTACCCCCATCAGTGATGTTAATCAGTGATTTTCGCAAGGATGCGTATACATCATAGCGAAAAAAATTTTTAAATTGCTTGAACTACTTTGCAAATCTTACAAAAACTTAAAATTAAAAGGAGATTGTAAAAGGTCTTCCAAGGTTAAGAAAAATTTGCGAGAAGTTAAAATAAGTTTTAGCAATAAAGCTAAAGTTGTGTGATGACTTTGCGTCAAGTTGTAACTTGGTTTTTGCGATATAAAATACAAATTTAAAGAAAAAAAGCTTAAAGTGTGAGTATTCTCAGATTTTAAACTTAATTTTCTTTAGTGTTACACATCAGATTTCTATAATACCTAGCGGTTAATAACTTAAAAAATATCTGTGTTTTGCAGATCTGTCTTTAGGAGTTTTTTATGAAAAAGTTTGGAGTTTTAGCAGTAAGTGCTATTGCTGTTGCTTTAATTATGGCAGGTTGCGGTGGAGATGAGGCTAAGAGCACAGCTTCAAGTGGCGCACAACAAGCTCCAGCTCAAGAAAAGGTAGAGACTACCGTTTTCAAGCTAGCCTTCAATCAGCCAGAAGATCACCCAGAATATCGTTCAATTGCTCAGTTCTCCGATAAGCTCAAAGAAGCTACTGGTGGCCGTTATGAGATTGAGATTTTCCCAAATGAGCTTTTAGGCTCACAAAAGGAAACCATTGAGATGGTGCAAAATGGTTCTCTTTCCTTCTCTCTTGTAGCAGGCTCCTTACTTGAGAACTGGAACCCAGACTTTGCAGTCTTCAACCTTCCATATGTATTTAAGGATTATAAGCACTTACAACGTGTAATTAAGGATGATGCTGTAGTAGGTGATCTCTTCAAGTCCTTAGAGAATCAAGGTATTACTGTGTTATGCGGTATGTACTCTGGTACTCGTAACGTTTATACCAAGGATAAGGAAGTTAGAACTCCAGCAGATTTAGCAGGTCTTAAGATCCGCGTTATGCAATCTGATACCATGGTTAAGATGTTAAATTACATGGGTGGTACTGGTACTCCTATGGGTCAAGGCGAAGTTTATACCGCAATTCAAACTGGCGTGTTAGATGGTGCTGAGAACAACGAAGTAACCTACTATGCCTTAAAGCAACACGAAGTCGGCCCAGTTTACAACTTAACCGGTCACTTAATGATGCCAGACTACGTCATCACCAACACCAAGTTCTTCAATGAATTACCAGATGACGTTAAGAAGTTCTTCAATGACAACATGGACAGCTTAGTCGACACTGAGTTTGAGATGTTCCAAGATCAAGTCTCTAAGTCCTTAGATGCCGCTGTTAAGGCTGGTGCTCGTGTCGTTGAGGCAGATCAAGACGCTTTCAAGGCCGCTGTTGAGCCATTAATTGCTGAGAAGGTCACCACTGACTCTGCAAAGAAACTTTATGATGCAGTTCAAAAATTACGTGACGCACAGTAATTTTTAAACTGAATAAAGTGAGGTTTGAAGAGGGGGGCAATAGCCCCTTTCTTGTGAAAGGAGAGTCGAATGCAAGTTTTGACTATGATTAAAAAGTTTGTAGATAAAGTTCTACAATTTTTGTGCATGTTTTTATGTGGTGCGATGCTAATTGCCGTATCTTGGCAGGTATTCACGCGCTTTGTTTTAAACAATCCCTCGGCTATTTCTGAGGAATTGGCAAATATTATGTTCGTCTGGATGGCTTTAATTGCCGCCGCCTTACTCTATGGTGAGAAAGGTCATATGAACATTAATTTCTTACCTGAAAAGTTAGGCCCTTATAAGTCTCAGGTTTTAATTATTATCTCTGAGATCTTCACTTTAGGCATGGCCTTAGCTGTTTTAACCTATGGTGGTTATCACATTGCCGCTAATGCTATGACTCAAACTAATGCTGCAATGTTGTGGCTTAAGATTGGTCAGATCTACTCCGTAGTCCCATTTGCCGGTGCCTGCATTGTGTTCTATGCGTTCTACAACATTATTTGCTCAGTGCGCATTCTCTTAAAACTTGATAAGGCTTAAAGGAGAGATTTATGCCAATTGAAATTATTCTCTCGCTCTTAGTATTAACTCCGATCTTACTTATTATCGGTTGCCCAATCGGCACAAGTATTTGTGTAGGATCTGTGTTATCCATGTGCTTTATTTTGGGCTTTGACTCATCCCCATTAGTCTCCGCCACCCGTATTTACTCAGGCATGAATAGCTTTGCTTTACTTGCAATTCCTTTCTTCGTGCTTGCAGGTGTAATTATGAACACCGGTGGTATTGCCCAAAGGTTAATTAACTTAGCTAAGGTTTTCATCGGTTTTATTCCAGGCTCCTTATTACACACCAACACTGTTGCAAATATGATGTTCGGTGCCATTTCAGGATCTGGTGTAGCAGCCGCTGCCGCTATTGGCTCTGTAATGTTACCTGTTGAGAAGAAAGAAGGTTATGATCCAGTACTGTCAGCTTCAGTAAACATTGCCTCAGCTCCATCTGGCATGATCATTCCACCTTCTAATATTTTCATTATTTACTCATTAGCCTCAGGTGGTGCCTCAGTTGCAGCCTTGTTTATTGCAGGTTATATCCCAGGTATTATGTGGGGTTTAGCGGTAATTGCAGTGACTGCTTACTTCTCTTGGAAGTTAAAGTATAAGGCTCAAGCCTTTATTGGCGTGAAGCAAAGTGTGTTAGTGATCATTGATGCTTTACCTGCAGTCTTGTTAATTATCATCATTATCGGTGGTATTATCTCAGGTGCGTTCACTCCAACTGAAGCTTCCTGCGTGGCAGTTTTATACTCAATTCTACTCTCCTGCTGCTATAGATCATTCCATATAAAAGACATTCCAGCTATGCTCTTATCAACTGCTAAGACTACTGGTTTGATTGTCTTCTTAATTGGTGTGTCTGCAATTTTAGGCTGGGTTTTAGCCTATGCTAAGATCCCAAATATGATTGCCTCAGCCTTAATTTCCTTTGCTGATACCCCATGGGTGATCTTACTTGGTATGATGGCAATTATGTTGGTGGTAGGTTGCGTCATGGACCCATCTCCTGCAGTGTTGATCTTCACCCCAATTTTCTTACCAGTTGCTGTGAAGTTAGGTGTAGATCCAATTCACTTCGGTGTGATGATGGTCTTCAACTTATCCTTAGGTGCTATTACACCTCCGGTAGGACCAATTCTGTTTACGGGATGTCGTGTGGCTAATCAGACCATTGAGGCTGTGTTCACAAGATTGTTACCATTCTTCTTTGCCTTGATTGTAGTCTTAGTTTTAGTTACGATCTTCCCTGCTCTATCATTAACCTTGCCAAGATGGGCAGGATTAATGTCATAAAAAGATTTCGTCATGAACTCCAAGGAAGAACAAGCAATTGTTCTTCCTTTTTTGTTTTATGATGACAGAAGGTGATTTAAGCTTTAAAGGCTTTGATAAGAAGGCCCAAGTTTAAGGCCGTGTGTTCAAGTAAAATCTCACTTTGTGCCATAGACTCTTCTAAACTTAAAGGTTTATTGGCAATAGCAAACATTGAAGTGATGCCACTTTCATAGAGGCTTTGCGCGTTAAGCTCAACTTTTCCAGCAAGAGCAATAACAGGCTTTTTATACTGTTTGGCAATTAAAGCCAAACCCTGTGGGGCTTTACCTTGGGCGCTTTGCTCATCTAAAGAGCCTTCACCTACGACTAATAAATCGCATTTGGCAATTAAATCGTGTGTCTTGGTTTTCTCTACCACATACTCAAGACCACTTTGGGTGGTAACCTCATTAAAGGCAAGAGGGAATATCGCACCTAAACCACCTGCCGCACCAGATCCTTTTAATTCTTTAATATCGTTGTGATTTTTGACAATAACTTCATAAAAATGCTCTAAATATTTCTCAAGGCGGGGGAGATCTTCTTTTTTACAGCCTTTTTGTGGGGCAAAGGTATACACCGCTCCGTGGGGACCAAAGAGGGGATTTTTTACATCCATGCAGAGCTTAATTTTAAGCTTTGAGATAAGAGTCTCAAATTCACTAAAATCAACATCAAAGACCTTTAAAAAATCATTAGGGCAGAAAACTTCAATTAAATGGTGCTTTTCATCATAGAATTTAACTCCTAAGGCTTGTAGCATTCCCGCTCCTAAATCTGAGGTGGCCGAGCCGCCTAAGCCTAGGGTAATGTCTTGAGCGCCTTTTTTTATTAGTTCGCGTAAGGTTAAGCCTAAAGGGTAGGTGGAGGCACTGAAAGGGTCTAATTCTTCCTTTTTATAGAACTCAAGACCGATGGCTTTGGCAGATTCAACAATGTAGCTTGTGCCCTGTCTTAAGTAGGGAATGATGGTGTTTTTAACGCTTGGACCTTTTTTAATCTCAACTTGCTCTCTTACAAAGCCTAAAGGCTCTAAGGCAGGCTCTAGAGCTTCGATAAAGCCCTCACCGCCATCTGAGATGGGGATTAAAGAGCAGGTAGCATTAGGGATGGCTTTAAGAAATCCTATCCTTACGGCTAAACAGGCTTCTTTGGCGCTAAGTGAGCCTTTAAAAGAATCAAGGGCGATGACAATGTGCATGATAAGTCCTTATGTAAATATGCTTTTTAAGTTTGTCTTTATTTTAAGGCAAAAGTTTTTAGGGGCTTCACTTCAAGCTTAAAGTTAAGCGTAAGAGAGGAGAGAATATTTAAGGGAAAGTTGAGGTTATTTAACAAGATTGAGCTTAAGATTTGGCTATTTGGGCCTTTTTTGAAAACAATTGGGCAAAAATTTCTTAATTAAGATGTAAAGATAAAAATTCCAAGCCAAAGCTTGGAATTTTAAGGTACGTCTTGTCTTAGTATCCAATGTGCAGTAATTTACGTGCCTCATCTGGGGTCATAACTTCCTTATCCATAGCGTGAATAAGTTTGACGGTTTTTTCAACTAATGGGGCGTTAGTGTCAACTTGCGTGTCTTCATCTAGATAATTACTGTCCTCAAAGCCTACACGAACGGTCTTAGCACCCATACCTAAAGCTGCGGCGATAATATCAAAGTTCTTGCGATGGGCGTGGGTAATACCCCAGATACTTTCTTTAGGGAGCATAGAGATCATAGCAGCTAAAGCCTCAGGGGTGGCAGGTGCTTCACCGCCATGGCCTAAAACGACACTAAATAGTACCGGTCTTACCATGTCAAACTCTTGCATTAAAAGGCCGGTTTGATAGGAGTGACCAATCTCAAAAGTCTCAACTTCAGGGATCTTGTGATACTTTAAAAGCTCTTTGACACAGTATCTCACATCAGCAGGTCTATTTACATAAACTGCCTCCCCTAAATTAGTGGAGCCGACATTTAAAGAGCAAGCCTCAACTAAATCAAGGGCAATTGGGGCACAGCGCTCTTCAATAGTTAAATTAGACACGCCACCTGTTGAAACCTCAATGATAATATCACTGTCTTGTCTTATCATTTTTAAAGTTTCATTTAAAAGCGCGGTGTCAGCTGTTAATTGCCCTTTAGGATCTCTTACATGCAAATGCACCATGGCAGCGCCTGCTTCACGGCATTTTAAGACATCATCGGCAATTTTACGCGGATTGATATCTGTGCAGGTGGCGGCAACTGGGGCGACATTTATTAAAACCTTTTCACGCATTTTAAAACTCCTAAAATTTTAACCTTTTACTAGTCTTTAAACTTTTAAATTAAAGCTTAAAGAATAGGAAAAGGCTCCCTAAAAAGGGAACCTTAATTAACTAATATTTAGTGTTTAGAGTAGGCACAAAGATAAACTTGGAATAAAGGTGACTAAGAGTAAGGCCACAAGTGAGACTAATAACAGTGGGGTTACGCCTTTCATAATGGACTCAAACTTAATCTTAGCAATATCCGCTGCCACATAGAGGTTTGGACCTACAGGAGGTGTTACCTGACCTATGGAGAGGTTCAAGACTAAGATGACACCTAAGTGGATCATATTAATATCTAAGGCCTTGGCAATTGGCATAATAATTGGCACTAAGATGAAGAGTGCTGAAGTATTATCCATTACGCAACCTGCGCATAAGAAGACGATGTTAATGATAAGTAACATCACAATCTTATCTTGGGTTAAGGAGAGGGCAAACTCAGTTAAGCGTGAGGCAATGCCTTGCTCGGTTAAGACCCAAGAGAAAATACCGGCGTTCATGATGATTAACAAGATAATACCGGTGGTCTTGCCAGTTGCAAATAAGGATTGCCAGAAGTTCTTAAGGTTAATCTCTTTGTAAACAAAGACACCTACTAAGAAGGAGTAAATTACAGCAACTGCGGCAGACTCAGTTGGAGTTAAAAGACCTGAGTAAATACCACCTAAGACGATGATTGGTGAGAAAAGACCCCACAGTGCATCTACGAAAGCGGCCCAAATCTCTTTGCCTGAGGCCATCTTACCATTACCGCCCCAACCTTTTTTCTTGGAGATAAAGTAGGTGTAGACGCAGAGGATAAAGCCAAAGAGCACACCTGGGACAATACCTGCAAAGAACAGATCGCCAATGGACTCACCTGTGATCATGCCATAGATAATGAAGGTAATTGAAGGTGGGATCACGGTACCTAAAGATCCTGAAATTGCAGATAAACCTGCTGAGAAACCACCATCATAGCCTTCTTTCATCATGGCAGGAATGAGGATTGAGCCGATAGCAGCTACGGTTGCAGTACCAGATCCAGAAATTGCAGCAAAGAACATGGCAGCAATTACGGCTACGAAACCCATACCGCCTTTAATGCCACCGAAGAAGCAATTGGCAAGGTTAATCAAACGCTTTGAAATACCACCGCAATCCATTAAAGCGCCTGCTAAAATAAAGAGCGGAATGGTAAGTAAGGTGAACTTTTGTACGGTAGCCTGCATCATAGATGGCACGACACCTAAAGGATCACCGGTGTAAAGTAGGGTGAAAATACTTGCAAGGCCTAGGGCAATGGCAATTGGGATATTAATAAATACCATTAAAGCTAGGCTTCCAAAGAGAATTAATTCAGTCATGTCGTACTCCTAGATGCTTTGGATTTCAGTCTTTGGCTTTTTATCAGCTAAGGTGTACTGCCACAGTCTTAAAATAGAAAGTACGGCAGACAGTGGAATTGCAATACCAATTAACCAAATTGGCATCTCCAACACACCAGTTAACATGTGATAGCGGAATTGACGCATGACCATATCAATACCCCAAATAAGCCAAATGGCGTAATTGAGGGTAATAAGGCTGGCTCTTAAATAAGTGTGAAACTTCTTAGCACCGCCGGTTAACTTATCGGTTAAATAAGAAAAGCCCATGTGACTGTTAGTCTTAAAGGCCATGGCAGCTGCCAAACAGCACACCCAGACGAACATGGTGGTTACAAGCTCCTGGGTAAAGGACATGTTAAACCAGGTGATCTTACGGGAGAATACGTTCATAAAGGTGATCAAAGCCATGATAATCAGGGCAATGGAGCACAAGTATTCTTCAAAGTATTTCCAAAAATGAGACATAATTAATCCTCCAAATAGCCCTTAGTGAAAAGATCTATAACGTCAGGACCAATGCTTTCACGATATTCATCGAAAATGCCTGCGGCTTTGACTCTAAAGGCTTCTTTTTGCTCAGGAGTTAAATAGGTGAAAACTACGCCTTTTTTCTTTAAGCCTTCGATAATGTCACCTTCAGAGGCGGCAAGATAATCATTGCCCCATTGCAATGCTTTAGCAGCACTGTCACGGACAATCTTCTCTTCCTCGTCAGTTAAATCCTCTAAGGTCTTAGAGCTCATGATCCAAATGGTGGTATCACGCACGCCATCCCAAAGACAGACATACTTTTGTACCTCATCAAATTTTGAGGAAGCATATACGGCAATTGGGTTTTCCTGACCGTCAATGGTACCTTGTTGTAAGGAGGTATAAACCTCAGAGAAGTCCATGGCGGTAGGGTTGGCACCATAGTAATCGCGATATAAGGTAATAAAGACGTTAGCACCTGGTACACGAATATTCATACCCGCTAAATCCTCAGGAGTTTTAATTTCCTTTTTGGAATTTGAGATTTGACGGGATCCTGCGTTATTAATACCTAACATCTCAGTTTCAATAGCATTACACCACTTATTCACTTCCTCATGGACCTTTGGTGAGTGGCAGAATTTAAGTAAGCTTTCTTGATCTGGGAAGAGGAATGGTAACCAGAAGGCATAGAACCTTGGATCATAGTTGGCAATATTAGCTGGGGCACAGCTGTGAATGTCAATATTACCAGTTTGAGTAAGCTCAATGGCCTTGGTTAAGTCACCACCTGACAGACCGCAGTTGGAGAAAATATCCACCCGCATCTTACCGCCTGAGGCTTCTTCAACATACTTTTTAAATTCTTGGGCGGCCAAGTCAGAGACTGAGCCTGGGTTTTGGGTGTGAGAGAATTTAATTACGGTCACATCGGATTCTTGGCTACAGCCGGAGCTTAAAGTCGCAAGTCCTGCTAAAAGTACCGCACCCATTAAAGTTGCAAGTTTAAAACTTTTCATGTGGAGCCTCTTAAATTAAGCCTTTAACCTCTAAAGCGCGCTTTAAAGCTAAAGCACCAAAACGTGGGCTTGATAAAATCACCTTGCCGGTTACTTCACGAATATGATCTTCAGCATAGGCCATGGAGCCTTGAGCAAAGAGGATTACATCAACTTTGTCAGCAATTTCATTGGCATACTTAGCCATAAGCTCTAAAAATTGCTTTGGATCAAGACCAAAACCACCTTCTACTAAGACATCAACCATTTCAACGCGCTTGTCCATCTCACGGGCGACACGCAAGACAGTGTTGCGGGTTGGATCTAAGGTAGTTCTTAAAGTTGCCATCACGCCAATTCTCTTGCCTTGACGTACTGCCTCACGGCACATTTCCTCATCAATTCTGACAATTGGCACACCAGTTAACTTAGCTAAATCTTGTGAAGCGTCAGCTACATCACCTACCGATGAGCAAATATTTAAAATGGCATCTGCATCTTGATTAATAGCATCCATATACATGGAAACTAAACGGGCAGTGCAATAGCGAGTGACGTAACCTGCCTTCACCGCATCATTAATGATGGAAGGGTCAGATAAGGTTAAAACGTCGCACTCACCAATTTGCTTTTTTACCTCGGCCTCAACCATTTGAGTTAATTCCTTGGTAACACCGGTATAAACTAATGCAACTTTCATATAAGATCTCCTTATTACTGTGTAAAACGTTAACGCTTTAAAAGGTAGTCAAAGGCACTTTTAGTGCTATCGCCTAAGACGCCTTTTTTATACTCAAGGCCGATATAGCCTTGATAGCCTAATTTTTCTAAAAGATTCAAACAGTAAGCACCATCAAGCTCACCGTGATTAAACTCAGTGCGATCAGGCACAGAAGCTATTTGAATGTGGCCTATAGATAAGATGTTTTGCTCTAAAAACTCGGTAATATTGCCATCGACCATTTGCGCGTGATAAAAGTCGTATTGCACTTTAAGATTGGGAAGATTTAACTCTTTTACCAAGGCTAAAGTTTCATACTGACTTTTATATAAATAGTTTTCCTTAACCTTAGGGCATAAAGCCTCTAAGGTGATGGTAATGCCAGCCTCTTGAGCTTTAGGGCAAATGTAATTTAAGTTCTCTTTTAAAGTCTCAAAGCATTGCTTTTTATCTAAGCCTTTAACCACACCTGCCATGACATGGATGGTGGGGCAATTTAAGCCCTTAGCATAAGCGAGGGCTAAATCAAGATGCTCACGAGCCTCACTTTCACGGCCTTTTATGCAAGATAAACCCCATTCACCTGCCTGAACATTGCCAGCTTTAGTATTAAATAAAGCAAGCTTTAAGTGATTTTCCTCAAGTAAAGCTTTAAATTTGGCAATTTCAAACTCATAAGGCCATAAAATTTCAACTGCCTCAAAACCTAGGTCATGAGCTCGTTTAAATCTTTGTTCAAGAGGTAAATCTTGAAACAGCATGGTAAGGTTTGCGGCAAATTTGAGCATGATTATTTCCTCAATTGAGCAATTTCATCAGCGCTTAAGTAGCGGACTTTATGGCCTTGAGTTAAGAAGAATAAGCGGCAATCATCTTCTAACTCTTGGGCATTATTTAAAGCATCCGTGCCGTTTTTACCGCCTACTACCATGCCGTGATTGGCTAAAAGATAGGCCTTATGACCATCACCGTGGGAGGCGATATCATATGCAATGTCAATTGAGCCTGGCTTTCTATATGGAGTTAAGATCACCTTATCAAGCTTCATGACCAAATAAGGGGTCATAGGCTTTAGTACATCTTGTGGATCATCATGCTCTAAACATGCATAAGCGGTAGCATAGATAGAGTGAGTGTGCACAATGGCGTTCACACTTGGATTTACTTTGTAATAGGCCAAATGGAATGGATATTCCTTAGTAGGTTTAGCCCCTTCAAGTAAATTGCCATTTTCATCAATTACAGAAATTTTGTCTTTTTCAATCGCCCCTAATGAGCAACCGGTAGGGGTTAGGATAAAAGTATTGTCAGGTCCTCTTAAGGAGAGGTTTCCTGCTGAGCCATTACTTAAACCGCGATTAAAAAGCAGTTTACCCATGTGAATTAATTCATCTTTAAGTTCATCAAGTGTTGCCATAATTTGCTCCTAAACTCTTTGTGCATCTTCAAAGAAATTCTCTTCACCAAAGTTGCCTGACTTTAAGGCCAAAGAGAGATCTTCATTAATCGCTTTTACCCAAGGCACGCCTGGGGCAATGCTAGGTCCGATATAAAAACCACTGACATTTAAAGCCTTGGTAACCTGTCCTGAGGTTTCACCACCTGCAATGACGAATTTGCCAAAACCTTGCTCTTTTAAAAGTTGGGTTAAGGTGTAGAAAAAGTGCTCAATGGCCTGTGAAGAGGTTTGAGCACCATAGGTTTCTTGGATTTGATGTAGTTTTTGTGGATCTTGAGTGGCATAAACTAAAGGTGCGAGGGCGGCATCTTGACCTTCGCCTTGAGAGTTTTTCACGACAAAGTCTAAAACCTCTTTGGCATAGGCGAGGGTGTCACTTTCAGATCCGACACAGCGTTCAATATCAACTACAAAGGAGGGGGCCTTTTTACTATAAGCTTTAACTTGAGCTTGGGTCATAGCAGAGCAAGAGCCTGATAACACTACAGTTTTTCTATAGTTTGGCTTGCCCAAATCAGTTGCTGCATGAACGTTTTGACCTTTTACTAAAGCGCGAGCTAGAGCCATGCCAAGACCTGAACCGCCGGTCACTAAGGTAGCATCTTTTAAAGCCTCGCCTTGTACAACTAAATCATGTTCATCAATGGCATCTAAACTTACGTAACTGTAGCCTTGTTGTTCTAAAGTCTTTAGGGCCTCTTTTAAAGCTTCAGGGCCTTTTTGTAGAGTGTCATGATTTACAATGGCGCATTTTCCTTGAGCTTGCATTTGCATAAGGCGCACGAGGCTACTGTCTCTCATGGGGTTTAGCGGATGATCCTTCATGGGAGATTCTGAGATTAATTGGCCTTTGACAAATAAATAGCCTTGATAGACGGTACGGCCATTTACAGGCAAGGCAGGTGATAAAACGGTAGTTTTAACCTTAAGCTCTTGCATGAGAGCATCGGTTACAGGACCTATATTGCCTTCTTTTGTGCTATCAAAAGTTGAGCAATATTTAAAGAAAAAGTGTTCACAGCCTAAGCTTTTAAGCCATCTTAAGGCTTTAAGTGATTCTTCTTTGGCAATTTCTTTTTCACAAGAGCGGCTTTTTAAACTTACCACCACCGCTTGAGCTTCAATATTTAAAGGCTCTTTTGGAACGCCGATAACCTGTAGGGTAGGAAGACCTTCGGCGACTAAGAAGGAGGCGATATCAGTACCGCCTGTAAAATCATCGGCAATTACACCAAGTTTAATCATAGTCCAAGAAATCCTGTGTAAATCTGTGAAAAAAGCATCCATAGATGATAACAATTGTGATTTTATGGTGTTTAAGCGTGAAAATATGTGAGACAGATCATAAACTGTTAAAATATGTTAGATAAAGAGAAAAGATTGTGAAAAATTGAGACAATTTTGCGGTTTTAGTGTAAAAAGTTGTTTAAAAAAAAGTTTGTCTAGGATTTTATTGAAATGCACCAGAAATGTTTTAAATGCGAAATAGCTCTGTGGTTGTGAAAATTTGTTAAAATATCTCAATATTAAGTACGAGTTTTTTAGGTGGTTATACAATGATCCCAGCACAAAGAAGACAAAGTATTTTAAAGGCATTAGAGGCACAAGGCGTAATTAGTATTAATGAATTAGTTCAAGCCCTTGATGTGTCACATATGACCGTGCGTCGTGATTTGCAGTTTTTAGAAAAACAAGGTTTAGTGGTGACGGTCTCAGGTGGTGTGCAGCTTACTAAAAGAGTGACAAGTGAGCCTTCACATCAAATAAAAGAGACCTTATGTGCCAAAGAGAAAGCGCGCATTGGACTTAAAGCTTGTGATTTTATTAAAGATAATGCCTGTATTTATTTAGATGCCGGGACTACTTCTTTGGCTTTAGCGCAAAATTTAGAGCGTTTTGAGGGTCTTACTATTGTCTCAAATGATTTTGCGGTTATAAATTATCTTTTAGATAATTCAAAACATAATTTAATTCATATAGGTGGGGTGGTAAAAAAAGAAAATTGCTCGACTGTAGGACATTTAGCGGCTAATACCTTAGCTTCTTTATCCTTTGATGTGGCTTTTATTTCTACGCCATCTTTTGATTTGCATGGTATTTACACGCCAGATCCTAATAAAGTTGTGGTAAAACAAGCGGCAGTTACAAGCTCACAAAAAAGAATTTTAATTTCTGATTCCTCAAAATACGGCCATGTGGCAACCTTTTTGGCTGTGCCTACTCAAGATTTAGATGTGATTATTACCGATGATGGAATTTCACCACTTGCCATTGAGGGTTTTAAGCACGCCCAACTTGAAGTGATTGTCGTTTAAGATAAGATTTTTGTTAAGAAAATAAGGAAAAAAGCTTAAAAATCACGTAGACTTAAGCTTAACTTAGGTTTAGGGGGCGAGTATGGCACAAAATCAAAGTCAGATTTTAATTGTAGATGACGATAATGAATTAAGAGAGGCAATTGTTGATACTTTAATGCTCACAGGCTATGCCTGTGTGGAGGCCTCATCAGGTGAGGAGGCTTTGGAGATCTTAGGCAAACGCAAAGTAGATATGGTGATCTCCGATATTCAAATGGGCGGCATGGACGGTCATACTCTTTTAAATAATATTAATGAAAAATACTCCAATTTACCGGTACTTTTGATGACCGCTTATGCCAATATTAATGGTGCCGTCAAAGCCATGCGCGATGGGGCGGTAGATTATTTGGCAAAACCTTTTGCCCCAGAGGTTTTATTAAATCAAGTCTCACGTTATGTACCGGTCAAGAGGATCGTAAAAAAAGAGCCAGTGTGGCAAGACCCATCTACAGGTGAGCTTTTACAACTTGCAAGAAAGGTCGCCCCCACTGATGCCACGGTGATGATCACAGGACCTTCAGGATCGGGTAAAGAGGTCTTATCACGTTATGTGCACGATAACTCTTTAAGAAAAGACGGACCCTTTGTGGCTATTAACTGTGCGGCCATTCCAGATACTATGCTTGAGTCAACCTTATTTGGCTATGAAAAAGGCGCTTTTACCGGAGCGGTGCAAGCCTGTCCTGGTAAATTTGAGCAAGCCCAAGGTGGAACTATCCTTTTAGATGAAATAACTGAGATGGATCTTTCCTTGCAGGCCAAACTTTTGCGTGTGTTACAAGAAAAGGAAGTTGAAAGATTAGGATCTCGCAAAACCATATCCTTAGATGTGCGCGTGATTGCCACCTCAAATCGTGATTTAAAAGAAGCGGTAGCCTCACATAAGTTTCGCGAAGATCTTTACTATCGTTTAAATGTCTTTCCACTTAAATGGCGGCCTTTGTGTAAAAGACCTTTAGATATTGTGCCACTTGCGCAATTTTTCTTGCAGCGTCATGCTAAAGAGCAATCTTTGATGATCCCAACTTTAACAAAAGAGGCACAAGCTAAACTTGAAAGTTATAGTTGGCCAGGTAACGTGCGCGAGCTTGATAATGTCATGCAAAGGGCTTTAATCTTAGCCGAAAACGGTGAGGTTAATGAGTCGTGCTTAATTTTAGATGAAGCCTCCTTTGATGATTTTATTGAAAATAAAAGCTTTGATGAGGGCATTGAAGTTAATCTTGAGCAAAGACAGGAGGAAGTAGTCTCTGAGGCTACCAAGGCAAATTCTTATGTAGATCCGCTTGAGGATAAGCTTCGCAATCAAGAGATCCCCAAAAACTTAGGTGGGGAGCTTAAACTTCAGGAATATCAAATTATTTTAGATGCTTTAATTGAGTTTAAAGGCAATCGTCAGGCAGTTGCTGAAAAGCTTGGCATTTCACCTCGTACCTTGCGCTATAAAATTGCTAAGATGCGCGATGAAGGTATGATTATTCCTGGTTAAGGAATAAAGTAAGTCTTATATGCTGGATATAATTTGTACAAGAACAAGCAAAAAGACGGTAAAAATGCTGATCTATTGATCACTTAAAAGATAAAAATGAGATCTTGATCATGTTTTAATTTGTCCAATTAGTCGGACAGTCGGCTATACTAAGCACTAAGAATAGGTTTTTTTAAAACCTATTTTAAATTTACTAAAAAGATTTGTCAGATCACTTTCACGAAGTCTTGTCTTATGGAAAAATCTAGAGTACCTGCTTTAAATCGCTGTTTAGCAATTTTAGAGCTGTTAAAAGAAAGACCGCTTTTTATCTCAGAGGCGGTAACTAAAACTAATATGCCTCGCTCTACAGTTTATGTTGTAGTTGAGGAAATGTTAAAACAAGGTCTTATCCGTCAAAGTCGCGATGGGCGTTTACATTTGTGGATGCGTTTAGTTGATTTTGGCTACAGTGCGTTAAACTCTTTTGAATATCGAGATTTTTTAAGCTCTCATTTTGAGGGTCTTATTAAAATGCTAGACTGCCAAGCGGTACATTTTGGCGTGGTCGATAAGGGCACAGGTTACTATGTCTTAAAGAAATTAGCCCCAAATTGTGCAATTGATGTACCAACGGTTGAAGGCGGACAAATTGATTTAGTCCATTCTGCGATGGGCCGTTGTCTTTTAGCCTTTACCACTGATGCAACTCGCGATGCTTTCTTTGCTAAAGCAAATCTTGAAGGGGCGGCCTTTGATGATTTTACGGTAAAGCTTCAATCAATAAGAAATCGTGGCTTTGCCACTGATAATGAAGACTTTACTAAAAGTCGCGTCATTGCCGTACCTTTATATATGAAAGATAGTGAGTTCTTTGGCACGATTGAAGTCATCTTTGATAAAGAATTTGATGACGAGAAGTTAAAAGATGCAGTTGACGTTTTAACGCGTTGTGCTCGCAATCTTACAATCTTGATCACCACTAAAGAATAGTACTAAAATGATCCTCTTGCAAAGGGAGGATTTTTTTATGTTTTGTTTTAAACAAGATGCCAAATTTGAAGATTTAGGCAATGGGGTCAAACGTGCAATTTTAGCCTCACAAGGCTCTTTAATGGCTGTTGAAAATCATTTTGAAAAAGGCGCAATTGGTGCCTTACACTCCCACCCGCACGAGCAATTAACCTACGTTTTAAAAGGAAGTTTTGAGTTTACCATTGACGGGGTTACCCATATTGTAAAAACAGGCGATACCTTATACAAAAAGCCTAATGTCATTCACGGTTGCAAATGTTTAGAAGAAGGGGGGCTTTTAGATATCTTTACCCCAATTCGCGAAGATTTTCTAAAGTAAAAAATAAAGCCCCACTAAAGCGGGGCTTGAGCTTCTTTAGGTGTTTTACACGCGGTTTTCAAACACGCGTTGGACAAGATTAATTTCGCTTAAGTTGCGAATGACAAAATCTGCCTTATGATCATAAAAAGCCATAGCAGCTTTTAGATGACGATCTTCTTTTTCTTTGTCACTTAAAGCATCAAATTGAGCTTGAGAAAGTCCCATTACGGAACTTCCTTCAGTGACGCCGACGGTAAAAAGACCTGCATTTTTACCTTCATCAATATCTGAGAAGGTATCGCCAATCTTGATACACTCTTTGACACTTGAGACGCCTAAGCGCTTTAAGTTCTCAAAGATCATATAAGGATAAGGACGACCTCTGCCTTGGACTTCATCTGGGGTGACCATAGAATCAGGCTCATAACCTTGCTCTTTGGCACAAGCTGTAACAGTTTGCATCATAGAGCTTGTGTAACCTGTAGTAGAACCTATGACAATGCCTTGATCTTTAAGGTATGAGATAGCCTCTTTAACATAGGGCTTTAAAAGAGAGCAATCTTTTAAAACCTTCATTAAAGAAGGCTCAAAAACCTCATAAATTTCATCAATGTTTTGTGAGGTTGCCTCATGGCCAAATTTTGCTTTAAATAAAGAGGCAATACGTGGCATATTAAGCATGGTCTTAATATGATCACGCTTTAAAAGACCCATTGGTGCTCTTATTTCATCATCAAAAACCTCAAGGCCTTTTTCTTTAAAGGCTACTCTGAAGGCCTCAACTGGAGACATGGAGCCAAAATCTACGGTGGTACCTGCCCAGTCGAAAATTACACACTTAAGCTTAGCCATTTACTTTCTCCACATAAGCCTTAAAGAGGGCCACAATCTTAGTTACATCCTCAGGGTAAATCTCACCGATATTACCTAAGCGGAAGATCTCAGCATCAGTAAGCTTACCTGGGTAGATGACATAGCCATGCTCTTTTAAGTATTGATGCATCTCATGGAAGTTGACCTTAAAGCCTTCTGGATAGAAGAAGGTAGTAATAATTGGACCTTGATCTTCATCTTTAATATAAGGCTTAAAGCCCAAAGCTTGCATACCCTCACGCAAAGCTTTATTGCAGCTTTGATAGCGAGTATGACGCTCATTAATGCCACCTTCTTTATCTAACTCAATTAAAGCTTGATGGAAGGCTGCCACGACATGGGTAGGTGAGGTAAAACGCCACTTACCACCATCTTTTTCCATGGTTAAGTATTGAGCGTAAAGATCTAATGATAAAGATCTAGCATTACCACAGCTTTGCTCTAAGGCCTTCTTATTTGCAACTACAAAGGAGAAGCCTGGTACGCCTTGAATGCACTTGTTGGCAGAGGAGACGATAAAGTCAATGCCAAGTTCTGGGACATTGATATCTACGCCACCAAAAGAGCTCATGGCATCGACGATAAATAAGAGATTGCGCTCTTTGGCGATTTTGCCAATGGCTTCAATGTTATTTAAAAGACCTGAAGTAGTCTCAGAGTGCACCATTGAAATTATGGTGATCTCAGGGTGCTCATCTAAAAATTCAGCAACCTGTGCAGCATCTGGGATCTCGTTATAGGCAAACTCAAGCTTTTCAAATTTGACTTCTTGATAAGTTAAGATCTCAAGCATACGCTTTGAGTAAGCACCATTAACTAAGACTAAGACTACATCATCTTTGCTTGGAATAGAGGTTAATACAGACTCTACACCAAAAGTGCCACTGCCTTGCATTAAAACGGTGGTGTAATCACCGTTATCGGCATGAGCTAACTTTAAAAGACGAGCTCTAATATCTTGAGTAATATCGTTATAGTCTTTATCCCAAGTGCAGCGGTCAATTAACATGGCCTCTTTAACCGTTGGAGTAGTGGTTAAAGGACCTGGGGTTAAAAGCTTATAAGTGTTTCGATCTTCAATCATTTTTTAGTTCTTACCCTTAACTAAATTTTGGTGCTTTTGTAAAAGTTCAACCGAAAGTTTTTCCTTAAAGGCCTTAGAGTGAGCAGGCTTTAACTCATCAGCTACAGTCTCACCCTTATAGAGGGCTACTGGATAGTATTGAATTAACTTAGCGCGGGCGTTTTTGATAATGCACTCGGCAACCTTCATCGCCTCAGGATTGGTCTTATCACCCTTATCAACTACAGCTAAAGCTTCAGTTAAAGTGAAGTTACCCTCAGTTGGGTCAATATAGTCAATAGGTAAGCCTTGCTTCTTGTCAGCTACAGCCTGATGGCGTAAACCAAAGCCTACTGCAACCTCACCTGCTCTAATCTTCTTTAAAGGAGCAGAGCCTGACATTTCAAGATGATCACCTGCATTCTTCTCAATAGCTTGGACAAGCTTGACACCCTCAGCCTCACCGTAGGCATCAATTAAAGCTTGAGTCATAAGCCAAGAAGTAGAAGAACCAGTGATATCTGGTACTGAAATGTGACCTTCATACTTAGGATCGGCTAAATCCTTTAAGCTCTTTGGAGCTTCTAATCCATCATCGGCTAAAACTTCAGTGTTGATGAACATAGCACCGGTGTTACCTAAGATTGGAGCATAGAAAGAGACGGTATTGCCATCAATTGCTTCGTGATCGAAGGTTAAATCGGCGAAGATCTTATCTTTAGCTTGAACGGAGTCTAAATAATAAGTACTTAAGGTGATGATGTCAGCCTCAATGTTCTTGCCTTCGGCCATTAATCTGCCACCTAACTCAGAGGTACCAAAGGATTGTAAAAGGTACTTGCCTTCAAAGCCGTTAGCATCTAAGGCCTCACGCATGGCAACTTGAGCCTCTTCATCTGAATTGGTGTAAATTACGACCTCACCTTCTGCAAAAGCAGCGGAGGCAAAGGCTAAGGCACTTACTTTAAAAAAGTTTTTCATGATATTTTTTCCTTTAAGTTATGATTTTTTGAGATGGCGATGCTGATAGGCACCGTAACCATCGATTAAAAGTTTCACCACCACGTTGGTTAAGAAAATCAAAACCGAGAGCGTGAAGATGGCGTCGAATTTTTCAAAGTATTGCAACTCTTTGATCTTTGAGGTGGTAACTTGAGTGTAAGCACCAACTAAGAAGACGATGGCAGAAATGGTGACCATGGAGTTGACAAAGAGGTAGGAGAACATCTGTAAGATAGTTCCCATACTATTTGGAATTACCACCCGTCTTAAGGTTTGAAACCAGGTATCTCCCATTAAAGCTGCTGTTGTTTCAAATCCTGCATTCATCTTTGAGAAGGCCTGTTGGGCCATAAGATAAGGAGTGGTGAAAAAGTGGACGATATTTGCGATGATGATAATAGCAAAGGTATTTGCAAGTGAGGTGCCAGAGAAGGCAAATAAGAAGCCCACACCTAACACCATGCCAGGCACCGTGTTAGTGACCATCGCAAACAGATCCATAATTGCCTTGCACCAAGGCTTAAGCTTAGATCTTGCATTGACCATACCTGCTAAATAGCACACGCAAGTTCCAAAGAAGGCACTTAAAGTTGCGACATAGAGGGAGTTTAAGTAAGTATCTAAGATGGCGTTTTCACGGAAGACGCGCACAATAGTCTCAGTGGTAAAGTAGGCTTGATATGGCCAGCTTTTGACAAATGGGACGATAAAGATAATGGCAAAGACGCTAATTAAGACTAAGGAGAGTAAAAGATAGAACAAACCAAAGCCTAGATCGCGTGGCATATAAGGTGCTGGCGGCTCTTTTGAGATCTTTGAGTATCTAAAATTAAGCTTACTGCATTGTCTTAAGATAATCACCGAAATAATCGACGGAATTAACATGGCCAAAGCAATCACTGAGCCATTGTTAAAATCAGGAATGGCACCCATCATGGTGGCATAAAGGGTGGTAGCGATTACTTCATAACGTCCGGCAATAGAGGTTGGAATAGCAGTTACGAATCAAAAAATATTTTAACTTAATTTTCAAAGAGCTTTTCAGGGCGAAGCCTGTTTAAAAGTACTATTTTTAAATCGACCCCTTTAACGAGGGGTTGGGGGCCTTGGACCGTTGACAGTTAAGCTTTAGCCTTGGCTTTCTTCCTGCCGCGCATATTATCCTTAAGTAGAGCAGTAATGTTGGCCTTTTTGGTTAATGGAAGTAGCTGCGCTAGAAGCTTTTCAGGGCAGTTCTTATATTGGTATTTAGTAAATGCCATACTAGGATGTTCAAAGAATGCCGAGGCCACTCTGTAAAGGGCGTAAGCGACGTTATTGAAGATCGCCATGACCTGAATGGCGTTCTTATCCATAAAAGTACACTTGTCTTCGCCGAGGAATTGGTCTTTAAAAAGGTGTAGACCATCTTCGACCTGTAATACGAAAGATCACATAACAGGTCGAGCAATTCCATAATTATAAAGATGATTTTCTCAAAGAAGACAAATGCACATTTACAGATAAGAACGCAAT
>CALXNU010000033.1 GCA_944389835.1 uncultured Succinivibrionaceae bacterium
GCCTGTGGAGATAACCGTTAGGAAGTCTTTGAAGCAGGAAGAAGCCCTTAACCTTTAGGTTATGGGTGATTCACAGAGTTAAAGGATTCAAAATACAACTTAAAGCTTAGTCAAAAAGTTTTTTACAAAGCCCATTTATAAGGCAAGTTTCACAACTTGGATTTCTTGCCTTACACACATATCTGCCATGCAAAAGCAAATAATGATGCGCGTTTTGTAAAAACTCTTGCGGCACCAAATCTGGCAAATTTTTTTCAACCTCTTTTAAAGTTTTATAGGGACACAAACCTGTACGCTTACAGACTCTGAAAATATGGGTATCCACTGCAATATATGGCAAATTAAAGCCCACATTGAGCACCACTTTTGCAGTTTTAGAGCCAACTCCTGGCAACTTTACTAATAACTTGTACTCACCTGGCACCTGACCTTGATAATCCTTTTGCAAAATATAGGCAGTCTGTGCTAAATTGCGCGCTTTAGAACGCCAAAGCCCAATTTGCTTAATGTAAGGGGCAATGCCCTCTTCACCTAAAGCTGCCATGGAAGCGGCATCTGGTGCTTTAGCAAATAATTGAGGAGTGGCTTTATTTACTGATTTGTCGGTAGCTTGAGCTGAAAGCATTACCGCACAGAGGAGCTCAAAATTATTTTTATAATTAAGCTCACTTTTAGGATTTGGATGTTCTTGTTGTAAAAGAGCGAATAGCTCTTGTCTTTGCTCTATAGTAAAGCAAGATGAAATTTTTTCGCACATGTTGGTAGCTCTTTTAAGAGTATGATGTCATAGCTCTAACTTAATTTGGATTAAAAAAGTGACAGACGCATTAATTTTGTTTTTCTCAGCGGCGATTGTCAACAATTTTGTACTCTCGCGCTTTTTAGGCTTATGCCCTTTTATTGGTGTTTCAAATCACCTCTCAGCAGCCTTAGGTATGGGCGGGGCGACCACTTTTGTCTTAATTCTAGCTGCCGCCTCCTGCTATGGGGTAAACAATTTAATCTTAGATCCGCTAGGCCTTCGCGAGCTTGATCTAATCGCTGACATCATCATTATTGCCGTGGCTGTGCAATTAGTGGAAATTTTTATGGCCCGCTATGCCTTCTCACTCTATCAGTCCTTAGGCATTTACCTACCTCTAATTACCACCAATTGTATTGTTTTAGGCTTAGTACTTTTAAATGCCTCCTTAGAGCAAAACTTTATTGAATCAGTTATTTATGCCGCAGGCGCGGGCACCGGTTTTACCTTAGTTTTAACCTTATTTGCCGCTATGCGCGAGCGCCTTGCCATTTCAGATGTCCCAGCTCCCTTTAAAGGCACTGCCATTGCGCTAATTGCCGCAGGTTTAATGTCACTTGCCTTTATGGGCTTTGCAGGATTTGCAGGAACTGCCATATGATACTCGAAAGCTCAAGCCTAAATTTCATTTTAGCCTTTGCCGCAGTGCTTCTAGTCTGTGGGGTGATCCTCTCCTATCTTTCAAAAAACGCCCAACAAACAAACACTGAGGATGATTTAGTTGCCAAATTAAATGCCGCCCTCCCAGGTGCTCAATGTGCCCAATGTGGCTATCCAGGCTGTGAAGCCTACGCTAAAGCTCTCGCGCACGGTGAGGTTACCTGCAACAAATGCATTCCAGGAGGACCTGATACCATTGAGGCTTTAGCATCAATTTTAGGTATTGAGCCTCCTCAAGATGAAGATGGCGATGACTATCTTTTCATGCCAAGAACAGTGGCTTTTATCCATAAAAGCCCATGTACCGGTTGCTCACGTTGTGCAAGAGTCTGCCCGGTTGATGCCATCAACGGTGCCATTCGCCAAACCCACAGTGTCGATCCTGAGCTTTGCACCGGCTGTGGCGAATGTGTGAAAACCTGTCCTGAAGAGTGCATTGAGATGATCAAACTTGAGCCTACCCCAGCTAATTTTAACTGGGACATTAAGTCCATTCGCATCACAGGGGGTAAATAATGGCTAAGACAAAGCAATTAACTAAGATTTTAAGTGGCAAGATTTGGAAATTCTTTGGTGGTATTTATCCAGAAGAGCACAAAAACACCTCAGATTTACCTATTATTGAGCTTGGGATCCCATCATTAATTACTCTCCCTGTAGATCGTCACTTAGGAAAAGGCGGTGAGATTTTAGTAACCGTTGGCGAATACGTTAAAGCAGGACAGCCTTTAACAAGACCAGGTCCTGGGCGTTTAGTCCCACTGCATGCCTCAACCTCTGGGCATATTTTATCTATTTCACAGCAAGTTTTGCCGCACCCCTCAGGCTACACGGGACTTTGCATTGTTATAAAACCAGATCTTTTAGATGCCAAAGTAGATCCTCAACCGATGCTAAATTGGCAACATGAAGATCCAAAAGTGTTATTAGAGCGCATCAGACTTTATGGTGTGGAAGGCTTAGGTGGTGCGCAATTTCAAACCGCCGCAAAGCTTGGCTCTGCCATTATGGATGGCAATACTTGTAGCATTTTTATTGTCAATGGCTGTGAGTGTGAGCCAGTTGCCACTTGTGATGATAGGCTTATGCAAGAGAAGGCCTTGGAAATCGTTGAAGGCATTGAGGTCATAAAACACATTCTAAAGCCAAAAGTCTCATTAATTGCCATCGAAGATAATAAGCCCAAAGCCATTGCAGCCATGAAAAAGGCCATTGAAGGACATCAAGACATTCAAGTTCGCGCCTTACCTACCGTTTATCCATCAGGTGCGGCGCGCAATTTAATTAAGATTGTAACCGGCATTGAGATCCCCTATGACGCCCACACCTCAGATTGTGGCATCGTGGTAGACAATGTTGAAACCGTCTTTGCTGTAAAACAAGCCGTTATTGATGGCATACCTTTAATTCGCCGCGTGGTAACTGTAGACGGTGAGAGCCTACACAAAAAAGGCAATGCCTGGGTAAGACTTGGCACTTCAGTGCGTTTTGTCTTAAATGCTTTTAAATTAAATCCAGAGCGCAGACAAAGGATCATTTTAGGCGGACCTTTTATGGGTTTTACCCTACCATCAATTGATGTGCCGATTACTAAAAGCGCCACTTGTGTTTTCACTCCTTCACAAAAGGAAGTGCCTCTTGCAAGTGAGAGTCAAAACTGCATTCGCTGCGGGCGCTGCGCAAGAGTCTGCCCATCAAGGCTGACCCCTTATAAGATGTATGCCCTCTCTAAGGCCTCAAAACATCCTGAGGCTTTAAAATGTGGCATCATGGATTGCACGGAATGTGGTTGTTGCGCTTATGTGTGCCCCTCACGCATTCCTTTGACCATGCAATTTAGACGTGAAAAGGCTATTTTGCACATCATAAAGGACAATCAAAAGCGCACGGATGTCATCAAAGAGCGCATGAATGCAAAAGAGGCACGCTTAAAAGAAGAGGCGCGCATTCGCGAGGAGAAAAAGAAGGCCGCTCTTGCGCGCATTGCTGCCCAAAAGAAGCTTAAAGAACAAGGTGGTGCTCCTGCTCAAGACAACGATCTTGCCGCGCGTCGTGCTCAAGCCTTAGAGGGCGCCCGCGCTCGTGCTGCAAAAAGACTTGAAAACGCGCAAAATGACAGCAAAGCGCCTTTGCAAGTAAATAAGATTGTAGGTGCTCTGCCTGAAACTGAAGTAAATCAGGCAAAAGATGAGGTAGTAAACTTAAGTCAAGAGCTTAAACCCACCTCAAAAATAGTCTTAAATTTAGAGGCAACTAAGACCCCTAAGTCTCAAGATCCTCAAAAAGCACCTTTAAAAGAGGACAACGCTCTACCCTTTAGCTTAAGACGTGGTGCAGTACCTAAGATTGCCCAAATTCAAAACCCGTGGACTGAGCCTCAAATTATTGATAAAGGCTCACTTTTAAAGGTTGAAAATCCACCTTTGGAGCCTATTGTCGTAGCTGAGGTTAAAAAACCTCGCTATCTTGAATCATGGCAGGAGCAAAAAGAAGCTCCAAAGTTACCTAAGGCTTTAAAACTTACTAATAGAGAGCAACACTAATGCAAATTACGGTTCAAAGCGCCAAACAAAATTTAGGCATTGAGGCCGCTCCTCATTTACATGCGCCGATGACGACACAAAAGATTATGCTTTATGTCTTAATCGCGCTTATCCCTGCTTATGGCACAGTAATCTACTTTTTTGGCTTTGCGCTAATCTGGCAATTTTTACTCTGCGCTCTTACAGCCTACATCTTAGAATTAATTTGTGCCGCTTTAAGATCAAAAAACTTAAAACTTGCCGCCAAAGACTTATCAGGTATTGTTACCGCGGCAATTTTAGCCTTGACCATCCCTCCGCTTTTGCCTTGGCATTTAAGCATTGCCGCAACTTTCTTTGCTATTGTCATCGTAAAACAAGTCTTCGGTGGTTTGGGCATGAATATTTTCAACCCGGCGATGGCAGGTTTTATTTTCTTGGTAATTTCAGCTCCAGGGGTCTTTTACTCAACTTGGCTCACCCCAGCCCCTGCCGCTTTAAAAGTTGCCACCATTGATAAAACTGCAGGTGTGATCTTCATGGGCGATAATCCTAAAGTCATCTATGATGAGATTGTAAGTCTTAAAGAGAATCCTGATGTTTTAACTGGTGCAACCTTCCTTGAGAGCATTAAAACGGCAAGAAAGGCTGGAACCGTAAATGAAATTAAAACGACAAACTTTACCTCAGACGATTACTTTGCCTATCTGTGTTTAGCAATTGCCATTACTGTAGGCGGATTATTTTTAATCATCTTTAAGATTATCCTCTTTCAGATGCCGCTTGCCTTTTTGCTTACAGTAGGCAGTTTAGGAGGTCTTTGGCACTTTTTAGATCCTACAGCCTCAATTAGTGCCCTAGAGCATCTTTTGTTTGGTGGCACAATGCTTGGAGCGTTCTTTATCATCACCGATCCTGTAACCAATTGTGGCACCTCCAAAGGGCGCATCCTCTTTGCAATTTTAAGCGGCTGTTTGCTAATCTTAATTCGTATAAACGGCTCATACTCTGACTCTGTCGCCTTTGCCGTAATGCTCTCTAATGCCGCAGCACCCCTTATTGATGTGCTTACAAGACGCCGCCCCTTTGGCATTGGCTATCGCAAAGGAGGGCTTGATTAATGGCTAAAAATAATTTTAAACGCGCCGTGGGTGCAGGTCTTGCTTTGGCCGTAACTGGTGCTTTGTGCGTCTTTTTAATTTTGTACGCAAGTCTACGCACTTCCGATCTAATTGCCAAAAACAACAACGAGCGCATTAATGCCCAAGTATCCCAACTGCTACCTCTTAAAGCCAATGTGGACTTTAGCCTTGAGTGTCGCCTGTTATCAGATCCAAGAGTAGGTCAAAATATGCGCATCTTAAAAGCCACGCAAGAAGGGCAAGAGGTTGGTACCATCATGCTTTTTGCCACCTCACGTGGTTACTCAAATCCTTTAATTTTAGTAGGAGGTTTTGATAAAAACCAAAAAATCCATCGCATCGACATTGCCCTCTCCAAGGAAACCCCAGGCTTAGGCGATAAAGTTGACAGAAAACATGGCAATTTTTTAGAGGCTTTAAATGGTTTGGGTAAAGATGATGCTAACTTTGAGGTGAAAAAATTTGGTGGCGATTTTGATTACATTACAGGCGCTACCGTAACCTCCCGTGCCATCATCTTAGCCTCTCACGATGCACTTGAGGCTCTACATGATCTTGATTTTAAAAACCTGCCTCAATGCCGCAATTAGGAGACAACATGAGCGATTTTAAAGAAACTGTTGAAGGCACCTTACACGCAGAGCGTAACGAAAAACTTAAAAAGGTAAAAAAAGGCCCCTCACTTTTAAGCATTGTGGCAAAAGGTTTGTGGAAGGAAAACCCAGGCTTATGCCAACTCTTAGGTATGTGCCCACTCCTTGCAGTCACCACGACCGCAGCCTCTGCCCTAGGTCTTGGAATTGCCACAACTTTAGTGGTTGTTTTAAGCTCACTTATCATTTCCTTGTTACGCCATTTTATCCTACGAGAAGTACGCATTCCAATTTACGTGGCCTTAATTGCTACTTTAGTGACTGTGGTACGTTTTGAAGTTGAGGCTTATTTCCCCGCCCTTTATGATCAGTTAGGCATTTACCTCTCCTTGATTGTCACCAACTGCATCATCATGGGCCGTGCCGAAGCCTTTGCAGGTCGCAATGGTCCTTTAAGCTCAGCTGTCGATGCGCTCTCCTGCGGCATTGGCTTTTCGCTTGTGCTTTTTGTTTTAGGCTCCATTCGCGAGATTTTGGGTTCTGGCACCTTTTTCATGGGAGCCTCCGAGCTTCTAGGCCCTTGGGCACAAGCTTTGGAAGTCCATCTTTTAAATGAGAGTGCAACTTATTTAATTGCCATTTTGCCTCCTGGTGGCTTTTTCATCCTGGCGATGCTCATTGCATTTAAAAATGCCTTAGAGCTTAGAAGTAAAAATAAGCAAGATAAAAAGCTTAGGATCAAAGCCCGTCAAATCTAAACTTTATTAAACTCAAAATTTAGGTGGCAAAACTTGCCGCCTAAGACTTTAAAATCTCACACTTTATTTTCATCTTCATCTCTCAACCTTCCAAAAAGCGCTTATAAATCAAAATCTTTAATCTTGGCACGAGCTTTGATTTAAAGATCAAAAAATATTAGTCCTCTAAAAGAGGCGCTCAGGAAGAGAAAAAATCTAAATTTTTTTGGTTACGGAGTGAAATTATGTTTGGTATTTCTATTTCAGGTGTGAGAAACTCGCAAAAGTATCTCGATGTCACCTCTAATAATATCGCTAACGCCAATACCATTGGCTTTAAGCGCTCAAGAGCTGAATTTGCTGATGTCTATTCAAGCAGTATTTTCACCAACAGCAAAACTGCCGTAGGCATGGGCTCTCAAGCAACTTCAGTTTCTCAACAATTTGTCCAAGGTAACCTTTCTGGTGACACGGGCAACAACCTTGATATGGCAATTCAAGGCAATGGTTTCTTTGTACTCTCTAATCAGAACAATGCCCCTGGTGGTACTAATGTTTCTGGAGATAGAACCTACACTCGCGCTGGTGCCTTCCAGATCAACAATCAAGGTTACATTGTGACTGCCCAAGGCGATTACCTTCAAGGCTGGGATGTCAATGACAATGGTGATGCGGCAGCTTTAGACATTAACTCCACTCACTCCATTCACATTCCAGAGGACACTGGTGCTCCACGCGCATCTTCCAACATAGGTATTGGTGTTAACTTACCGGCAAGTAAAGACTGCGTTGCAGAACCTGTCAATGGTGGTTTTGCTGTAGATGAAAATTACAATGGTGTTACCGGTTGGGAAAGTTGGAATGTGGCTTTCGATCCTGAAGATTCCGACACCTACACTTGCTCTACTTCTCAAACCATTCATGATTCTTTAGGTGGTGCCCATACACTCACCTATTACATGATGAAGATGACTGAAAATGATGATAATACAACAACTTGGAATGTCATCACTTATCTTGATGGTGAGCCTGTTGACGTTGCCAATGCTAATGGACAAAATCCTGTTCGCATGGTAGTCAATGATGATAACTCATCAATTGATGGTACAACTTTCTATGGTTTCCAAATGACCTTTGGACCAGACGGACAAATGAAGGAAATGGTACCATCCGCACTATTTTTAAGTAACGATGGCGTTTACAAATCTCCAAGAACTGCAGCTGAGGATTCTCCTCACTACGACACCAATGGTAGCTTACATTCAGCCATGGGAGGAGGTGTTGATCCAACTCAAGATGTACATCTTGATTTTGAGGCCACTCAATATGGTAGCTCCTCATTTACCGTAAATATCTCCCCAACTAATGATGGCTACTCAACTGGCATTTTAGTTGGTGTAACCGTAAGTGAAGATGGTATCTTACAGGCTGAATACACCAATGGCCAATACATTAGCATTGCTAAGATTGCGATGGCAGATTTTGCCAACTGCCAAGGCTTAACCAAAGTTGGTGATACTCAGTGGAAGCAATCACTAGCCTCCGGTGAGCCAACACCAAAAGAGGCCAATCGCGGTGGTGCTGGAGCCATTAAAGGTGCTAACCTTGAGGAGTCAAACGTTGATCTTACAACGCAATTAGTAGATCTCATCATTGGTCAGCGTAACTATCAGGCTAATGCTCAGTCACTGCAGACTCAAAATACAGTAATGGATTCAATTTTAAATATCCGCTAACCGTAGTACTTCGTAACCTTTTCTTTGGCCACTTTGATTTTCAAGGTGGCTTTTCTTTTTTATCTCCTTTTATTTTTTAAAAGCTCTACCTTAATCACTTAATTTGTCGCACAATAGCTTAAATGATTGAGGAACTTGCTATGACAGAAAATCTACATGACAAATTAATTACCCACAGACGCGCACTACATCAAATCGCAGAAAGTGGCTTCAATGAGTGGCAAACATTGAATTACCTAGTACGTCATACTCAAAATTTAGAAGGAGCCAATTTATCTTTTATTGATACAACTCAAGCGCAAAAGATAAGCCTTAAAGGCGGGATAAAGCTTAGTGATTACCTTCCACAAGAGGAAGTCAAACACTTTGTCCTAGGTAAAGAAATTGTCATCCCATCTTTATGTGTAAGATTTAACTTACAAGAGCAAGGCAAAGTCATTGCAATCCGCTCTGACATGGATGCTCTGCCAATTGTGGAAGATCAAAGCTCAGATCATCTGCCTAAAATCTTAGGTTTCGTCTCGGCAACCTCATGCACCCACGCCTGTGCTCATGATGGACATATGGCTATTGCTCTAAGTTTATGTGAAATGGTGCCGCTTGTTAAAGATGACTTAATTAAAAATGGAGTTAAAGAGCTTCGAGTCATTTTCCAAAGTGCTGAAGAAGGCTGTCAAGGTGCAAGATTTCTCGCCCTAAGCTCATTTATGGACAACATTGATGAGATCTATTGTTATCACTTAGGTATGGGTTTGCCCTCAGGGCTTATTGCACCGAAAGTAGATAAATTTTTGCCCACCTTAAAATTTGATGTAAGTTTTTTAGGCAAAAAAGCACACGCAGGTAAACCACAAAACGGAGTTAACGCGGTAAAGGCTTTAGCTGATTTTATAAGTAAGTCTTTAGATTTAATGGAAATTGACTCAGGAAGACTTATCAATTTCTCAAATCTACAAGCACCAGGGGCGCGTAACATCATCCCAGATTTTGCCGCGGCTGAAGGTGAGCTCCGCTCCCTCTCGCAAGCGCAATTAAAAGCCTTTGAAATGCAAATCAATGATCTTTTAGATGGCATTAAAAAAGAGACTCCCTCATTGCTTTACAACTTTAAAGTAGTGGGTTTTGCCACTGAAATTAAAAGTGATGCAGAATTGATTGCCAAGGTAAAACAAGCAGCTCTTGATGCCTCTTTACAAGTTACGCCAAATTTTGATTTTAACGCCTCTGAAGATGCCTCTTTGCTTATTGATAAAGTGCAAGATTCAGGAGGACTTGGTATTTACTTTGTTATAGGATCGAATTTAAAAAACGGGCATCATCACAGTGCTTTTGATTTTGACGAGCAAAGTCTTGATCAGGGATTAAGCTTGATCTTAAAGCTTTTAGTTAACAACAAAAATTAAAATTACCCTTGAAAAAATTAACTTTCGCCTCCATATAACTTTGGTAGTGTGTTGAGACAGGATAAAAAAATGAGTGACAACAAGGATCAAACTTTAGATGCTGTTCCTGAAGTGGAGGTTGAAACCGTTGAGGTGACCCCAAAGGGCAAAGAAGAAACAGGGAAAATGCCCACCGAGATGTTTGTGATCCCAATTTTTGGGCGTCCAATCATGCCCTCTCAGATCACACCAGTACAACTCTCAGCAGAGTGGGAGGACACGATCACCAAAATTGCACAAACCGAAAGCAAGCTTTTTGCAGTTTTCTCAGTTGGAGAAAAATCAACTAACAAGAAAATTTTGACCCCCGATGATTACCCAAAAACAGGTTGCGTCGTAAGACTTTTACACGCCAAGGTTGGAGGTGGTGAGATCCACTTTATAGGTGAAGGCATTTGCCGTGTGCAAATTGAAAAATGGCTTGATTTTAAAACAGAATCTTTAGCAAAAGTCACTTTCCCAGAACCTCAAACCTTCCCAACCGACGATGAGCGCGCTGTGGAAATTAGAGGCTATGCCATGACTTTGGTGGCCTCTATTCAAGAGCTTTTGCCTCTAAATCCGCTCTACACTGATGAGATGCGGCAGTATTTGTTGCGCTTTAATCAAAATGATCCATCAATGCTTGCCGACTGTGCTGCCTCAATTACCTCAGGGCCTGCATCAGATCTACAAAAGATCTTAGATACCATTGAGCTCCTACCAAGGCTTAAAGAGTCCCTAAACTTAATTCAGTATGAGCTAAAAGCTGCGCACCTACAGGATAAGATAAAGTCCGCAGTAGCTGAGCGCTTAACTAAAAAGCAAAAAGATTTCTTTTTGAAAGAACAACTTAAAGAGATCCAAACTGAGCTTGGTCTTAAGATGGATGACAAGAGCGCTGACACCAAAGAATTTGAAAAACGCGCTAAAAAACTTAAGTTCCCGGCCAACATCAAAGAGCGCTATCAAAGCGAGATGAAAAAATTACAGGTTTTAGAGTCAGGCTCTCCTGAGTACGCTGTAACGCGCAATTACCTTGATGTAGTAACTACTATTCCTTTTGGCAAATTTGCCAAAGAAAACATCTCTCTGCCTAAAGCTCGCGAGATCTTAGATAAAGATCATGAGGGCCTGAAAGATGTTAAAGATAGAATCATTGAGTTTTTAGCTTTAGGTGCCTTAAAAGGAGAGACTAAAGGGTCAATCATGCTCTTTGTAGGACCTCCAGGTGTTGGTAAGACCTCTATTGGTAAGTCAATTGCCAAAGCTTTAAATCGTCCATTCTTCAGACTCTCTTTAGGTGGTGTGGACGATGAGTCAGTGATTAAGGGACATCGCAAAACCTACATAGGATCTATGCCAGGTAAGATGGTGCAAGCGCTACGTGAAAGTAAGGTTATGAATCCTGTGATCATGCTTGATGAGGTAGACAAATTAAGTCACTCCTATCAAGGAGATCCTGCAGCAGCATTACTTGAGACTTTAGATCCAGAGCAAAATTCTAATTTCTTGGATCATTATCTTGATGAAAGACTTGATTTAAGTAACTGCTTATTCATCTGCACGGCAAACACCACTGACAGCATCCCTTTGCCATTGCTAGATCGTATGGATCCTATTCGCCTCTCAGGTTATTTAGCCGAGGAAAAATTGCAAATTACTAAAAAGCATCTTTTGCCACGTGCGCTAAAGGACGCATCCTTGAAAAAGACTCAAGTTAAGATCCCAGATGAGACCTTAATGAAAATCATAGAGGAGTATGCAAGAGAAAGTGGCGTAAGATCGCTTGAAAGAGCAATTGCCAAGCTCATAAGAAAGGCTGCTGTTAAAATTGTTGAGGGACAAGGCAACATTACCATCAAACCTGAAGAGCTTGAGGAGCTTTTAGGCGCAGCACCATTTAGGCGTGAAAAACAAATTGCAGGTGTAGGTGTTATGACCGGCCTTGCTTGGACTTCAGTGGGTGGGGCTACTTTACCAATTGAGTCCTCACTAATTCATCGCGAGTCAAAAGGATTTTCGCTGACAGGATCTCTTGGCGATGTCATGAAGGAGTCTGCTCAAATTGCCTACAGCTTTATTCAATCCAAAGCTAGCCTTTATTTAGGTAAAAAAAATCAAGACTTTTTTAAGAAGGCAACCGTTCACCTCCACGTCCCTGAAGGTGCCACTCCGAAAGATGGCCCAAGCGCAGGCGTGACCATGGCAACCTCGTTACTCTCCCTAGCCTTAGGCTTAGCTCCTAAACAAGGCTATGCCATGACAGGTGAGCTCTCCCTAACCGGAGAGGTTTTGGCCATTGGCGGGATCCGCGAAAAAGTTATTGCGGCGAGGCGCATGGGAATTTTCTCCATCATCGTGCCAAAAGCTAATGAGGGAGATGTTAAGGAGCTTCCAAAAGAAGTTTCTGAAGGAGTAACCTTCTACTATGCTGACCGCTTTGACGATGTTGCTAAGCTCCTCTTTGAGCCTGTCAAAGAGCGCCTTGAAAAAAATGCGCTAAAAGAAGAGCTTAAAGATGTTAATTTAGATCCTAAAAATTTGCCTTTGAAATCTGATGAGGCAAGTCAAAATGAGGATCAAAAAGATCAAGAAGCTTAACAATTTTCTTAGTTTGAAAAAGCCCCTCTTCTGGGGCTTTTTTAACTTTTAATACCAATCGTGTTTTTCTCCACGATCTAGGGCATTAATGCGAGACATCTCCTCGTCTGTTAAATAAAAATCAAAGAGATCTAAGTTTTCACGAATGTGTAATGGATTGCTAGAACCTGGGATTACAATCACACCTTTTTGCAGATTCCACCGCAAAACGACCTGGGCCGCCGAAACACCATGATCTTTGGCAATCTCATTTATAACCTTATCTTCTAAAAGCTCTTTAGTATGGCCTCTACCACCTAAAGGGTACCAGCCTTGAACGACAATACCCAAACTTTGGATGTATGGTATTACGTCATTCTCCTGATAGTAGGGATGAATTTCATTTTGCACCAAGACAGGTTTTACGCTCACCTTTGGTAAAAAATCTTTTAACTCTTTGACATACCAATTAGAAAGTCCTAAAGATTTCACCTTGCCTAAAGCAAGAGCTTGCTCCATAGCTTTGTAGGCTTTAACATCCCCCTCTCCTGGATGGTGCAATAAAAGTAAATCAATGTAGCCGATATCAAGTTTGGCTAGCGCATCTTCAATGGCTTGTTGAGGCTCGTCGTATTGTGTGGGATACAACTTGGTAATCACAAAAATTTCACTACGATCTATGCCACTATCTCTTACTGCCCGACCTACTGCTTCCTCATTGTGGTACATAAATGCGGTGTCAATTAGGCGGCCGCCTTCTTTAAGTAATGTTGTAACTGAGTTGTAACATTGCTCATCACTTAAACTGTAAGTTCCAAGGCCTACAATTGGCATCCGGTGCCCATTGTTAAGCAACACAGACCGAGTCATAAAATCAAATTTGCCAACCTCACTTGCAGGAGTTGCCGCATCACTTAAAACCGAAGACAAACAAAAAGTTGTAAGGATTAATAATCTTGCAAGAGTTTTCATAAGCCTCCATTAAAGACCAGATTAAAAGATCGTTCTTATATTTAAACCTTTGCACTCGCGAAATAAGAGTGCGAAAGCTAAGTAAATTAAGCTGGAAAATTAGCTTTATTTCAATCAACACACCTGTGAAGGTGCGCACCCTAAAGCTTTATATGGTGCACGCCTGTTTTTGTTTTAATCCACGCACCCGTAAGGGTACGACAGTATAGAGATTATCTCATTAAAAGATAAATCTCTTTATTTTCGCCAACCTTGTAAAATTTACTAAATTTTTAAAGAGCATTAATAGCATTACAGTATTATTTATTGATTTTTAAGCTATTTTATTTGCGCCAACCTCCTTACATTTTCATGAGAACTACCCATTGGCGAATCTCCTAAATGCAGAGTCAAAACCTAACTATTTAGTGCTAGATTACTATAGCGTCTTTATATAAATCAAGAGCTACCTTAGCTCCATAATGCTCTACCTTATGTCGCCAATTTTTACCTAGTTGATAAAACCTTAAACTATCAACCTTACTATCATAGATCTCAAGTAACTGGTTTTTAAAATTAACCCACATGGCAGGATCTATATCACACTCAAAAACTGAGTATTGTACTCTGACCCCATAATTTTCACAGACTTTGGCTATTTCTCTCAATCTCTTTGCGCCTTTTGGATCTCGTATAGACACATCATAAGTTACTAATACCATCATCGTAATTACCTGCTAATAAAAGGTGGATAATTATCCAAATCATGGCGCAAAAATTTAGCCAACAACATAGATTGCACATGAGGTAATAAACCTATAGGTATCTTTTCGTGTAAAAAAGGATGCTCAATAATTTCAAGCTTCTTTGCTTGCCACTGTTCAAAAACTTTTTTACGACCCTCAGTTGTTAAAAACACACCGCCTATGGAGTCTAAATTAAAATCTTTAGGCTCTACCTGTCCTCTATTAATTAGCGATAAGACAAACCTATCAATGATCGGAGATCTAAACTCTTCTAAAAGGTCTAAGGCTAAGCTATCCCTACCAGATCTTGGCTCATGATAAAATCCAATTTGAGGATCTAATCCCACACCTTGCAATGCTCCACTAATTTCTTTAGCATAAACTGAATACAGTAAGGATAATAAAGAATTGACTGGATCTTTTGGCGGTCGTCTGTTGCGATTATTGAATGTAAAACTCTCATTTCTAATTAGACTATTAAATACCCCAAAGTATTCCTTTGCAGCCTCACCTTCAGTGCCTCTTAATAAATCCTTAGTTTCTAAAGTCTTAATTTTATTAAATGCTAATTTCATGCTTTCTGCGGCTTGTTTTAGATCTTGAGCCTCACCGTAAGTCCTAATTTGTCTTAATAAAACATTTCTAGATGATTTTATTTTAGCGGCTACTATATTTTTAACTACTCTAAGATCGCCTGAAAAGGCATACTTCATCTGTTCAATTCTCAAGACAACATTTCCTTGTTGTCGACCTATAACTCGCGCTTGAAATTGCCCATTCCTATCAAAAAAAGATAATTGCACCCCTTTTTCGCCACAAAAACCTAACAATTGCGGTGAAACCATTATATTGCCAAAGCAAAAAATATTACTTATGGCGTGTATTGGCAATTTTAGTAATCTTACTTGCTTATTTTCCTCATCTTTACCGTCAACTACTAAGGTTTCATTTTCTTTATGTAAGTAAACACCCTCTGTATTTATATAAAGAGTATTTTGTAACTTTTTCATTTAAAAATCCTCTTTATCAATATCATATAAATCATCTAGATATTTATCTAAGTTAGAATGTTCTTTAAATAAATTTGGCTGACAAATATCAATGATGGAACAAGCCTTACAATTTTTACTAATTTGCGCTTTAGGTAAACTTTCACTTTGTAATAATTCGCGAACTTTATTTACTGTCTCTATTGTTTCTTGTCTTAATTGTGCATCAAGGTCTATCTCTACACGGTGCCTAATTTGGAAGTACCATAAAGCACCCTTTGTAATTTTTTGCCCTGTCATTTCCTCCAGGCATAAAGCTTGCGCACATAATTGCACCTCGTCCGCTAAATGAGTTTTAGGTTTGCCTCTTTTATACTCAACAGGCATTAGTTGCCCTGAACTTAAATCTTTCTCAAGCAAGTCTAATTGACCTGACAATCCTAACTTTTCTGAGTAAACCTTAACTGCTCTGTCATATCTAATTCCCTTTCTTACTTCCATCTCCACAGAATCTACTCTTTCATGTAGTAATACACCTTGGGCAGTTAAATAATTTTCTGCCCAAGTTTGATCTCCATAGATAAGCGCGCATTGTCTACTACAAAAAATGTAATGTTGCAAAGCTGAAATTAATACTACGCGCTCATCTTTCATAACTTAGCCTACTTTTTTAATCAAGGTGACACCTTGAGGAATCTTATCCTCCTCAATCTCTACTTTATAATCGCTAAAGCTTCTTGCTGGTTCTTCAGTTACCTTGCTTACTTTTACCAAATCAAAAAGCTTATGTGCAGGAGCGTTGCCCATCTCGCTATCATGTTTAAAAATGTATAAACCGCGAGTGCACATTTCACCACGTGCTGCTGATCTATCATTTTCAAACATGTTTTCTAAAGCTTCCCAGAACAAATTAAGATCATCTTCACTAAAGCCTGTTTGATTAGCAAGCTTTGCAGACACGAAGCCATGAGCTACATACAATCCATAAGGTACGATTGATTTACGTCCCATGGTACGATTTGCGCCTTCTTGTTTGTCTGCTTCTTGCTGAGTTGCAACAGCACAACGTGTAACCGTAAAATCTTGACTATTTACAACATCAACAGATCTGGCAAAAGTCAATTGCACAGGACCTCTTACTTGACCACAATTAACTTTTAATGCCATTACTGCGCCAAAGGTTCTGATATCATAAAAGTTTTTGCACATCCAATCACGAGCTTCGTCAACTTTATCGTAACCCTTTTTATCAGCTACTTCTTTATCTAGCGCTTTATAAGCTCTATCGTTTTGATCATTAAGGATAGCTCTTTCTCTAATATAGATATCATATGGAGCTTCATAATTCTTAAGTAAAGCCACATAGTTTCTGACTTTACGCTTAATGCATACGTCAGTGATTAATCCTAAACCTGTTTCTGCATCAATGCGAGGTAAATTACCTGCATCTGGATCTCCATTAGGATTGCCATCTTTAACGTCAACTAATAAGACGAAATCATAACGATTTTCTAACATACTCTTTATTCCTCCTGCTGCTTGTTTGCTTTTTTAGCGTACAAGTCTTCCTTTTGATGATAATATCCGATTGCAAAAAATCCTTGTTCTTCAAGGTTTAAATGCGCTGGAAAACTGTTTATATAATGCATCACATTGCCTATAAGTCGCTCAAAATAAATTTGCTTTGGTTTTGAATCTAACTTGCGCAAGTGATAATTGTGTAACCTATTTAAGATTGGATATACAAACTGTGGAGTGCGACTGGCACTACTATAGTATGTATCGCAAATTGTGCTATTTAAACTACCTCCTGCAGAATCAACCTGCAACTTCTCGTAGATGGCAAATAAACGCCCTAAGCAATAACCAATATTTTGCTCTTGCTCATCTAACTGCATCTTAATTCTCTCCTCAATGTTTGAAGCTTGCCTATACTTACGATTTATATAAGCCTTTATCAACGCAACTCTGCCTACAAACTTATATCTATCTTGAGTTCTTTGCAAAGCGGACTTATATCTATCTTGAGTTCTTTGCAAAGCGGCTTGATACAAAGCTAAAGGTAAATTTAGACCTGAGAAAATGGCCTTAATTGCCATGTCATACAAAACTTGATCTCTAGGATCATCATTTTTTCCACCTGATCTGTTGCGCTGCAAAGATTTTATAAGTCTAGGTAACCCATACTGCACATAACCTTTATCAGAGTTACTTCTTACAATCTTTACATCATCAAGCCAATTTTTAATTCTTTGAGCAAAATTGGCAACAGTGCCTACATACCAAAATCTTATAACAATTCTTTTTACGTTTGGGCTTAGACCTAGCACGTAAAACAAATTGCTGTTATCTATATAATCTAAAGATCCTTTATTTACTGATTCATACAAATCCCTTACTGCATCAGCATTATTAGGATCATCTAAATCATCCGCACCAATTAATAAATTTAAATCATCCTCAAATTTTGAAGGCTCTTTTGACCAAAATACAATTGTCGTACTACTAAATCTCAACCTATTATTTGATCCTTGTTTTAAAAGATCTTTTAGTGCTGTTGTATATTTAAATACTGCATCTGGAGAGGTTGGAAAATTATAAGCCTTATCTTTTCCATAGGAACAATAAGCATCATTATTAATTGATGATAATGGTGCAGGCTGAGCTCCAATACCCGGTATTTGTGAATGCAATCTTGCAATATTACCTTTTTTACCAGTAATCAAACAAACACCTTGCTGTACATAACCTGTATCTTGCTCCTCTTGATTGGTGATCCACTGTTGAACTGCTTGATTTTGACAAACCAAAAAATTTTGACTATTGAGCCTAAAACCTAGGTTGCATCCTTTAATTTTAAGGACATCTGAATATAGCTCACAATTTTTGGCTTTTTCAATCTCATCATTTTTATTTAAAAACTTATCTACAGCCTCAACAGCTACATCTTGAGTGTCATTAGCTATCTTGGCTACTAAAGTTTTAAAACTTTCAAATTGTAGACGAGCTTGCTCTTCGCCTTTTTTCTTATCCGCCTCGCTTTTAAAATCAGTTTTGGCTTGACACAGCACATAACCATAATGATCCCACAAGCAATTGGCAATCTGAAAAGAGTTTTTACCACTGCGAGCTTTTTCTTGAGGCACTAAAAATCTTTTACTTACTAACTTTTTTGGGTTGTCAGGAGAAACCTCGCGATTATCTTCAAGGTTTACAAAATCCCCTTTTTCATTAATTACAATAGTAAAAGGGATCTCCTTATCAGCATATCCTTGCTTTGGTAATTCAGAAGCTTTTCGCTCGTAATAGTCATAAAGAGCCTGTAAGATCATTTAATCACCTCTGCTGATTTAGGATTTGGAATATCTATTACCCCATGATGCATTTGCGCTCTAAAGAACATGGGCTGGTAATTTTTTTTATCTGAAAAGTCAATATCATATAACATCAGACCTAAATCACGATCTTCATTTATAGGAGGTTTTTCTTTTTCAGGATCTTCACAATACTCAAAATAACACGCAAATTCTCTACAACCTAAATATGGCTGATTAATACATTGCCCTCTTTTAGCTCTTCTTACAAACATTTCCGCATATTTTGCATAAGTATTACGATCATTTGGAGATAACACTTTAAAAGTAGCGTAAATGCGATAATGCACATCGCGCAATATCAGACTTGCGCGTTGTTGACGATTATCTTCAATAATTTTGCTAAAATTCCCTCGACCCTTTTTTTGGTACCCACTAATTTTGTTTGTTGTTACAACACCTTCTAATTCATTTCTGCGTACACCAATCCAACTTACTGGATTTAATACCTCAATTTTTAAAACCTGCCATTTGATCTCAGGCTTCCACAAGATCGCTTCAAAAATGCTACGCGCAGAAGATGGAGTAATAACATCATAACTTACTCTCTCAACCTTTGTTTCTGGCCTTGTAAAACAAGCATAATCACCCCAAATATCTAAACAAAATTGCATACCTATCCTCCGCCTTTATGTGTGGTTTTTATTTCAATACCTCTATAAAACTGAGCTTTGAGGTGATAATAAAACATCCCCATTCTTAAAACCTAGACATGGATCATAATATGAGCTTAAAGTTACTAATATACCGTTTTTTTCTTCCACGATCTGTTGCTTTATAAATTCTTCTAAGGATTGTTTTGGTAAGTTAATCGAAAATCTTTGTAATTTTCTTAAAATTTTGCGCCTAACTATTTGATTATCAGTGCTTAACATTGAAATTAAGGTTTCTACTTCATCTTGACGATACGGAACAATGATTGATCCACCACTATCAGCAATAAATTTAAACTCTTCTGCAGCTTCTTTAAATGATAGCTCCCTCACATAAGAGTTGATAATATTTGTCTGAAATTTGCTAGGTTTAAGTTTGAATTTTGATTTAATATCGTGTTTATCAAGATTTGCTCGACTATATAATGCAGTAAAATACGCCTTATACGTCTCTGGTGACAAAACATCAAGATTTGAATTTACTGAAAACAAACGCTTTGTCACTTCTGCAGTTTGGCTTAACATGCCTTTAGGTGGTAACTTTTCAGGATTAAATACCCAAACTTTACCAAGGTCTGGCATTTTACCTTCACGGTTGCAGCGACCAGCAGCTTGAGCAATCGAATCAACTCCAGCAATAGCTCTAAACACAACCTCAAAATCAAGATCTACACCAGCCTCAATTAATTGTGTACTAATCACCCTTATTGGAGTTTTATCTCCATTTTGTCTTGCCTGTAAATGAGCTTTAATTTTATTTATAACATCCGATCTATGTTCTGCACACATTAATCCCGATAGATGATAATGCTCTTTATCATTTTTAGGCAAAAGATTATAAAGAGTTGCTGCATCATTTCTGGTATTAACAATGCAAAGCACACAATCCTCAGCCATAACTTTATCTGCTATTTCAGACCATGAAAAAGTATGATCAAAATTTTCAACTGATATAGACACCCTCTTTAAATCTTGGGCTAATGCAATTGGATCTTTAATTATCTCTTTAATATTGTCTAGACCTGCATAAATCTCTCTACCTTGAGGATCTTGCATCTTATTAAAGGTTGGTTGAGTTGCAGTACAAAGTAAAAATGTCACACCAAAATAATTTATCAACCCCTGAATAACAAGGGTAATTGGGGTTAAAAACTCTGTTGGGATCTGTTGAGCTTCATCCAAGATTATTACACTATCTTGGATATTATGTAATTTTCGACAACGACTTGGTTTCGATGCAAATAAAGACTCAAAAAATTGAACGTTTGTGGTTACTATAATCGGCGCATCCCAATTTTCTGATGCTAGTTTTTTACGCTCATCCTCATCATCGCGATCAACATTACAATGATGCTCTAAAACAATATCATCACCAAATATTTTTCTAAACTCCGAAGCTGTTTGCTCAATGATACTAGTATAAGGTATGGCATAGATAACTCTTGACTTACCATATTTTTGAGCGTGTTTTAAAGCAAAGCCCAATGATGCTAAGGTTTTTCCACCACCTGTAGGTACATTTAAACTATAAATTCCAGGATCACCATTGGCTGCCTCTAAAGTTTGTTGCAAAATTTTAGATCTGCTTTGTTGTACGATACTATTAGACGCTTTTGACATTTTGTTTTGCATATAGTTATCATACGCTGTCACAAGATCATCAATTTTGACATTATTAGTTCTAAGCGATGATCTATTAGGATCCATGTATGCTTCGGTATCTAAAAAATCAGCATCCACCAGACAAGAAAATGCCATTCTAAGCCATAAATGTGCATAATTTGAATCTTTTAGAGCTTGAGGTATTGGCAATTTATCACTAATTTCCAAAGTATTAAGTATACTAGGACACTGTTGTTTGATTGTTTTATAATCCTTATCAGCATCAGCAAGACGATCTCTTAATCCTCTTCCGTTTGCATTTGACCAGTTTGGCAATCCTGAATGATGCCCTGCAATAATATATGCCATCAAAGATCCTAAATCTTTAAACTGATTAATGGCATAAATTGCACCAATACGAGCATGATCAACTTTCTTAGGATAATTTTGAGCTTTATTATCTTGATACCCTGAACTTTGTCGAATATAGTTTTGAAAATTTGGTAAATATTTGCCCAAATCATGCAACATGGATATATTCTTTATCCAACTTTTCATTTCATTTTTAGCAAATGATTGAGCTATTTGAGAAGTCGAATTTAGATGATCTATTAGCAAGTGAGGTTCTTGCCAATTACCATCAACTTGCTTTACATGCGCGATATAATCGCTTTCTCTCATAATTACTCCTTAGTTTTTATAATTAAAACCATGCACCCCTAAAGGGTGCAACGGTTAATATTTTTAAGGTATACAATACCTCTATAGTTTCAATCCACGCACCCGTGAGGGTGCGACGCAATCCATTCTCCTACCTCTTTGGCCAAGAGGTGTTTCAATCCACGCACCCGTGAGGGTGCGACCATGTTTTCATTGTAACACTCCTTACGTCTCAAGTTTCAATCCACGCACCCGTGAGGGTGCGACACGGGCCCATTTGCCATAATCTTCTAGCAAGGCCGTTTCAATCCACGCACCCGTGAGGGTGCGACAGGCTGAAAATCTGAATATTTATAACTTTGCGTGTTTCAATCCACGCACCCGTGAGGGTGCGACGCCTATTGCAACCGATTACTGTATATCCGATTGAGTTTCAATCCACGCACCCGTGAGGGTGCGACAAATCCGGAAGTTTTGCCCCAAAATCCACCGGTGTTTCAATCCACGCACCCGTGAGGGTGCGACCAATTTTTAAAGAGATTGGTTATTTGCCAAAAGAGTTTCAATCCACGCACCCGTGAGGGTGCGACTTATCTACTAATACTATATTAGATGATGATGCCAGTTTCAATCCACGCACCCGTGAGGGTGCGACCTTACAGGTCAATGAAACATATCAAACCAAAATTGTTTCAATCCACGCACCCGTGAGGGTGCGACCCGCTAAAAGGCTCACTCTGAAGGGTTTTATCCTTGTTTCAATCCACGCACCCGTGAGGGTGCGACGATCTTGAGGCTTTGCATCTAAATAAGCCGCGATGTTTCAATCCACGCACCCGTGAGGGTGCGACTTTTGGATCAAAACTTCATCATTTCAGCAATTATGTTTCAATCCACGCACCCGTGAGGGTGCGACAAGCCAATTTTGGCTCCGTTGAATCACCTTTAGAGTTTCAATCCACGCACCCGTGAGGGTGCGACATCGGATTAATGATTTTGAGCGGATGCACGCAGAGTTTCGATTCACGCCCCCGTGTGGGTGCGAATAATGCGCCCTAATTTGTCTTATGGCCGATGCGAGTTTCAATCCACGCACCCGTGAGGGTGCGACCTGGCTGTCTGTCTTTAACTTTCAGATTATGAATGTTTCAATCCACGCACCCGTGAGGGTGCGACAATAGCAATGTAGCCTTGATAAATTATTTTTGGTAGTTTCAATCCACGCACCCGTGAGGGTGCGACTACTCACGTGCTTATTGATGCCATTCGGGACGAAGTTTCAATCCACGCACCCGTGAGGGTGCGACTTCGCGGCCTGTGATGCTTTGGGCAATCCAGCTATGTTTCAATCCACGCACCCGTGAGGGTGCGACTTTGAGAAGTGTTTTAA
>CALXNU010000034.1 GCA_944389835.1 uncultured Succinivibrionaceae bacterium
TGAAGATCTGCTGTACCAAGATCAAAGTGAGTTACAGGAAGGGTTTTAATCAAAAAAAGGAGTTAAAGGGGACACATATACTGCTCTTAAAAACATGCGATAATAATTCCTACAGATTAACCTAGAGATATTAATTAATGACAATATCTACTAATTTTAAGAATTTAGATTGCCGTTTACCCCGAATTTAGATAATCCAATATATTCATTGGATAGTGTGCGGGATATTCTGAATAGACTTAAGAAGATAAGGAAAAGGCAGGGGATTTAGAAAACTTTAGAAAGAAGCTTTGAGCGATGATGGAGAAGAGCCCTTGGACTTACGCTTTTCTAAAGAGGCGTAGAGCGCCTTTTGGACAAGCCACATCACAGATCTTCTGAGCATAACCTAACACATTCGTATAGCAGTGCTAAGCTGCTGTTAGGAGTTGCTATATTTAAGAGTTCAGTGGCGCAATCGCGCCACCTTATGTGTTAATCCTTAATTTCCCAATCCTCAATATTCCACATTACCCCAACTGCGTGGTGACCGAGCAATACCTCAGTATTTAAGCCTGATACTTTATCAGTTGAGACATAGTTGCCATCTAAATAAGTCAAAAGAATTGCCGCCGGGGCTTTAGCTTAGGCCATTTCAAACTCTTGATAAAGACTTTTACGTTTTTTAGGATCGTTTTCGTGGCGCGCTGCATCCATAAGACGGTCTACTTCAGGATTTGAGTAAGAGGTAGTGTTATCACTCATGCCAGTCACAAGGCTTGAGTAGAACTGATCTGGATCGTATTGTGCGGCAAATCCTGATAAATAAGCATCATAACCTTGATTAAAATCAAAGCGGGTTACTAAGTTTACCTTCATCTCAACACCTGCGTGTTCCAACATACTTGCACACAAATTAGCAAGATCTACGCGCTCTTGCTCGTACTCTCTTACTTGTATACTAAAGCTACATCTTTGACCATTTTTAGCATAGATGCCATCCTCTCCCTTTTCCCAGCCTAAATCATGCATTTTTTGCTCAAATAGCTTTAAATTATAAGGGTATAGATTAGCCTTAGGATTGCCACCTAAGAGGTTGAATTGGATCGGGCTATAGGCTACCGTGCCTTGACCTGCGAGTACGGCATTAACCAAAGCCTCTTTATCTAAGGCCAAATTTAAAATAGGCACTAGATCTAAATTTTCCTTCCAAAACTCTTGCTTAAAATCAGGGGAGATGGCTCTAAAATCGGTGCTTTTAAAATCGTAATTTTTAAATCCAGTTTTGCCTCTAAAAGAACTTGCATATTTAGCATTAAGCCAGGCAAGATCTGCATCCCCTGTGTTTAGAGCTAAACTTTTAGCATTTTCATCGGCTATGGTCATGTAGACAATGTTTTTAATCTTAGGCACTTTGCCATAGTAATCTTCATTTCGTGCAAGCAAGATCCGATTACTGCCTAAATCCCAAGAAACAAATTTATAGCGTCCAGTTCCCACAGGCTCTTGGTTAAAGGAGGTTAAGTTTAAATCTTCACCTTCAAGGATGTGCTTGGGCAAAATGCCTACCGTAAAGTATCCCAAAATAGCCGCATTAGGTCTTTTTAAGGTAATTTGTACGGTTTTAGGATCAAGGGCTTTAACATCTTTTAAATCAAGATAGTTACTCGTGATAGTTGAGATAAGCGCATCGTCATCCATTAATGCTCGATAAGTGAAAACTATATCATCAGCACTAAAGGGCTCATTATCATGCCATTTGATGTTATCGCGCAATTTAAAGGTATAACAAAGATTTTTTTTCATCATAACTATAGCTTTGAGCTAAATCCGGTATTACCTCACCGTACCCATTGTATTTTAAAAGTCCTGAGAAAATTAAATTTGGTAATTCTTGATGAGAGGTTAAAACTGGGTTGATAGTGCTTTCAGCTTCGCCTGCAAAGACTAACAGATCGTTATCTTCAGCAAGTGCAGATGAGAGATTCATGCTTAAGGCAAGAGCCATGGCTAAGGTAGTTAAAGTTTTACGCATAAAAACTCCTAGAGCATACGAGGTTTTAAAATTTTTTGTGTTCCAAAGGTACTACCAACTATAGTAACGGCAAGAAGGAGGCTTACTAGAATTATTGAGGGGAAAATAATAACCGGCCAGCTATTTTGCAAAAGTGCTCTTTTTGAGAGCCCTAAAAGACTTCCTAAGGATAATTCATCAGGAGGTAAGCCAAGTCCCAAAAAACTTAAAGTAGCTTCGGTCCCCATTGCGAAACTTATTGAGGAGATCAAGACAAATAAAATGGGGGAGAGAATATTGGGCAAAATGTGCTTTATTAGGATATGCAAAAAGTTGCCGCCCATCGCATAAGAGGCTTCGATGTAGCCTTGTTTACTGATTTGTTTGGCTTCAACTCTTACAATTCTTGCCAAGCTAAACCATGAGGACATACCAACTAAAATTGAGATCTCCAAGATCCCATCGCTGCGAATTAGAGTGCCTAAGAGTAACACGACTAAAATAGCTGGAATTGAATTTATCACCTCGAGGCTTCGCATTATAAAATTATCGACCCAAGGCGCACTTAAGGCTGCAAGCGAGCCTACAAAAATTCCGATGACACTTATAATTAAGGCGCTTGAAAAGCCAATTAATATAGATGATCGGGTGCCGTATAAAATTGCGGAAAATAAATCCCGGCTAGAGGATCAGTACCTAGGATAAATTTTAAAGACGGTCTTGCGTTTAAATTTTGCAGATGAAAAACACTTGGATCATAAGGGGCAATAAAGGGTGCTAAAAATGATACTAAAGTAATAAGACTTAAAAAGATTATGGCCAGTTTTTGATAAAGACTTAAGTTAAAGTAACTTTTAGCTTTAAAATTATTTTCAAAGAGGATCTTAACCATGGTTTACCTCAAGGGCATTTTTAAGTCTTGGATCTGCCATTTCCCCTAAGGTTTTAGCCAAAAGAGCACTTACAATTACCAATAAGCCTGTAAGCATGACAATACACATTAAAAGGTTATAGTCATGGTTTTTCGCGCTGTCGATGGCAAGCGCCCCAAGTCCTGGATAGTTAAACACCGCCTCCACAACATAAGTGCCTCCTAAAATATGCGGCACCGAGATGGCCATAAAATTTAAGATTGTAGGCATTATATTTCTTAAACATTTAATACCTATGATCTCAAAGTTATTTAAACCTTTAGCTTTATAGGAGAGGATATACTCTTTTCTAAGCTCCTCTAAAAGCTTATTACGAAAGGTATAACCGTAGTACCACACATGAGTGAGTATCATGACACTTAAGGGTAAAATTAGGTGGTAGAGGCGATTTTTAAGATTAGACTCCTGTCCTAAATCATAAGCTCCAAAGCTTGGTAGGATTTGCAAGTGTATCGCAAAGATTAAAATTAAGATCACGCTTAAAATAAAAGCCGGGGTATAAAAAAAGATGGTGCCAGTTGAGCAAATAATTTTATCAATAAGGCGTCCTTCATAGAGGGCACAGATGATAGCAATTAACGTGGCACACAAAAAGACTAGAAGATAAGAGCTAAAGCCTAAGAAAAAGTATTTAAAAAAAAGACCATCTAATACTTTACTTACCGGCATACGATAGCGCAAAGAAATGCCTAAATCACCATTTATAAGACGCTCAAGATAGTTTAAATATTGATAAATCAATGGCTCATCTAAACCTAAACGGGCACGGGCACGAGCTAAGCTTGCCTCATTCATGCGCTCAATCACATCACCATAAAAGGCTTGCAGGGGATCACCTATGGCAAAATGAGAGATCACAAAGACAATCACAGATAAAGCTAAAAGGCTTAAGCCCACATAGATAAGCTTTAAACTAAGTTTTAGAGCAAATCGCGCTAACACTTTTTAATCCTACACGTAAAAACAATGTCTTGAGTATAGCAAAGCACTTTGCAAACTTAAGTGTGAAAGGGGAGTTAAGAGAGAATTTGACAAAAAATCGCGCCTTTTTAGCTAAATTAGGCGCGTTCTATTTAGCGGTAGTAGTTAAAATAGTCTTTCTTTTTGCGCTTGAAAAATTCACAAATTAAAAAGACTGCAGAGACAAAAGTTCCACAAGCAAAACTTATAAAGACCCACTCTGCCATAGAAAGTCCTAAAAGTGACCAATCTAAAGGACCACAAGCTCCGGTTGGCTTGAACATCCATGGCAAAAGTTCATCTAACTTTAAAAAAGAGGGGAAGGATGCGGTAAGTTTGCAAGTGGCTCCAAAACCTGTTTGATAGCTTTCAGTAACATGAGCAAAAGCGATTAACGTGCCACCTACTGATCCTGCTAAAAAGATTAAAATGGCCAAAAGTCTCGTTAAAATAAAGCTTGGTGAGAGAAAGCCTATTAGACCTGCGAGAATAAAGCTTAAATAAAAAGCTCTCTCGTAGACGCAATTTACACAAGGATCAAGTCTTAAACCGTACTGAAAATACAGCCCACAACACTCTAAAACAATCCCTAAAATAAGCAAAGCCACCCAACTTAAACGGCTTGAGGAGAGGGACTGCACGAAGGAAACCACAGCAACTCCTTAAAAAATTATAAGATTACCTGTAATTAATAATTGTACAGGTAATCTTAATTTTAAGCTATATGTTTTTAAGCTTAACTATTGATGTGGCACTAACCAACCCACCTCAATCATCCAATTCGTCATATCAGGTAATAAGAAGGTGGTACCTAAGAGTCCAACTACGGTTAAAACGATAGTATAAGGTAGTGCCATCCACACCATCTTAACGTAGGAGAGACGAATTAAAGGTGCTAAAGCTGAGGTTAATAAGAATAAGAAGGCAGCCTGTCCATTTGGGGTTGAAACAGATGGTAAGTTAGTACCTGCGTTAATGGCAATTGCCAAATGGTTAAATTGCTCGTGAGAAATTGCCCCCGATAAAAAGGCATCATGGACTTGCTCAATATAGATGGTGGCTACGAATACATTATCTGATACTGAAGATAAGATACCATTTGCCATGTAGAAAATTGGCAATTGAGATGCAGGATCGGTTGATAATACCCACTCAATTAATGGTACGAACATCTGTTGTTGTGAAATTACGGTCACAATACTAAAGAAGACGCACAATAAAGAGCAGAAGGGTAAGGATTCAGTAAAGGCTTTACCAATTTCCTCTTCTGAGGTAATACCACAAAAAGCGGTGGAAAAGATGATAATAGAAAGACCGACTAAGCCTACAGCTGCTAAGTGTAGGGCTAAAGCGACAATTAACCATACACAGCAGATAGCCTGAATTACCATACGAAGCTTATCGCGCTTAGTAAGCTCAGCGGTGGTTCTATTATCTCTTTCAATTAAAACTTTACGCACCGCATCTGGCATTGGGGTACCAAAGCCAAAGAGTTTAAATCTTTCAATAATAAGGCAGGTGGCAAAGCCGCAGATCATTGTCGGGATTGATACTGGGGAGACACGCAACGCAAATTCAGCAAAGCCCCAACCTGCAATACCGCCTACAATTAAGTTTTGAGGTTCACCTACTAAAGTACACACACCACCAATTGCAGTACCTACAGAGGCGTGCATTAAGATGGAGCGTAAAAAGGCTCTAAATTGCTCTAAATCTTCTTTTGAGGTTTGAGGGACGAATCTATCATCTGATAGACGGGAAGTTGCTTGATCACCGCAGATGGTTTGATGGTAGAAAGCATACATACCCATGCAAATTGTAATAATTACAGCTAAAACGGTAAGTGCGTCTAAGAAAGCTGAAAGGAATGCGCCTAAGAAGCAGAAGAGGATGGCTAAGACCATGTGTGATCTAATGCGCACTAAAAGCTTAGTGAAGACAAATAAGAGTAAATCACGCACGAAGTGAATACCTGCAACCATGAACATTAAAAGCAAGATCACCTCAAGATTTGCTCCAATTTCCTCTCTTACATGCTCCATATCACAAAGGCCAATAAAGCAAGCTTCAATGGCTAACAGTCCGCCTGGTTGCAAAGGATAGCACTTAAGTGCCATGGCCAAGGTGAAAATGAATTCTGCCACTAAAAACCAACCTGCAAGCACTGGGGAGATGGCAAAGGTTAGAAGTGGATTTAAGATAAGACAGAAAATAATAAAAAGTTTGTACCAAGTTGGCGCGGTACCTAGAAAGTTTAAAGTAAACGCTTTAGAGTAGCTTAGTTGTGACATACGCCCTTATCCTTAAACAACTGCGCAAAATAGATGCACAGAACTTAACTTGCTAAGCAAGCGTTTTCAAGTTTACACCTCAATTTTAAAAACACTGCTCAAAATAGCAAACAAGTGCTATTTGTAGCTCTAAAATGAGACAACAATCAAACTTTTTAGACGCAAATTGTACATTTTTGTGCAATAAAAATTATGTTTATCTCAGACTTTGGGCAAATTTATCAATGAAAGACAACTAATTAATTTTTTCTAAAAACTTGTTTGTTTTTGCATCTTAAATCACAATTTTCCTGACTTTCGTTTATAATGGAGGGATTGACTGACACTTAAGGTTTTAGCTTAAGTAGTTGAGGTAAAGCTTAATAAAGCTTAAATTAACAAGCAGGGATGTATTTTTAATGTCAACCGTAGCCTTTTTAACACTGGTCATTTCGCTTGCGGCAGTGTTAGGTATCCTAATTGGCATGGTGCGCTATCGTGGCATCGGCCTTGGTATTGGCGGTGTGCTTTTCTCCGGTATTATTGTCGGACACTTTGCACATCAGTGGTATGGTCTTACCGTAAGAACCGCTGAAGGTCTTACTGCACAAGGCAATATTTTAAGCTATGTGCAAGAGTTTGGTTTAATCCTCTTCGTGTATGCTATCGGTGTACAGGTAGGTCCATCTTTCTTCTCTTCCTTACGCTCCGTAGGTGCTAAGCTTATTGCTTGGGTACTACTGATTATTGTAATGGGTTGCACCATTGCTTTAATTTTACATTTTGCAGGCGTAGTTCCTGTTGATGCTATGGTCGGTATATATGCAGGTGCAATCACTAATACTCCATCATTAGGTGCAGCCTCGCAAATGGTCCGCGATATGGCGGTAGTGCTCTCTGATGCAGGTCAAGATCCAACAAGCTTAGGCTTTAACGAAATGGTAGTTCCATCAGCTTATGCTATGGCTTATCCATTTGGTGTGTGCGGTCTTTTACTTACCATGATTTTAATTCGCATCATCTTCCACGTGAACATTGATGATGAATATCAAAAGTATGTAAATTCCAAGACCTCAGGCCGTCCTGCTATTACCACCGTTAATGTCTCAGTTAAAAATGACGAGTACTTTGGTAAGAACATTTTTGACATCCCAGGCGTAAAAGAGGGCACTGTGGTCGTCTCTCGTGTAAAACGCGGTGATGATTTATTTGTGCCAAAGGATATTGTGCTTGAGCAAGACGATGTATTGCACTTAGTCGGCGCTCCTGAGAATGTCAGCAAAGCCTCAAAGGCCATTGGTATTGCTTCTGCTGCTAATTTAACCACTCACGGCACACATATTGCTGTGCAGCGCTTAGTAGTTACCAATTCTCATGTCTATGGTAAGACCGTAGGATCTTTACATTTAGATACCAGATTTAATATCGTAATTTCACGTTTTATCCGTACTGGTGTGCAATTTATTCCAAGCCCGGATATGAAGTTACAGTTTGGTGACCAACTTAATGTTGTAGGTCGTCCTGAGGATATCAAAGAGGCAGGTAAGATTGTAGGTAACTCCTCTGCCGAAATGCATAAGGTTGCGATGTTGCCAATCTTTGTGTGCTTAATCTTAGGTATCTTACTTGGTAATATCCCAATCCCGATTTCAGGTGTACCTGCTCCTATGAAGTTAGGTGTGGCAGGTGGCCCACTTGTGATGGCAATTTTACTCTCCCGTTTTGGTGAGGCTCTAACCTTTAATCGTATGCATTGGTTTATGCCAGTTGCAGGTTTATCTGCTTTACGTGAAATTGGTATTACCTTATTCTTATCGATTGTGGGTGTAAACGCTGGTGCTTCAGGCTTCTGGGAAACCTTAACTGAAGGACCTGGCTTTAGCTGGTTGTGCTGGGGTACTTTAATTACCTTCATTCCAGCAATGACGGTAGGAGTTTTGGCCTATAAGATCTCCAAGATTAATTACTTAGTCTTGTGCGGCATGCTTGCAGGCTCTGCCACCAATCCTCCAGCCTTAGCCTTTGCCAATGGTATTCACTCCAATCCAGAGGCAGCCTCATTAGGTTATGCAACTGTATATCCGGTGACGATGTTCCTTCGTATCTTATCCCCACAGGTGATGATCATCATTGCTGTACTGGCCTCAGGTATGTCAGTGTAATGGGAAAAGAGTTAAATGATAAAAGCCGTCTGTGCCAAGTTGGCATAGGCGGTGCCTTTTATGCACTAATAAGTGCGTTTATAGGTTATTTAAAGGATGCAAAGAGCTTTTCTTTATGCATCCTTTTATTTCCATTCTTTTTAGGTGTTTCCTTGGTATTCCCTCCTTTTTTCATGCTCTATATCTTATGGGCGTTAGAAAAAGAGGGCACATCAAAAACCCCTTTAGAGCGTCTAAAGCAAGATTTAGCAAGTTATTTGCAAATCTTTTTGGGCTATTTTGTAAGCTTAGTTTTAATCTACTATGCACTTACTTCATACCTAAGTTATATTTTTGATTTTTATTTACAAGAGTCCTCAAAGATTGAGGGTTTGCAAATTGCAACGCCCGCTCAACAAGCCTATGCTAATGCCTTTAATTTAGGTTTGGCAATGGCTGCTTTTATCTTTTATATAGTGTTAAGTGTAACTTTTGCGGCTATTTGCGCTTGTGCTCAAAAAGAGGCTTTTTTTATTAAAACTGCCTTTAAAGCCGTGTTTAAAAATTTGCCAATTATTTTAATGCTTGGCGCTTTAATGGTAGGTGTTATGGGCCTTATCGAAAGGGCCTTTGCGCATTTTAAAATGCAGGCTATTGAAGCTTTAGTGTTGGGACAAACTTATACTGATTATTCACTAGCTTTCTTGGGCTTAAGGGCTTATGTGTTATCAAGTTTTATGGTCGCTTTAGCTTTAGTTATGGCTTTGTGTTTTGGAGTAATTAAAAATCGGGTGGTAGTCGATGCTAACGCCAAGTGAGCTTTTAAAATTTTTAGAACAACATCAGATCTCTTATACGCTATATCATCATCAGGCAGTAGCCTCAGAGCATGATTTAGCCTCCTTTCCACCTATGCAAGGTGAGATTGTCAAAAATTTGGTGCTCATTAATAAGAAAAAAGAGCTTTTTCTCTTTACCTTGACACTACATGCAAGAGCAAACCTTAAGGGATTGGCAGAAGAGATAGGCTCTGGGCGTTTTTCCTTTGCCAAAAAGTCAGATTTAGTGGTCTTAGGGGTTCCAGCTGGCATGGTAAGTCCTTTGTGTCTTATTAATGATGTGGGCTTTAAAGTGCGTTTTATCCTGCCTAAGTCTTTAAGTTTTAATACTTTAATTAATTGCCATCCGGCCTTAAATACGCAAAGTCTTGATCTTAATTTAGGAGATCTGGTAGCTTTACTTGAGAGTTTAGGGCATAAAGCTTTTTTATCTGAAAAAGGGCTTCTTTAAATTCTAAAAAGATTTAGATGCTATAATCTTTTTTAGATCAAAAGGTAGAGGGATTTTTGTAATGAGATTAAGACTTTTTAAAAAGCATGGACTTCAATTTCTAATTCTTCTAACCTTAAGTTTAGGTGCGCTTTCTGTCACTTTTGCTCAAGAAAGTAAGGATCTTACAGGCGATCCTCAGCTTAAATTTGTTTTACATCGCACTTACTCCACTACCACCATTAAACTTCCAACTTTATGTAAAAATGAGCGTGCTCAAAGGTTATGTCGCAATTTAACCGGTTATTTTGCAAGACGCTTTGAGCGGGAGCTTATAATGCTTTCAAATGAGCTTATTGATTTTGATGCCCCTAATTTTAATCATGTGCGTTTACATGGTGATCAAAGCGTGTATTTGTTTTTCTTGCAAAACAAAGAGGCACCTCTAGTTACCTTATATGCCATAAGCTTTCAATATCTGCCAAATGTCAGAGAGCGGCGCATGGTGGAGACTTTTAACTTTGATAGAGAAGAAGAGCGCAATGTAAGATTTGAAGAGCTCTTTGAAAATCCACAATTAGCGGCAATGTTAATTGCAAGATATATTGAGCGTGAATATAAAGATTCTGAAAATCCACTTTTAGATGTGTTAATTACGGCTACCGAATTTGAACCAAGTAACTTTATCGTGGTACAAGATGGCTTGAGATTATTCTTTGCCCCAGGTTTTGTAAACCATGAAGTCGATAAAGTACAGACCCTTAAAATTCCTTTGACTTATTTGTTAGAGGCTAAACCTAATTCTCGTTATTGGCCCTCCCAAAATCAAAAAGAGAGCACAACTCATGCAACATCTTGAATTTAACATTATTGATCCTAAGTTTGAAATTAAATGCCGCCACGCTTTAGATCAAGATCTTCATGCTATTTTAGATTTAATGGATTTAGCACGAAGTTATATGGCTCTTAAGGGTAATCCTCATCAATGGGATGCAGGCTATCCTGGAGCTGAGATCATCTTAAGTGATATTAAAGAACAAGCAGGTTATGTCTTAGAAGATCGCGAGCACAAAATAGTCGCCTATTTTGCTTTATATGATTATGATAAAGCCTACGATAAAGTCTATGGCGGTAAGTGGTTAAATGATGAGCCTTATGTTTGCGTACACCGTTTAGCGACTATGCAAGAGCAGGGTTTGGGGACTTTAATTTTAAAAATGCTGCAAAAGAATTTTGCTAATATTCGCATGGATACCATGAATGTTAATAAACCCATGCGCCATTTAATGGAAAAACTAAATTTCACCTATGTAGGGGTCATAAAACTTGAGCGCAATCAAGGCGAAAGAGTAGCCTATCATTATGCGCGCTAAATTTAGGGGCATTGCCCCTTTAAATTTGACTGTGTCCTAATTTAGCGCTCTCCTCTCCATGAATGCCTTGGAAGAGGGTCACGTTCTGATCTGCATCGGTTTTGCCTGAAGAGTAGGCTTGTAATTGCTCTTTAGTAAAGCGTGAGCCTTTAGCCTTTCTCATTTCAACTAAATCGGGGTGCTTTTTACTTATATAACTGTCAATTAACTTTTGCTCTTCAATGGAGGAGGCAAAATCCATGACTTTTTCATGCACCTTATAAAGCCAACCGAAAACATAGGCTTTAGTGTTTTTTCTAACCTCTTTATTGACGGTATTTTTCACATAGGTGTCATAATCGACATTTTGTGAGGCCAGCATATTATAAACATCCATGATATCAAGCTTAGATAATTGCAAAATAAGCTTGTCCCTAAGGCGAATGCGCTCTTTATTACTAAACTCTTTTTTTACATTGCAAGCTTGGCGCGAGAGAATTGTGTAGGTATAGCAAGCCGATTCTAAGCGCTGCTTAGGACCTATAAAGACCGTTTGCGTAGCCTGTGTAGATGTACTTTTACCCTTTACGGTAAAGCGAATATAAAAGTCGACACCAAAGGCTTTAGAGATGATGCTAGCTAATGTAGTGTAGAGGACCCGATCACGCATGGCAGGGTTAATAGTTTCAGTTTGCTCATTAATTTCCGCAAAAGAAACATCTTCCATGGAGACTTGATATTCCTGCATGAGCTTTTGGGCCCTTTTGAGGGCTAGGGAGGCTTCATTCTCATTGGAGCTTTGAGAGAGCGCCATGAGTTTTTTAATTTTCTCAAAAACTTCGTTTTGGGTCATAGCGTATCACCAAAACCCTGCACGCCCTAAACTTAAGTTAAGGCAAAAAAGCAGGATGTAAAGGGAATATTTAATAAAGATAATCTAAGTGCTTGCATCTATTGTAGCTTAAGTGAAGTTAAAATTTCAAGTAAAAATTTTTTCTAAATTAAAGAAACTTTAAATTTTATGATAAAGAACATTTAAAATATAGTTTAATAAATTGATAATATTTAAAATAAATAACTTTAAAAACATTAAATTTTTAAGAAAAGTAAATTTAAGACAAGGAATAATTTGAAAATTTTTTTTAAAATAAAGTTTAAGCTCTGCTCTTTGTCAAGTGTATTTAAGCTAAATCTAGGATCTGGGCTTTTACGCCCAGATGAAAAATTTTTAAATTAAAAAGCTGATGGCAAAAATTACCGCTACCACCCACATTAAAGGCTTAATCTCTGAGACTTTGCCAGTGAAGGTTTTAAGCAAGCAATAGCTTATAAAACCAAAACCAAAGCCATTGGCAATTGAATAGGATAAAGGCATCATGGCGATGGTTAAAAAGGCGGGGATGGCGATGGTGTAATCACTAAAATTAATTTTGGTGACATTACTCATCATCATGGCACCGACAATAATTAATGCAGGGGCAGTAGCATAGCCTGGAATTAAACCTGCAAGAGGGGCAAAGATTAGGGCAAGTAAGAATAAGACACCCACGGTGCAAGCGGTAAGACCGGTTCTGCCACCAACTTGCGTGCCTGCTGAGGATTCAATAAAGGAGGTGACAGCTGAGGTTCCCATGATGGATGAGAAAATCGTGCCAATGGAGTCGGTGATTAAGGCTTTATCAATGTTTTCAATATTGCCTTTTTCATCCATTAAGTTTGCAGCCCGTGCAACACCAATAGTGGTGCCGATATTATCAAACAAAGCTACTACCGTGAAGGTGAAAATTACCGGCAATAAGGCTAAATCGAAGGCTCCTTTAAAATCAATTTGCATAAAGCTTGCAGAGACATCGGGAATTTTAGTAGTCACAATATCTGAAATGGAGCTTGGCACCTTATTGACCCCAAAGATCATGCCTAAAATGGCCACCACCACGATGCCAATTAAAATGGCTGCTTTAACTTTAAGGCACATTAAGATACTTACGATCACAAGGCCTAAGAGGGCTAAAGCAACTTTTGGATCAGTAAAATTACCCAAATCCACTAAGGTGGCATCACTGTTGACGACAATGCCTGCACTTTGCATACCAATAAAGGCAATAAAAAGGCCAATACCTACGACAATGGCATATTTAAGATCCATCGGGACTGAATCAATAATATGCTGTCTAAATTTGGTAATAGTCATTAAAAGGAAGATGATACCTGCAATAAAGACTGTACCTAAAGCGGTTTGCCAGGGGAGGGCTAAAGCTCCACAGACATAAAAAGCAAAGAAAGCATTAGGTCCCATACTCTGTGCCATACCAATTGGCAAATTAGCATAAAGACCCATTAAAAGAGAGCAAAAACCTGCAGTTAAAATTACCGAAGCTACGGCCGCTTCTTTAGGGATCCCGGCAGCCTCAAGCATATTAGGTCCTACGAAGATAATATAGGCCATCGCCATAAAGGTGGTAAGACCTGCACTAAGTTCTGTTTTAACATCGGTGTTTTTAGCGCTTAAATGGAAAAAGCGCTCTAAAAATGAGGAGGAGCTTGTAGATGACATAAAAACCTCTAAAGAAAAAAGCCGCGCTCACCTTAAACGCCTGAAGGTAACTTGTCAAGCCTAAATTAAGACAAAAGCTTGCGCGTTTTTAAGGCAATTGCCGCACTTATTAAACACAAGAGAGCAAGGAGCACAAATACTGCCGTAAGGCCAATTTGATTGGCACAAAAACCTAATAGTGCAGGACCTAAAAGTAAGGCTCCATAACCCATAATTGATAAGGTGGCCACTGCAGCGACCATGGGCATAGAGTTTTGCTTGGTACAGGCTCTTACACAAAGTGGGGTGATATTGCTCATGCCAATGCCGGTTAAGATAAAAAAGACTAAGGAGAGCGTAAAAGAGGGGCTTGCGATAATACCCATTAAGCCTATAGCACATAAAAGGGCCCCACCTAATAAGGCATTAAACTCACCTATAAGTTTTAAAAGCTTATTTGAGTAAATGCGACAGACAAACATCGCAACAGAGAGGAGAATATAGCCTAAAGCTGCATATTTTAAGGAAATTTGAGTCTTCTCATTTAAATAAAGACCTGACCAATCCACCATCGCGCCACCTGCCATAAAGATAATGGCCACAATTAAAGATAAAGCGATAACCTCGCCTTTAGGCAAAAGATAGAATTTGGGCTTGCTTGGAGTTTTTTGCACTAAGTCTTTGTCAATGCAAGGCAAATACCATAAAGCGGCAATGGCGATAATAAAGAATACCGCGGGGATCGCCTCTTTGATCTCAAGCTTTAAGGTCATCATCAAGACAATCACGCCCGCTCCTGAAAACTCGCCTAAAGAGTAGAGAGCGTAAAGGGGACCTAAGACTTTTGCGCGATAGTGCTTTTCAAGATACGCCCCATAGATACTCCCCCAGACATCTAATGATCCCACACCCATGCCAAAGAAGACTACTAAAGCTAATTCCACGGGGAAATTTATAATTTGCCCAAGGCCTATGATAGTAAGGATAATGGTAAAACTTGAAATAGCAAAGACAATTTTGGGTCCCAAGCGCTCGGTAAAAAAGCCTGCACCAAGCATTCCTAAGACCGATCCTAAACCAAAGCCTAGGATAATATAGGTAATCTTCTGTGTTCCAAGACTTAAAGTCTCTTCAATAAAAGGGATTAAAGGTGCCCAACAGGACACGGCAAAGCCTTGAATAAAACAGCCCAAACGGGCGGCACGTAATTTATAGCGCAAACGATTTTGCGGGCGCTTTAGTACAATAAAACTCATAGGAAAAAAATTAAGACCCCACCTAAAGGCGGGGCTTTTTTAAGTTTAATTTGCAGGAGAGAGGGTTTGATTGTCTTGCTCTAGGCGATCTTTTAGATCATGATCGACTATATTGCACACGCTAGCATCAGACCAGACGTTAACCCCAGTTTCAAGCATATCAATGATTGCGTAGACTGGAAGAATTACGCCCATTAATAAAACTGGAATTTGCATCGAGGATAAAAGGGAGATGGTTAAAAAGTAGCAACCCATAGGCACACCAGCATTACCCACGGCGGCAATCGTGGCAATAAAGATCCAAGCTACAATGGTAAAGGGGGTAATTTCAATGCCTGCGTTTTGCATTAAATAAAGTGAGGTAATTAAGATAAAAGCTGCGCAACCATTCATATTAATGGTGGTGCAAATAGGTAGCACAAAACGTGAGACCTTGGGGTTGACGTGTAAATTATCTTCAGCTGAGGCCATTGTTACAGGTAAGGTGCCTGCTGAGGATTTAGAGAAGAAGGCTACAAGAAGAGCAGGTAACATGCCACGGGCCACTTTAAGTGGATTTAAACCTTTAATAAACATAATTAAAGGTAGAACTACAAACATTTGTAGAAGATTTGATCCGATAACCACTCCAAAATAGGTGACAAGACCGCTTAACAAAAGACCATTTTCAAGCTCGGTAATTAATTTTGCAGTAAAGCCCATAATACCAATTGGTAATATGGCGATAATGGCATGAATTATCTTAAAGAGAATATCTTGAAGGCCCATAAAAAGATTTTCCACGGCCACACGCTTTTCATTATGCGGCATGGAGGCGAGGGCTAAACCGATGGCTGCGGCAATTAATAAGACTGAGAGTACATTGCCTGAAACAAAAGGTTGCAAGATATTATTTGGCACAATGGAGATGAAATGATCTAAATAAGAGCCACTTAATACACCTTGCTCTACATTAACCGCTCCTGATACTTCAGCTGGGACATTTGCAGGCTTAAAGGTGACAAATAAAGTTGCTCCCACGATAGCGGCGATAATGGTGGTTAAAAGAGTGTAGGTAATGGTTTTTACGAAAATAAGCCCTGACTCTGAGCCCTTGCCTAATTTTGCAAGCGTAGTAATTAAAGCTAGGGCAATAATAGGGACTGCAATAAAGCTAAATAAACGGGTGAAGATCGTGGCAATAAAATTCATAATGGTATTAGTGCTCTCGGTGCCAAAGAGGCCAAAGAGGATGCCAAATAAAATTCCTGCCACATAGAATGTCGCCGTAAAAAGTCTTTTACGTCTTGGAATACTTTGTAAAATCTTTTTAGAGTTCTCTTCAATACGATTCATAATAAAACCTTAAAATTAATCAAAAATTCCGGTACTTAAATAGCGATCACCTGAATCTGGGATAATTACCACAATCATCTTGCCAAAGTTTTCCTCACGGCGGGCAAGTTTTATGGCGGCATTTAAAGCCGCTCCTGAGGAAATACCACAGAATAGTCCCTCAAGGCGACAGACTTCAGCACAAGTTTGCATAGCCTCATCATCTTCAATGGCTAAAATTTCATCAATAACTTCTTTATCTAAAATCGAAGGCACAAAGTTGGCACCAATGCCTTGAATTTTATGGGGCCCTGCATAGCCTTTAGTTAAAAGTGGGGAGGAGGCAGGCTCAACGCCGACAATTTTAACCTTCTTCTTTTGTTGTTTAAAAAAAGAGCCCAAGCCTGAAATAGTCCCGCCGGTGCCAATGCCACTTACGATAAGATCGACCTTACCTTCGGTGTCATTTAAAATTTCAGGTCCTGTCGTTAGGGCATGAATACGCGGATTGGCCTCATTGTCAAATTGACTTGGAATAAAAGCATTATCTAAGCTTTTGGCAATTTCTTTGGCTCTATCTACCGCACCTTGCATACCTTGCTCTTTGGGGGTGAGCTCAAGCTGTGCGCCATAAGCTTTTAAAAGTGCGCGGCGCTCTTTGGACATACTCTCAGGCAAAGTTAAGATGCACTTTAAATTAAGGCACGCACAAGCTAAAGCTAGACCTATGCCAGTATTGCCTGAGGTTGGCTCAACAATAGTGGTATCTTTATTAATAAGACCTATTAATTGGGCATCAAAGAGCATGGACATGGCAGTGCGATCTTTAATTGAGCCACCTGGATTGAAACTTTCAACCTTAGCGATGATTTGAGCATTTAAATTATGTTTTTCTTTGAAATTTGAAAGCTCAATTAAAGGGGTATTACCAATAGTTTCAAGCAATGATTTATAAATTCGCATCTTGCCAATCTCCTCTATAAGCTTTAAGCTTTTTTTAATTTTAGCTTTAAATTTTAGGCTAAAGTGGTTCTATAGTGTTTGATAGTAACAGCCTTTGACTATCTTGGCACCTTTTGCCTTAAATTGGTGCAAAATTTTCGCACCTGAAGGTTAATTTTAAAAAATTTGTCATGCTTTTCCATACAATGGAAAGGTGTAAGCGTAGATTAGAGATTAAGAGGAGATCTTAACTTATGGATTTTGCAACTTTATTAACTAGCCGCTATACCTGCAAACACTATGATCCAAATAAAAAAATCTCAAAAGAGGATTTTGAGAAGATCTTAGAGGCAGGCCGTTTAAGTCCAAGTGCCGTAAATTTACAGCCTTGGCACTTTTTTGTAGCAAGCACACCTGAGGCTAAGGCTAAGATAAAAGATGCAGTGATGCCGATGAATATGGAGCGCTTTGAAAATTGCTCACACGTGGTTGTCTTATGTGCTAAAACCGATGCCACTTTAGAGTACATTTCAAAAGTAGTGGATAAAGAAGATGCCGACGGTCGTTTTGGGCGCAAGCCTGAGGCTAAAGTAGGTCAGGATGCAGGTAAGAAGAATTTTTCTTCAATACATCGTATTTCCGCCTCAGAAATTGCCGCCTGGAATGCGCGCAATACTTATATCACCTTAGCTTCCATGCTCTATCAAGCCCATGATTTAGGCATTGATTCAACGGCTGTTGAGGGTATGTATCCACAAGTTGCAGATGATCTTTTAAAGCTTAAAGAGCAAGGTTTAACCTGCCTTTGCATGATCTTCTTCGGCTATAGAAGTAAAGATGATTCAAATGTTTTAGAAAATCGTCCGAAATCTCGTTTAGATCTCAAAGATGTCGTAACTTACCTTTAAAAAATTAGAGGTGTCAAATGCAAGAGCAACGCGTGTTTCCTTTAAATCGTTTTCAAGAAATTAGTGAAAGACCTGAGGATTTTCGCTTAATTGAGAGGATCCCTTTAAATCGCAATTTAGTTGAAAAACGTTTGCCTTTAAAGCTTACGAATGCCATTGAAGGAGAGCGCGTGCATCAAGTGGTATTTTTAGACACCGAAACTACGGGTATTGAACATGGCTTTGATAAGATCATTGAATTAGGTTTAGTCAAAGCCACTTATTCCTTTGACAGACGCATTCTTTTAAGTATTGATAAAGTTTTTGATGGCTTTGAAGATCCAGGGCGCAAGATCCCACAGGAGATCGTAGAACTTACCGGCATTACCGATGAAATGGTTGCAGGTAAAAGTTTAGATCAAGATAGAGTAGCCCAAATGCTCTTAGGCCGCCCGCTTGTCGTTGCTCATAATGCAAAATTTGACCGACCATTTTTTGATGAGCGCTTCCCTTCCTTGGGCAATTTATCTTGGGCCTGTTCTTATTCTGGGATCAATTGGGATCTTTTAGGCAGTAATGGGCGCAAGCTTGAGTATTTAAATTTAATGCGCGGGTGGTTTTATGAAGCCCATCGTGCAGATGATGATTGTTTAGCCTTAGCGTGGCTTATGCACATTGAACCTGAGGCTTTTTCGATGTTAATTGAGGGGGCTTTGCGCAAAGAGTATCAAGTCTTTGCTTGGGGAAGTCCTTATAGTGCAAAAGATATTTTAAAAGGTATGGGCTATCGTTTTGATGGTAAAATGAAAGTTTGGTACAAAAATTTTGTCCAAGAGGCTGAGGCTAAGATGCAAATAAGTGTCCTTTCTCAGCATTATGATGCCTCACAAACTGAGGTAAGGCCTTCAACTGCGGTAACGCGCTTTAAGCTTAATTAACTTAGGATCTTTATGTTTCAAACTAAAGGCGCAACTAAAAAGGGTGATACGCTAACTTATGTGTTGCTGTGCACCTTTATTCCTTTTGCCGGATCATTAATCTATCCGGTGTTAAGTTTATATGTCACAACGGTTTTAAATTTTGATTCTTTTGGAACAAGTTTACTCTTTGTTCTCTTACCGGTGATGACGGTTGCCATTGTACAAATCACAGGTAGACTTTCCGATCATGGGCTACAAAGACCTTTAATTGTCTGCACGGCTTGCATTGCAGGCATTTTAGCGGCCATTTTTTTAACCATAAGGCCCAATTTAATTTTAATGTGCACCTTAGGGGTCTTCTTTCTTGCCTCAAGTGCCGTAGGCTTTCCGCAAATGTTTGCCTCCGCGCGCGAGTTTTCCTTGCGCGGTATGCGAAATTCCTTGATGTTTACCACCTTTTTAAGAGCTTTGTGTTCTTTAGCCTGGGTGGTAGGGCCTCCGGTTTCCTATTTTGTCGCCACTGGCTTTAGTTTTAATTTACTTTTTGTCTTAAGTGCCACCATGTTTGCTTTCTCCTTGGTGGTAACCTTTTTTTACTTGCCACATATTAAAATTGAGCCTTTAGAAGGTGGCAATAAAAAGGAAAATCCTTTTAAATCCTTAGCGGTAGTCTTACTTTTTATCTCCTGTGCACTAATGTTTACTGCCTTTAACTCCTATATTGTCACTATGCCTTTGTATGTGACACAAGAGTTAAAGTTAAATGAGTCGTGGCCTGGCTACATGTTAGGACTTGCGGCCTTCTTGGAAATTCCAATTATGTTAATTGCCGCTAAAGTTGCCAAGAAAGTAGGGCTTAAGAGCATTATTGTGGTAGGTGCAATATGCTTGGTGCTCTTTTTAGTGGCGATGAACTTTGTAGTAGATAAGTGGCATTTTTTATATATTCAACTTTTAAGTGCTTTGTTTATAGGCTTAGTCTCCTCCATGGGAATGGTCTATTTCCAAGAGTTACTTCCCACCATTCCAGGGCAGTCCACTTCCCTTTTTATTAATGCCGGAACGGCCGGGCAAATTGCAGGTGGTGCTCTAATTTCCCTGTCAGCACTAGGCTCTTATCGCTATATTTTTATGGCCGGGGTGGGCATTTCACTTTTAGCCTTAATTATTTTGTGTTTTGTAAAAAAACCGCAAAATCTAAGTAATTAAGCGCCATTTTGGGGCAGAGAGAATTTTTTTATCTGCCCCTTAAATAAAAAATGAAAATTTGTTTCACAGTAAAGTTACTGTATTTATTGGTAATTTTAAGCAAAATTCAACAACTTAAGTTTGATCTAAGCCTTTTTGCACAGCCTATTTTCTTGAAAAATACTACCTTTTTGAGTAAACTTCTCAAGTTGTTTGATTGAGTGTATCTTTTTTGTGCAAATTGGTTTTTAGAGGTAACGATGACCAATCCTGATATTTATTTTAGCTACGCCTTTGGTATGCAGGAGACCCTGGCCATCGCCGTAGTGCTCCTACTTTTGGGTCGTTTAATTAAAAGGTATATTGAGGTTTTACGCCGCTTTTACATTCCAGCCCCTGTGGTGGGTGGTATTGTCTTCTCCTGTGTAACCTTAGTAGGGCATGAAACTCAGTTATTTGAGTTTACCTTTGATCAGCAATTAAAAAGTTTATTGATGCTCGCCTTCTTTACCACTATCGGTTTTGCCGCAAGCTTTAAGATGTTAATTAAAGGTGGTATTGCAGTAGGTATCTTCTTGTGTGTCTCGATCCTGCTTATCATTACGCAAAACTGTGTGGGCGTGGGTATGTCGGTGCTCTTTGGTTTAGACCCATTAATGGGACTTGCCGCAGGCTCGATTGCCTTAACCGGAGGTCACGGCACAGCAGCAGCTTTCGGTCCTGAGCTTATCAAAGCAGGCCTTGAAGGTGGTCTTACCGTTTCCGTGGCTGCTGCAACCTTCGGTTTAGTTGCAGGCTGTATGTTAGGAGGACCTGTTGGTAAGAGACTTATGAACCGCCATCATTTAAAGCATGGTCCTAAGACTGTAGATAATGCTGAGATGGTTGAAGGTAAGCTTACTAAGGCACAAAAGAACATTGATGAGAATTTATTGTTTGAGGCCATAACCTACATCATCATTTGTATGGGTATTGGCCACTTTATTATCTTAGGTTTAAATTCTTTAGGGATTGTGTTACCTGCTTACTTAGGCCCGATGATGGTCGCCGCTGCCGTAAGAAATTGGCTTGATTATCATGAAAAGCCACTTCCTCTACACTCCATTAATGTGGTCGGGGGTATTTCCTTACAATTATTCCTCGCCATCGCCTTAATGACCATGAACTTATGGGAATTAGCCTCTCTTGCCGTGCCATTAATTACCATTTTATTAGTACAAAGTGTGATTATGTTCCTCTTTGCCTACTATATAACTTTCAGAATGATGGGGGCCGATTATGATGCCGCGGTAATTGCCACCGGTCACTGCGGTTTTGGTATGGGTGCTACCCCAAATGCCATGGCAAATATGGAAACCTTCACGGGGGCAAATGGTTACTCCCCTAAGGCCTTCTTCGTGGTGCCAATTGTCGGTGCCTTGTTTATCGACTTTGTAAACGCAACGATCTTAACTATCTTTATTAGCATTCTTTAGAAAATTAAAGCTCTACAAAGGTAGAGCTTTTAAGAAAAGATTAAAAAAGCGTCGATTGACGCTTTTTTAGTTTAGAGCAATTCAGAGAAGCTTTTTTGTAAAGCCACACAAGCGGCTGCCTCATCTTCACCTTCGCATTTAATGGTAACTTCAGTACCAAAGCGAATGCCCATGCCCATAAGAGCAAAAATACCACCCTTTAAGGATACAGAGCGGCCAGAGGCTTCAATGGTAATATTGCTTTTAAATTTAGAGGCGGCGGCAATAATGGCTCCAGCTGGGCGGGCGTGAACACCGTCACGATCTTTAATAGTATAGGTAAACTGTTGCATAACAAAACTCTCAAAAATTAAACCCAAAATATTATACAGCAAAATCTAAGAAGACTTACTTTTAACACGCTATGTCAGAGACTGCATCTTCTATACGGTGGAGATAAATGGCTTTGATTGTTAAAATTTAAGGTGTGCTAGGATTTCCTTGATCGAGATCAGGACTTGATTAATTACCAGGCCTTCTGACTCTATTGTTCTTGTTGGCTTTTGGATTATAACTGAACTTCTATCTGAAGGAGTGATTTTTATGATAGAAATGTATAGTCCCGTACACCCGGGAAGGGTGTTGAAAGAGGGTTGTGAAGGAGAGATCTCTGTAGAAGAGTTAGCAGAGAAAACCGGCATTGACGTAACTCATTTGCAAGCAATAGTCAACTACCCCCGCCTATAGAGGCGGGAGCTTGTTGCTGAAAAAGTTCAAGCTCTAGTTGACTAGCCTAAGCCCTG
>CALXNU010000035.1 GCA_944389835.1 uncultured Succinivibrionaceae bacterium
TGAGTCCTCAGGTAAGACTACCTTAACTTTAGAGCTTATTGCTCAGGCGCAAAAAAAGGGAAAAGTCTGTGCCTTTATTGATGCAGAACATGCCTTAGATCCAGTATATGCCAAAAAACTTGGCGTACAGATTGAGGATTTGATTATTTCCCAACCTGATACTGGTGAGCAAGCTCTTGAGATTTGTGAGACTTTAGTAAGATCAGGTGGTATTGATGTGGTGGTTATTGATTCAGTTGCAGCTTTAGTACCAAAGGCTGAAATTGAAGGTGATATGGGAGATAACCACGTAGGTTTACAAGCTCGTTTAATGTCACAGGCTTTGCGCAAGCTTACAGGTATTATCAAGCAAGCCAATTGCATGGTGGTATTTATCAATCAGTTACGTATGAAGATTGGCGTAATGTTTGGTAATCCTGAAACTACCACTGGTGGTAATGCTTTGAAGTACTACGCGTCAGTTCGTCTTGATATTAGAAAAGCTAATGTCATTAAAGATAAAGAAGATATTATCGGTAATGAGACTAAAGTTAAAGTGGTTAAGAACAAGGTTGCCCCACCATTTAAGCAGGCAAACTTCCAGATCCTCTTTAATTACGGTATTGCAAAAAATGGCGAGCTTATCGATTTAGGTGTTCAAGCTAAGATCATTGATAAGACTGGAGCTTGGTTTGCTTATAACGGTACTAAGATTGGGCAAGGTAAAGTTAATGCTATGCGCTATCTTGATGAGCATCCTGAAGTTGCAGATGAGATTGAGCAAAAGATCCGTGAGTACTTTAAACAAAAGAATGACTACACTGATACTGTGGAATTAGGCACAGCAGCTCAAGCTCCTGCCATTGATGATGTGCCATTAGATCTTGATGATATTGATGAGTCAGATTTAATTACCGAAATTCCAGATGATCTTTAAGAGCATTTATGCTTAAAAAAGAGTTATCAACAAGTAACAGCGCGGCTTTAAATGCCGCGCTACGTCTTTTAACTAAGCGTGAATATTCAATTTTTGAGTTAAAGCAAAAGCTTAGTTTACGTTTTAGTAAAGAGGCAGTAGACAGTGCTATAAAGCGCTGTGTACAAGAGGGCTGGCAAAGTGAAAAGCGTACTGCGCAAATGATTGTGCGGCACATGCAATTTCAAGGTTATGGTCCTAAACGTTTAATTTTTGAGTTTAAAAAGCGCCGCTTGCAAATTAGCTTAAATGATTTAGATGAAGATGACAAAGTAGATTGGCAGGAAGTAGCTATTGAAGCGCTTAAAAGAAAATTGGGGAATAATTTTGTAGGACCTATTGAAGCCTCTGATCGTCAAAAGCTCCTTTCTTGGCTGTATCGCCGGGGATTTTCCGGGGATTGTTGTGTGAAAGCGCTTGATGAATATCTCAATTAGCTTGAAACATAGTATAATAGCGGGTTAAAAAATAATTCCTGTGGATTTTTAATTATGTACATGACCACCGACGAGATCCGTTCTACGTTTCTCGAATTCTTTAGATCTCATGGACATGAGGTCGTGCGCTCAAGTTCACTTGTACCGCACAATGATCCTACCTTGCTTTTTACTAATGCAGGTATGAATCAATTCAAGGACATTTATTTAGGCAAAGAAAAACGCTTTTACCAAAATGCCACTACTGCTCAAAAGTGTGTACGTGCAGGCGGTAAGCAAAATGACCTTGATAATGTAGGTTATACAGCAAGACATCATACCTTCTTTGAGATGCTTGGCAATTTTAGCTTTGGCGGCTACTTTAAGAAGGAAGCTATTACCTACGCTTGGACCTTATTAACTGAAGGTTTTAAACTTCCAAAAGAATCTTTAACTGTTACTGTATATGCAGATGATAATGAAGCCTATAGTATTTGGAAGGATATTATAGGTGTTCCTGAAGAGCGCATTGTGCGTATTGGTGACAATAAAGGCGGTAAGTTTAATTCTGATAACTTCTGGCAGATGGGCGATACCGGTCCTTGCGGTCCTTGCTCTGAGATTTTCTATGACCACGGTCCAGGTGTCTGGGGAGGTCCTCCAGGATCACCTGAAGAAGACGGTGACAGATTTATTGAGATCTGGAATATTGTGTTTATGCAATATAACCGCAAGGCCGATGGTACTTTTGAAAACTTAGCAAGACCTATGATCGATAATGGTTTAGGTTTAGAGCGTATTGCTGCAGTGTTACAAGGCGTACATTCAAACTATGATATCGATTTATTTAGAGATTTAATTGGTGCTACCGCTAAGCTTTTAAATGTAAATGATCTCTCTTTAAAGTCTTTGCGCGTAATTTCAGATCATATTAGATCTTGCTCCTTCTTAATTGCCGATGGTGTCTTACCTTCAAATGAAGGTCGCGGCTATGTATTACGTCGTATTATTAGAAGAGCGGTAAGACATGGACGTTTACTTGGGGCAAAGGATGTCTTCTTCTATCGTTTAGTACCTGAGTTATGTCGCTTAATGGGCAAGGCTTATCCAGAGCTTATTGAGCAACAAAAGCTTATTGAAAACACTTTAAAGAAAGAAGAAGAGCAATTTTTAAATACCTTAGATAGAGGTTTAGCTCTTTTAGATGCTGAGCTTGAGAAGCTTGGTGCTGAAAGAACCATTCCAGGTGAAGTTGTCTTTAAGCTTTATGACACTTACGGCTTCCCAGCAGACCTTACTCAAGATGTAGTGCGTGATCGCGGCTATGTCGTTGATATGGAAGGCTTTGAGTCTGAGATGAACAAGCAAAGAGCAAGAGCTAAGTCAGCCTCTACCTTTGGTGTTGATTACAATAAAGACTTAAAGCTCACCGAGATTACCACCTTTACCGGTTATAACACTTTAGAAGATGATGCTAAAGTGATTGCTATCTTCAAGGGTACGGAGAGTACTAATGAAGTGTTAACTGATGAAGAGGCAATTTTAGTTTTAGATAAGACTCCTTTCTATGGTGAGATGGGCGGTCAAGTAGGTGACACTGGTACGATAGGTTTAGGTAACAATCTCTTCATCGTTGAGAATACTAAACACGTAGGTAAAGCTACCATTCACATAGGTCGCGTGGAATTAGGTAAGTTTACCGTAGGCGATAGTGTTAAGGCTAAAGTTGATGGTGAAAGACGCAAGCATATTGCAGCTCACCACTCTGCAACTCACCTTTTACATGCCGCATTGCGTGAGGTATTAGGCGATCATGTGTTCCAAAAAGGCTCATCTGTAGGACCTGATCGTTTACGCTTTGACTTCTCACATCCAAAGCCATTAACTATGGATGAAAGACAGAAGGTTGTCGCTTTAGTTAATAAAGCCATTCGTGACAACAGTGAAATCGTCACTGATGTTATGGATCTTGAGTCTGCAAAGAAATCAGGTGCTATGGCATTATTTGATGAGAAGTATGAAGGTGAAGTACGTGTAGTTTCTATGGGCGATGTCTCAAAGGAATTATGCGGCGGTACTCATGCTAAGCGCACTGGTGATTTGGGCTACTTTGTGATTATTGCAGATGAGAGTATTGCCTCAGGAGTCAGACGTATTGAGGCTTTAACTGGAGCTTCTGCAATTGAATATCAACAAGTGATGGCACGTTTTGTCGATCAGGCTTGCAACCTTTTGAGAACTGATAATTATTCAGTGGTAGAAAGAGTTAAAGGCTTAATTGAGAGAACTCACTCCATAGAGCATGAAAACATGCTTTTAAAGGAGAAACTTGTCCATTTAGAGGCAAGTGCCATGGTCGCAAAAGCTGTTGAAATTAACGGCGCTAAAGTTGTAGTAAGTGCAGTTGATAATTATTCAATGCGCGAGTTACGTTTAGCAGTAGATGAACTTAAGAATACTTTAGGCACTTGTGCGGTAGTCTTAGGCTCAGTTGAAGAGAATAAAGTTAATTTAATTGCAGCTGTTTCAAAAGATTTAACCTCTAAGGTTAAAGCTGGAGATTTAGTTAATGTAGTAGCCTCCTTCGTTGGAGGTAAAGGTGGTGGTCGTCCTGATATGGCCCAAGCTGGTGGTAATAATCCAGAAGGTCTTAAGGATGGACTTGCTGCAGCACCTAAGTGGCTTGCGGAGCACCTTTAAGATGTTGGTGATATCTCGTAAAAAAGGTGAGTCTATTCGCTTAGGGCGGGATATCATCATTACTATTACTGAGATTAAATCAGGAAAAGTATCTCTTGGAATTAAGGCTCCAAAGAGCCTTGAAATTTTAAGAGATAGTGAGGGTGAAGGTGATTTTTTAGCTAAAAATTTACCTTTATCTAAAGAAAATCAAAAAAATTCTTGACATTAGGACGCTAAAATAAGATACTAGCGTCCGTCAAGCAGGACGGAGAGGTGACCGAGAGGCTGAAGGTACTCCCCTGCTAAGGGAGCATATGACCAAAAAGTTGTATCGAGGGTTCGAATCCCTTCCTCTCCGCCAGCACAGAAGAAGCACCGTTCGGTGCTTTTTTCGTTTTTAACGCCTATTTTTTTGTTTTTCCCTTTTTTAAAAATGCTATCATATCCTGCCTTTTTGAGCATTTCACAAGGCTATAAAGGCACTGTTAGTTTCAAGATCTTTAAAGAGCAAGTAAGATGTCCGAGCAAATTAGAAATAATCAAGAGCAAATTAAAGATCCGCCAAAAGATCTAGATGCTGAGCGTAATCTTCTTGGTGCTTTAATCAATGATGGTACGCTTTTAACTCGTATTAATAATGAACTTGGTAATCTTAACGAAGAGGATTTTGCCTCTGAGAAAAATCGGATTATTTATCACGAGATTTTAAAACGTGCGACTTCATCGGATGATTTTAATATCACGGTGATGGCAGATATTTTAGAAAATCAAGGTCTTTTAGAAAAAGCAGGTGGCAGACCTTATCTTTTGGGCTTAGCCTCAATTACTAGTCCTACTTCTGCGATTGTGGAATATGCCCTAATTATTCGCAATAAGGCAAGAAGAAGACGCTTAATTGGGGTTTCAGAGCATATCACGCAAATTGCTTATAACCCTGAAGGTCGTACTGTAGATGAGATTTTCGATGAAGCTCAGGGTTTGATTTTTAAACTCTCTGAGGATAATGCTCATACAGATTCAGGGCCGCGTAGTGCCATTGATGTTGCCGCAGAGCTTTTAGATAAGATTCGCGAAGACTCTTTAAATGGCAATCGTATGACAGGAACAGCCACGGGCTTTTCTGAGCTTGATGAGTTAACCTCAGGCTTACAACCTGGCAGTTTAAATATAGTCGCTGCGCGTCCTGGTGTGGGTAAGACTTCTTTTGCCATGAACGTGGTTGAGAATATTGCCATGAATCCAGAGACCATCTATCCTGCTTTAGTGTTTTCTTTGGAAATGCCTGCCCATCAGATTGTACTGCGTATGCTATCTTCCTTTGGTAAGGTTAGTATGAAGGATCTAACTGAAGGTAGAGCCCAAAGCGGACAGTGGCATGATATTGTGCGCAAGATCTCTTTGCTTGCAAGAACCGTCAATGATGAGAAACAAAGCAAACTTTATATTGATGATTCAGGTGATATTACACCTTTAGAATTAAGAGCTCGTGCTCGTAAACTTGCCATGGAGCATGGTGGTTTGTCGGTTATTATGGTTGATTATATTCAATTAATGAAAGGGCAAACTAGATCGGAAAATCGCAGCCTTGAAGTGGGTGAAATTTCGCGTTCTTTAAAGCTTTTAGCCAAAGATTTAAATGTACCAATTATTGCGCTTTCACAGTTAAACCGTGAGGTTGAAGGAAGAAAAGATCATAGGCCTATGAACTCAGATCTGCGTGAGTCAGGATCTCTTGAGCAAGATGCTGATATGATTATGTTCTTACACCGTGAGGCAGTATATAAGCACGGTGATGAGGCAGCCTCAGATGATGGAAAAGCGCTTTTAATTGTAAGTAAAAACCGTAACGGTGCAATTAAAGATATTGAGTTACAATTTAAAGGAGAGTATACCTCTTTCTTTGATAAAGCATCATTCCATGCACAAGAGGTGGTGCCGATGCCTGAGACTATTTATCAATAGATGGCGTATTAATTTATAAAGATATTTTTATCTTAAGGATCGAAGATGAAGGCAGTAACTGCGGAGATCAATCTTAAAGCTTTAGTTCATAATGTTAATGTTATAAGAGGCATGGTGCCTGAGTCTAAGATTGTAGCAGTAGTCAAAGCTAATGCTTATGGACATGGTCTTTATACTGTAGCAGATACTTTAAAGGATCAGGTAGATGCTTTTGCGGTAGCAAGAATTGATGAAGCTCTCTCATTAAGACAAAGAGGCATTAAAAAGCCCATTATTTTGCTTGAGGGCTTTTTTGAACAAGCTGACGTTCCTTTAATTGCCCAATATGATCTTTTAACTGCGGTTCATGATTTAGAGCAGGTTGAAGCAATTGAAAAAGCACAGGTTGAAAAGCCTATTGGTTGTTGGATGAAAATTGATGTGGGAATGCATCGCTTAGGAGCCTCTCCTGATGAGATTTCTGAAATGAAATCAAGACTTGAAAGCTGTCCTAATGTAAAACAACCCCTAGGTTTAATCTCACATTTAAGTGTTGCCGATACGCCTGAGTTTTTTGATTATAATCGCGAGCAAATTGATTATTTCTTAGAGGTTGCAAAAGATTTTAAAGGCGATCTTTGTCTTGCAAATTCAGCAGGAATTTTGTTCTGGCCAAAATCTCATACTAAGTGGGTAAGACCTGGGGTGATTTTATATGGTATTTCACCTTTTGCCGATAGAGTAGGTAGCGATTTCCAATTAGAGCCAGTGATGACTTTAAGAAGTTCTCTTATTGCGATCCGCAAGATTAAAAAGGGAGCAAAAGTAGGCTATGGCGCTGCTTGGACGGCACCTTGCGATACCACTTTAGGTATAGTTTCTACAGGTTATGGTGATGGATATCCGCGTACTGCCCCAAATGGTACTCCAGTTTGGGTAAATGGCCGAATTGTACCTAGTGTGGGGCATGTCTGCATGGATATGATGTTTGTAGACTTAGGGCCTAATGCTCAAGATAAAATTGGAGATAAGGTAGTACTTTGGGGTAAAGAGGTACCGGTTGAAAAAGTAGCAGCCCTCTGCGGTACTATTCCATATGAGTTAGTTTGCCATATTATGCCAAGAGTTGAGATTGCCAATCTCTCTTAGGAGTTTTGATGGAGATTTTAGAGCAAACCATAATTAGCCTAAAACCAAGGCAAAGAGGCTTTCACATTATTACCCAAGACATTCTCAAAGGCCTTGCTAAGCTTAAAGAATGTGAAAGTGGTATTTTGCATTTACAGCTTTTACATACCTCAGCTTCTTTGACGATTAATGAGTCAGCAGATCCTGATGTAAGATCAGATTTGTTTGCTTTTTTATCTAAAGCAGTTCCAGATGGGGCTCCTTATTTTAATCATGTGCTTGAAGGTGATGATGATATGACAGCGCATATCTTATCTTCACTTTTAGGGGTGAATTTAAGTTTGCAGGTAAGATCTGGGCGTTTAATTTTAGGCACTTGGCAGGCAATTTACCTAGGAGAGCACCGCAATTATGGAGGAGAGAGGCAAATTGCGGCACTTTTGATGGGACAAAGAAAAGCCTAGTCTTTTAAAAATCTCATCGATAAATCTAGGGCGCGAATATTTTTAGTTAAAGCGCCCACTGAAATATAATCAACGCCAGTTGCAGCAAAACGCGTTATGGTCTCCAAGGTGACATTACCTGAGATCTCAAGTTTAGCCTGATGATCACAAATTTGTACGGCCTCTTCGATCATTGAGTAATCAAAATTATCCAATAAAATAATGTCCGCTTTTGCTTCAAGGGCAAGTTTTAATTCATCAATGGTTTCAACTTCAATCTCAATGGGTAGGTCTTTGTTTAACTCACGAGCCTTGGAAATTGCCTCAACAATGCCTCCACAAGATAAGATATGATTTTCTTTGATTAAATACATATCATAAAGACCAAAGCGATGATTATTCCCGCCACCTGTTTTTACTGCATATTTTAGAGCAGCTCTAAGACCTGGAATGGTCTTTCTGGTATCTAAAAGTCTACAGGAAGTACCGGCGATGGCTTTAGCATAAGCATTTACAACGGTTGCAACTCCACAGAGGGTTTGTAAAAAGTTCAAAGAGCATCTTTCAGCGGTAAGCATGGTGCGGGCGTTGCCTGAGAGGGCACATAATTCTTGACCTGGGAAGATCTCTTGTCCATCTTCTACTGACCAGTTTAAAGTTACATCCCCACCTAATTGACGGTAGATTTCATCCACCCACTCTTTTCCGCAAAAGATCCCAGCTTCGCGGGTAATAATTTTGGCCTGATTAACCCTGTCAGCAGGAATAAGTTGAGCTGTAAGATCTTGTTTTAGATCAATAACTCCACCTAAATCTTCTTCAAGGGCACATTTGACATTGGCACGAATTTCATCTGCTAACATAGTTTAAGCCTCAAAAATTATATTCTAGGCTTATTATAGCACGCTGAAAAAAAGCTTGTTTTAGAGGCTTAAGGGCTAAAATCTGCGAATAATTGGTAAGTTTAGAACCTAATTTAATGTGATTTTGATATAATTGCCCATCACATTTTGTAGTCCATAAGATAGATTATCTTTAATATTTTATTAGGATTGAAAGGTGCTAGATACTGTATCTTTAGATGAACGCATTTTGCAAATGCGCAAGCGTGCAGATTCTCTTCGGGGGTATCTTTGACCTTGAACAAAAGCAAGAGCGCTTAGAAGAGGTTAATGGTTTACTTGAAGAGCCTTCTTTATGGGATGATCCACAAAAAGCTCAGCTCCTTGGAAAAGAGAAGCAATCTTTATCACATATTATTACAACTTTTAAAGAGCTTTACACCGGCTTTGATGATGTTTTAATGTTAGAACAATTAGGCAAAGAAGAAGGTGATGAAGAAGCCTTAAAAGAAGCTAATGATAATTGTGATGAGTTAGATAAAAAATTACATGAACTTGAGCTTGAAAGAATGTTTTCAGGCCCTCACGATGAGGCTGATTGTTATATGGACATTCAGGCAGGCTCAGGCGGTACAGAAGCTCAAGATTGGGCTGAGATGGTCATGAGAATGTACCTTAAATTTGGGGATAAACATGGCTTTAGTTCAACTGTTATAGAAACAAGCTATGGTGAGGAGGCAGGTATTAAATCTGCAACTTTAAAATTCTCAGGTCCTCATGCATATGGTATGTTTAGAACGGAGACTGGAGTACATCGTCTAGTTAGAAAATCTCCGTTTGATGCTAATCATCGCCGTCATACTTCTTTTTGCTCGGCCTTTGTTTACCCGGAGGTTGATAGCAGTATTACGATTGATATTAATCCTGCAGATCTTAAAATTGACGTGTTTAGAGCTTCAGGAGCGGGTGGGCAGCATATTAATAAAACAGAATCAGCAGTTAGAATTACTCATGAGCCAACGGGAATTGTGGTGACCTGTCAAAATGAAAGATCACAATTTCAAAACCGTGATCAGGCCATGAAGCAATTAAAAGCTAAGCTTTATGAACTTGAATTGCGCAAGCAACAAAGTGAAAAGCAAGCTTTAGAAGACAGTAAGGCTGATATTGGCTGGGGTAGCCAAATCAGATCGTATGTCTTAGATGATTCTAGAATCAAAGATTTACGAACCGGGGTTGAGAGTCGTGATACACAAAAAGTGTTAAACGGAGATCTTGACCAATTTATTGAAGCCAGTCTTAAGTCTGGTCTTTAAATACACAGGAAAAAAACATGAATCAGGAAGTAATTTCTTCAGGCGAGAACCTTAACAATGAGATGCAAGAGCGTCGCAATAAATTAACTGAGTTACGCTCTCACGGACAGGCTTATCCAAATGATTTTCATCGTGATGCTACATCAGATGAGATTGTTAAAGCTTGTGGTGATTTAAGTGCAGAGCAATTAGAGGCACAAAAACCTGTGTATACCATTGCAGGTCGTATGATGACCCGTCGTATTATGGGTAAAGCCTCTTTTGCAACCTTACAAGATATGGGTGGCAAGATCCAAATCTATGTAACTCGTGATGCCTTACCTGAAGGTCAGTACCAAGAGATGTTTAAAAAGCTTGATTTAGGCGACATCATTGGTGTAACCGGCTATGCTTTTAAGACTAAGACTGGTGAGCTTACCCTACACGTTACCGCTTTGCGCTTATTAGTTAAGGCCTTGCGTCCTTTACCTGAGAAATATAAAGGTTTGACCGATCAAGAGGCTCGTTGCCGTCAAAGATATCTTGATTTAATCGCAAATGAAGAGTCACGTCGTACCTTTAAGATTAGAACTAAGATTATCTCTTTTATTCGCTCTTATATGGACAGTCACAGCTTCATGGAAGTTGAAACTCCAATGATGCATGTCATTCCAGGTGGCGCTAACGCAAGACCATTTATTACTCATCACAATGCGCTAGATATTGATATGTATTTAAGAATTGCTCCAGAGCTTTTCTTAAAGCGCTTAGTGGTAGGTGGTTTTGAAAAGGTTTATGAAATTAATCGTAATTTCCGTAATGAAGGTATTGATGTAAGACACAATCCTGAATTTACCATGATGGAGTTCTATATGGCCTATCATGATTATCACGATTTAATTGATTTTACCGAAGATCTGTTCCGTAAGATGGCCCTTGAGGTCTTAGGCGACACTAAGGTTCACTATGGTAAGGAAGGTGAGGCAGGTCTTGATATTGATTTTGCCAAACCATTTGATCGCTTAACTATGAAAGAGTCCATTGTAAAGTATGGCAATGGTATTACTTTAGAAGATCTCGAAAGTGAAGAGAAGTGCCGTGAGCTTTGCAAGAAGCATCATATTGAAATTATGAATGGCTGGGAGCATGGTCATTTAATTAGTGCCTTATTTGAGGAGCTAGTTGAAGAGAACTTACAGCAACCAACTTTTATTACTTCATATCCTGCCGTGATCTCTCCTCTTGCCAGACGTAACGATCAAGACCCAGATTTTACCGATAGATTTGAGTTCTTTATCGGAGGTCGTGAAATGGGTAATGGCTTCTCTGAGTTAAACGACCCAGATGATCAAGCAGGACGTTTCCGTCAGCAAGCTGAGCAAAAGAAGCACGGTGATGATGAGGCTATGTACTATGATGAAGATTATATCGTAGCCCTAGAGCACGGTTTACCTCCAACTGCCGGTGAAGGTATTGGTATTGATCGTACCGTGATGTTGTTTGCAAATTGCCACACTATTCGTGATGTAATTCTCTTCCCAACTTTACGTCCTCAAAACTAAAAAAAAAAACCTGCGCCCTTTAGGGGTGCAGGAATATTCTTTTTAAAACTTGGGCTACAATATATCTTTTTAGTAAAAGCTGTGTATTTCACCTGTATAAAGATGAGATGAAAACAGCTTCACAATCAAGAAAGAGCTTAAAGCTTTAACTTGAGGTGGGCATTGTGAATATGCTCGTGAGTATCATGTTGTTTTAAATGCAATTACTTAAAGCAAAGATACAATTTTGCTAAAACGCTTAAGCTAAATTAAGCGTGTAGTTCGTTAAACCTTATACTATGCAGGATGCAAGGAGATAAGATGCAAAAGTTTCACGGCTCTATCGTCGCCTTAATTACTCCTTTTAAAGATGGTAAATTAGATGAAAAGGCTTTAGAGCGTATGGTAGAGTGGCACATCGCAAATGGTACTCATGCTATTGTGCCAACTGGTACTACAGGCGAAAGTCCAACTTTAAGTGAAAAAGAACACACCAGGGTGGTAGAGTTAGTAGTACAAATCGCCAAAGGTCGCATTCCGGTTATGGCAGGTGCAGGCTCTAATAATCCAATTGAGGCTATTCACTATTCTCAAGAGGCCGAAAAAGCCGGAGCTGATGGTTTATTACATGTTGCAGGTTACTATAATAAGCCAAGCCAAGATGGACTTTATACTCACTTTAAGATGGTTCATGATAATTGTGGTTTACCAATCTTTGTGTATAACATTCCAGGTCGTGCTGTAGTTAATGTTTTACCTCAGACTTTAGCTCGTTTAGCCCAATTACCAAGAATTGCCGGTATTAAAGATGCAACTGGTGATTTAGCTCGTCCGTGGATTGAGAGAACCTTAATTAAACGCGATGATTTTACTTGGCTTTCAGGTGAGGATGCCACTCAAGTAAGCTATAACGTCGCAGGCGGTAGCGGTTGTATTTCTGTAACTGCTAATATTGCACCTAAATTAGTAGCTAAAGTGCAAGAGCTTACCTTTGAAAATAAATGGCAAGAGGCCCGTGAGTTGCAACAAAAATTGATGCCTTTGCATCAGTTAATGTTCAAAGAGCCATCTCCTGCAGGTGCTAAATATGCAGCCTCTTTATTAGGCTTGTGCTCTGAGGAGGCTCGTTTGCCAATTATGCCTTTATCTCAAGGTGTAAAGGATGCAATTAAAGAGCAAATGCAGGTGCTGGAGCTTATTTAATGTCTGAGACTTTGGAGCATAATGTAAATCATGGCGATGTTAAAGATCGCCATATAAAATCCTATGTAGTAAGAGCAGGCAGAATGACTACTGCTCAAACTCAAGCCTTAGAAAAGTTAGGTCCTAAATATTTAGTTGATGTAAGTAACAAAGAGCCTCTTGATTTTACAAAGATCTTTGGAAGAGAGGCCCCTTTAGTAGTTGAAATTGGTTTTGGCATGGGCAAGTCCTTTGTCGAAATGGCCAAGCAAGATCCTTTACGTAATTATTTAGGTATAGAAGTTCACCCACCAGGGGTTGGTGCTTGCTTAATGAAGATAGAGGAGCTTGGACTTGAGAATGTAAGAATTATTCAATATGATGCCTTTGTCGTATTAACTTCATGTATTGCAAAGGAAAGTATTGATATTCTACAAATCTTTTTCCCAGATCCTTGGCCTAAAGCTCGTCATCATAAAAGACGGCTTATCAATCCAAGCTTTATAGAGCTTTTTACGCCTTTGTTAAAACATGGCGCAGAAGTTAGAATGGCAACTGACTGGCAAGAATATGCCGAAGAAATGTTAGCTTTTATGAGTGAGGCTCCTGGATTTACTAATACTAATCCTGAAGGAGGCTTTACTCCTCGTCCTGCCTGGCGTCCTTTAACTAAATTTGAATTACGAGGTGAACGTCTTGGACATGAAGTCTTTGACGTAGTGTTTAAACGTGACTGATGTAAGAGAGCAAGCCTTAAGATCTTGGCTTTATGAGATAACATCTGATCAAAGTTCAGATTTGATTTCTTTAAACGGCGATGCGAGTTTTCGCCGTTATTTTCGTTTTGGCGATAAAATTGCAGTAGATTCACCTCCTGCAACTCAAAAGAATGCTGAATTTATTAGGATAAATGCAGAGCTAAAAGAAATTTCCTTAAGAGTGCCTACTATTTTCAATTACGATTTAGAAAAAGGCTTTATGTTGCTTGAGGATTTAGGTTCCACGCATTTTTATCAAGTGACTATAGAAGATAAAGAGCAATTTTGGTATGAAAAAGCTCTTTTAGTTGCCAATCAAATTCCCAAAATAAAAGATCCTAAATTACCACCTTTTGATCAAGATTTTATTTTGATGGAATTAGGCATTTTTACACAATGGCTTATACAAGATAAGTTAAAGCTAAGTTTAAGTGAATATCATAAATCTTTGTTTAAAGATACTTTTGATTTTTTAGTTAAAGCTTGTCTTGCCATGCCTAAGTGTGCAATGCATCGGGATTTTCATTGCCGAAATTTAATGGTTGTGGACAATGAGCTTGCCGTTATTGATTATCAGGATATGGTAAAGGGACCTTATGCCTATGATTTAGCATCTTTGCTTTATGATTGCTATGTAGTTTTACCATCTAAGCTTAGAGAGGAGTTAAGCTCTTTTGCCTACAGTCATTCCTATGTTAAAGACTTAGGGATAAGCTTTGAGAGATTTGTTGATGATATAAGACTTTGTGCTATACAAAGACATATTAAAGTCTTAGGTATTTTTACAAGATTATATTTGCGTGATGGTAAGGATAATTATTTGAAAGATATGCCAAGAGTATTAAATTATCTTTTAGACAATTGTGCTTATTATCCAAAATTAAAGCCATTTTTAGGCTTTTTAGAACAAGAAGTGGTAGGTAAAATTTAATGCGGGCCATGATTTTAGCTGCAGGGCGTGGGGAGAGACTTAGACCCTTAACTGATACCTGTCCTAAACCCTTAATTAAAGTAGGAGGGAAACCTCTTATTTTATGGCATATTGAAAAATTAAAAGCCCAAGGGATCACGCGTTTTGTAGTTAACAGTGCGCATTTAAGTGAGCTTATTGTAGAATATTTAGGTGATGGGCATAAATTTGGGGTGGAGATTACCCACAGCGTGGAAGGTTTAGGTGGGCTTGAAACTGCCGGTGGAATTATTAAAGCTTTGCCTTATCTTGGAGATGATGAATTTTTAGTGGTAAATGGGGATATTTTTATTGATGGAGATTATTCACAATTTTTAGTGAAGATCCCAAAAGATAAGATGGCTCATTTATTTTTAACCGCAAATCCTACGCATAATTTAAAGGGTGATTTTTCTCTAAGGGATGATCATCGTGTGGTTATGGGCAAAGATTATACTTTTTCAGGAGTTGCTCTTTATAAAGTTCAAGCTTTTAAAGATTGTAAGACTCAAAGATTACCTTTAAGGCCTTTTTTTGAGCGTTGGGCTTTAAATGCACAACTTTCAGGGCAAGTGCTTGATGGCAAGTGGTTTGATGTAGGCACCGTAGAAAGATTACGGGAAGTTAATGCTTATCTTGGAGAAAAACATTAATGGGACTTTGGAAAGGGCGCATACTTGGAACAATTTTAGGTTTGTTATTGGCAAATCCTATTACTGCTTTAATTGGTTTTTTCTTAGGTTGGTATTTAGTCGATAAGCCTAATATCATTGCGATGAAAAAAACTCAGGAAGCAACAGAGGCTTTTACCTATCATCAAGGACATGCAGATAGCTCTAAGATTATTACCATAACCTTTGCGCTTATGGGCTATGTAGCACGAGGGGCTGGCAGAATTAATGAAGGTCATATCGATAAAACTCAACAGTTTATGTCGATTATGGGTCTTGATGAAACAGGGCGCAGACTGGCTATTGAAGCATTCAATCATGGTAAGTCAGATAGCTTTAATGTCGTTGAAGCCATAGAGATGTTAAAGCAAAGTGCTCGAGGTAATGTAGCAATTTACAGCTATTTGCTTGAAGTACAAGTACAAATAGCCTTAGCTGATGGCTCTTTACAACAAGGTGAGCAAGACAGGCTCTTACATTTAGGTAGGCTCTTAGGTTTTGACCCTAATCAAATCTTACGTTTAATCCGTATTCGTTATGCAGAAATGGAAGCGGAAAAACGTTGGGGACAATATTGGCAAAACTATAATTCGCAAAACTCACAACAAAGTAGCGGTTATGAGTATCAAGAATCTCAAAGAGAGGAGCAAAGATCATATAGTGGCTCTCAAACTACAGCTGATGATTTAAAACATGCTTATGAAATTTTAGGTGTAGATGAGAATGCCTCTTTTGAGGAGATTAAACGCGCGCACAAACGTTTAATGCTCAAATATCATCCAGACCGCTTAGCCTCGCAAGGTTTGCCACCTGAAATGATTAAGCTTTACACGCAAAAAGCTCAAGATATTCAAGCGGCATTTAACTTAATTAAAGATTATCGACAAGAGCATTAATTAAGGATGATCCCTTGTGGAATGCTAAAGGGAGGATAGGCTGTAAATTCTAGCTCCTCATTAGTTTTTGGATGCCTAAATTTAAGATAATAGGCATGTAAATAAAGATGAGGAGTAGCTTTATAGATGTCATCTGGCGCATATAGATGATCACCGAAAATAGGGTGGCCTATTTCTTTACAATGCACCCTAAGCTGATGAGATCTTCCTGTTTTAGGCAGTAGCTTTAATAAAGTGCGATTGTTGTTTTGATCAATAAATAAAGGCTCATAATCAGTAATCGCCTCGCGTCCTTGTGCAAAATCCACTATTTGATAGGGACGATTTTCAAGATCGGTTCTTAAAGGTAAATTAACAGTCCCACCTTTATCCACAATCCCACTTACCCAGGCGATATAGCGTTTTTGCGTGGTTCTATCCATAAACTGTTTGCCAAGTTTTGAAACTGCTTCTTTATGAAGCCCGACAACTAAGACTCCTGAGGTTCCTAAATCTAAGCGATGTACAGCATGAGCATTAGGATGAAGTTCTCTTACGCGACTTAAAATGCTATCAAAATATTCAACTTTTCTGCCAGGAACTGACAAGATCCCTGATGGTTTATTAACGACAATAATATCTTCATCATGAAAGAGAATATCAAGAAAGGGCTCTTTAGGTGGATTATAGATAAAAGGTTCTTGACTCATATAGATTTACTAAAAAACATAAAACCCAGGATAAACCTGGGCTTAAAGTTTAAGAAAAGATTTAGCGATTTGCAAAAGAAGCGTTAAAGACTTCTTGAGTATGTTCAGCAGGCACTGGTAAGCCTAAAGCGTTGTAACTCTCTTCCATTAAGTTTAAGGCCTTATCTAGGTAAGAGGTTGAGCGATAGGAATAAAGGATATTTTGGCAGTGGCGAATAGCTGAAACGTAAGCTTCTTTTGAGAAATAGAAATTGGCAATAGCATATTCTCTTTCAGCAAGCTGTTCACGAATATAGATTACACGTTGATAAGCATCTGAAATATAGAGACTGTCAGGATAGGTTTCCATAAGCTCTTTAAAGGTTTGAATTGCCTCATAGTAGTGAGTTGGATCTTTTTGAGAACGATTTAAACCTAAAAAGTCTTGAATTAAATCAGATCTCATCTGAATTTGATTTAATCCCTTCATAAATAAAACATAATCAGCGTTTGGACTAGTTGGGCTTAAACGTTGGAAACGGCTAATTTGAGCTGAAGTAAGTTCAGGCTCACGGGATTTATAGTAAACATAGATAAGATCAAGTTGGACTTGCTCTGAGAGTTCACCAAAAGGATAACGAGAATCAATTGCCTCAAGATAACGACGGGCTAAAGTATAATCACCAGAGGCCATGGCGCTTTGAGCAACCTCGTAAAGAGATTCTGGTGCAACATCAGGTACTTCATCGGCGTTATAGTTAGATGAACAGGCACTTGTAAATAAAGTTAAGGCACAGACTACTGGCACAAAAAATTTAAACATGTATAAGCTCCGTCGCTTTAAGCTTTAGGTTAGTCTTAATTTTTTGCAATTATAATATAATTAAGTGCATGATTGACGTAGTGCATTTAAAAACTGCCGGTAATCCCACAAAGCGTCAGCTTAAGGTTTTTAGTCTTTTTTGTAGGAAGAGTTTTAATGTCTAATATTCTCACCTTAAAAGTAACAGATGAGTTTCATGGGTCAAGATTAGATGCAGCCTTAGGCGGCATGATTGATACTCACTCAAGAAGTGTGTTGCGATCATATATTGATGAAGGCAAAGTAAGTGTTGACTCTAAAATAATTACTAAGCCAAGCTTTAAAGTAAATGCCGGACAAGAGATTGTTATAGAAATACCTGAGGCTCAAACTTTAGAGGCTGTGCCACAAGATTTGCCTTTAAATATTGTCTATCAAGATGATGATATTTTAGTTATAGACAAGCCTATAGATTATGTAGTCCATCCAGGCGCGGGCGTAAAAGATGGTACGGTAATGAATGCTCTTTTATATCATTTTCCGCAAACAGCATCTTTAGCGCGTGCAGGTATCGTACATCGTCTTGATAAAGATACTTCAGGCCTTATGGTAGTAGCTTTAAGTCAGCTTGCTCAAATTAGACTTACCAGGGCTATTTCAAAGCATCATGTAGTTCGCGAGTATGAAGCTATTGCTGAAGGTGAGATAACAGCAGGTGGCACCATTGATGCACCGATTGCAAGAGATCCTCATAATCGAACTAAGATGGCAGTTATGCCTGAGGGAATTGGTCGAGAGGCGATAACTCACTATAGAGTTATGGAAAGGTTTAGAGCTCATACAAGAATTCGTTTGCGCCTTGAGACGGGACGTACCCATCAAATTCGTGTGCATATGGCTTCAATCCATCACCCTCTTTTAGGTGATACTCAATACGGCGGCAGACGTATTAAGCATATTCAAGGGGCAAGTGAAGAACTTGCAAACGCTTTAAAAGCTTATCGCCATCAAGCTTTACATGCGGTGCATTTAGAGTTTGAACATCCTATTACCAAAGAACTAGTAAGTTTTGATTCACCCTTGCCACAAGAGATGGTAAATATCTTAGATCTGTTGCGTAAGGATACTAAAGAGCATGGTTTGCTTTAATCAAAGTTTAATTGAATTTCCAAGTTCTAATCTTAAATTTAAAGCTTTTCAAACTACACGTTATGGGGGCTTTTCACAAAGCCCTTATGAGAGTTTTAATCTTGCCCATCATGTAGGTGATAATTTAGATTTAGTTTTAAAAAATCGCCTTAAATTAAAAGAGCTTATTGGCGCTTGTGAGGTGGTTTTTATGGATCAAACTCACAGTAAAGATGTCATTGAAGTTCAAGATGAAAAAAAACTTTTGTATAAAGCAGATGGCCTTTTTACACAACAAAGAGGTTTAGCTTTAGCAGTCATGACTGCAGATTGTTTGCCTTTGCTTTTAGTAGATAAAACTTGTCAAGCTATAGCTGCGGTGCACTGCGGGTGGAGAGGTTTAGAAAAAGGGATCGTCAAAGAGGCTTGTGAAAAATTTAAGTCACATGGTTTTTATAATTTAAAGGCCTTTATTGGCGCTTATATTGCACAAGAATCTTATGAAGTAGATGATCCTGTGTACGAAAAATTTAAAGAAGATAAAGAGGCACAAGGGTGTTTTACTTCTAAAGGTGGAGGTAAGTATCAATTTAATTTAGGTGCTTTGTGTGAACTTTATTTAAAGCGTGAGGGAGTTGAAGATCTTTATATGCTTAATTTAGATACCTTTGAAAATCAAGATCTGTTTTACTCTTATAGGCGCAATAAAGTTACAGGCAGAATGGCTTGCGTGATTATGCTTGAGAAAATTGTGTAGGTTAAGGCTTAAAAAAAGTTATTTGAACTCTTTAAAAAATTAGAATTTGCCCCCATTTTTGGTAGTGTAAAGAAAAGAATTAGTAAGCCAATCACGGAGGGCAAAATGCGTTTAGACAGATTTACTGTTAAATTTCAGGAAGCATTGTCCGACGCTCAGTCTTTAGCGGTAGGTCACGATAATCAATTTATTGAACCAGTCCATATTATGGCGGCTTTAGTCGCACAAGAGGATGGTTCCATTCGTCCACTATTAACCTTAGCAGGATCAGATCCACAAGCCGTAAAATTATTAGTTGATGAAGCAGTAGATAAGCTACCACAAGTAAAGGGAGTGGGTGGGGATTTACAATTATCTCCACAGACGGGCAGAATTTTAAATTTATGCGATAAGCTTGCACAAAAAAATAATGATGCATACATTTCATCTGAAATGTTTGTATTAGCTGCCATGGAAAGTGATGGTGATTTAAAGCGAATTTTAGAGCAGTGCAATGTTTCAAAAGAAAAGTTACAAAAAGCTTTGCAAACTGTAAGAGCAGGTCAGAATGTAAATGACGAGAATGCAGAAAATGCACGTGGCGCTTTAAAGAAATATACCATTGATCTTACGGAAAGAGCTGAAAAGGGTAAGCTTGATCCGGTAATTGGTCGTGATGAAGAAATTCGTCGTACCATGCAGGTTTTACAAAGAAGAACTAAAAACAATCCAGTACTTATAGGTGAGCCTGGTGTCGGTAAAACGGCAATTGTTGAGGGCCTTGCACAACGTATCGTTAAAGGTGAGGTTCCAGAGGGACTTAAAAATAAGAAAGTTTTATCTTTAGATCTTGGTGCTTTGATTGCAGGTGCTAAGTACCGTGGTGAATTTGAAGAGCGTCTTAAGGCGGTTTTAAATGAATTGGCCAAAGAAGAGGGTAAGGTTATTCTCTTCATTGATGAAATTCACACCATGGTAGGTGCCGGAAAATCTGAAGGATCTATGGATGCAGGTAATATGTTAAAGCCTGCTCTAGCTCGTGGTGAATTGCACTGTGTGGGTGCCACAACTTTAGATGAGTATCGTCAATACATTGAAAAAGATGCTGCACTTGAGCGTCGTTTCCAAAAAGTTTTAGTTGATGAGCCATCAGTTGAGAATACGATCGCTATTTTACGTGGTTTAAAAGAGCGTTATGAAATTCACCACCATGTACAAATTACCGATCCTGCAATTGTAGCGGCCGCCACGCTTTCAAATCGTTATATAACCGATAGACAATTGCCTGATAAAGCAATTGATTTGATTGATGAGGCAGCAGCAAGTATCAGGCTTCAAATTGACTCTAAACCTGAGCCTTTAGATAGACTTGATCACAAACTTATTCAGTTGCGAATGGAGCGTCAAGCAGTTGCTAAAGAGACTGATGAGGCAAGTAAAAAACGCTTAGAGGCAATTGATAAAGAGATCAATGAGTCTGAGGGTGAGTATCAGAAATTAGATGAGCTTTGGAAGAAAGAAAAGTTAAGTCACGAAGGTACACAAAAGTTTAAGGTAGAGCTTGATAATGCTCGCCATGAATTTGATGTGGCAAAAAGAAAGGGTGATTTAGCTCGTATGTCAGAATTGCAGTATGGCATTATTCCAGAGCTTGAAAAGAAGATTAATCAAGCCTCGCAAAATGAGAACACTAATACTGAACTTGTAAAACACAAGGTTACAGATGCAGAAATTGCTGAGGTGGTCTCAAGGGCTACAGGTATTCCAGTAGCTAAGATGCTTGAAGGTGAGAGAGCAAAGCTTTTACATATGGAAGATAACTTACATAAGAGAGTTATTGGACAAGATGAAGCTGTGGAAGCTATCTCAGGTGCAATAAGAAGAAGTCGTGCCGGACTTTCAGATCCTAACCGTCCTATTGGTTCATTTATGTTTTTAGGACCAACTGGTGTGGGTAAGACTGAGTTATGTAAGGCAGTAGCTGAATTCTTATTTGATACAGAAAAAGCCATGGTCAGAATTGATATGTCTGAGTTTATGGAAAAATTCTCGGTATCAAGATTAGTTGGTGCTCCTCCAGGATATGTAGGTTATGAACAAGGTGGTTATCTTACTGAAGCTGTAAGACGCAGACCTTATTCTGTCATCTTATTAGATGAAATTGAAAAGGCACATCCTGATGTCTTTAACATCCTCTTACAGGTGTTAGATGATGGACGTTTAACTGATGGTCAGGGAAGAACTGTAGACTTTAAGAATACGGTAATTATCATGACCTCAAATTTGGGTTCATCAATGATCCAAGAGGAAAGTGGCAAGATCTCTTATGATGAAATGAAGGCTAAATTGTTTGAAATTTTGGAACAACACTTTAAGCCTGAATTTTTAAATCGTGTTGATGAGACGGTAGTCTTCCATCCATTAGGTCACGAGCATATTAAGAAGATTGCAGGCATTCAGCTTGAGACCTTATTAAAGCGTGTCGCAGCTAATGGCTATGAGATAACTTTAGGTAGCAATATCTTAGATCATGTAGCAGATATTGGTTTTGATCCAGTATTTGGTGCAAGACCTTTAAAGAGAGCTATTCAAAATGCTGTAGAAGATCCTCTCTCAAGAATGATCCTCTCAGGTCAGATTGAGACTGGTAAAGCCTATGAGATCTATTTTGCAGAAAATGGTGAGTTAGCTTTAAAGCAAAAGTAACCTAAAAGATTTTGTAAGCTTAGATTCTGTAAAGTTTAGAAGGCGCTTAAAAATGTGAGTAAAATCGCATTCTTAAGCGCTTTTCTTTGCTAAACTAGAATTCATTTCGTAAAAAATTTTAAAAATTTTTGAAAAAAGTGTTGACGGATTTTAAAAAGTGTCTATAATGCACATCCGCTGACTGACACTGAGGCGACAAACTAAAGCCGAATGCAGAAAGCAACAAAATCCAAGCGGTTTTGTTAAGTTCTTTAAAAAGGTAGAAGAAAGACAATCTGTGTGGGTTCTT
>CALXNU010000036.1 GCA_944389835.1 uncultured Succinivibrionaceae bacterium
AGCCTGTGGAGATAACCGTTAGGAAGTCTTTGAAGCAGGAAGAAGCCCTTAACCTTTAGGTTATGGGTGATTCACTATAGCGCTTTTTTAGTGGTGCATTTTCCATAAATTAAGAGGTGATCTTTTATGGCCTACCCTCAATTGCCTCCCCTTAAGTACGTTAAAAATGGCAAGTATTGCTACTTAGTGACTTTTAAGAACAAGTGGGAAAACGGCCAATCTGTATCAGTTAAAGGTGAGACGAAAACAGTAGGGCAGATTGAAGGAGGGGATCTTACCGGCAAAGTTATTTGGAGAGAGTTTTTTTAGAAGAATATCCTGAGTTAAGAGAGTTTGATACTTTCCGCGTTGAAAACACTTCTCAAAAAACAGGTAAATATCGCTCATTTAGCTTTGAGTTTAGAGAAAAAGAAACTTGCGTTATCTTATCTAAGATTTTAAATGCCAAAACTTTTCAGGCTGGGCATACCTTACTTTTAAACGTTCTTATCCAAGGCTCTGCTCTTAATATTGCGCTAAAAAAAGCTTTTTTTCGAGATTATCAAGATCAAAAGTTATTATCTTTAGCCATGTTTTTGTTCTGTGAAAAGGGTCGTGCTTTCCAGGCTTATCAGGTCTATGCTGAAAATAATTTGTTACCATGGCTTTTTCCTTTAACTGAAATTGAGATCTCAGATCTTATTGCAGATCTAAGACAGGAGAATATTGATCTCTTTGTTAAGAGCCTAAAAGAGAATTCTTTAAATCTTACAGATAAAAAGAGCAATGAATGCTATTATGTTTTTGAAAATCTTATAAAGATTAATGAGTTAAAAAGTCCTTTTCAAGGTACGATAGAACTAGATCTAGATTTAAGCGCTTTTAATAAGCGGCAGGTGTGTATTATTTCAGATCAAACAACAGGCGATCCTCTGTACTAGGAGACAACGCTTGGTGAGAACTTTGATCTTTTAACTTTAGGATCTAAAGTGAAAAATGTTTTAGGGGAGAGCTTTAAAGATAACGTTACTTTTGTACTTGATCCTAAGCATTCAAGTTTCAAAAATATCTTAACTTTATCAAAGCATAATCTTAAATTTCTACTTAACGTTAAAAGCTCAAGCTCTTTTGTCAAAAAGCTTATTTTTGCAAATTTAAAAGAACTTGAGGATTTAGATAGCTATGACTCCCAAATTAATTTGCATGTTGTAACTAAAACTTTGACTTTAAGTTATCCACAAAAAAACGTTAAAGAAAAAGATGAAAGTAGAGTTAAAAAGACACTTTTTGTCTATGACTCTACGAAGCATTTAGAAGCTTATGAGAGAGGTGGGATATTTCTAAAACAACTTATGGAAAGTCTTTATAAAGGTGCAAAGCTTAGTTTTTCTGAAAAGAAAATCAAAGATCGCTATCTTATTGAGACCACCTCTAAAGACGGCAAGATAAGTTATGTGGTTAATGAGTCAAAGTTTAGGGAAGATCTTTGCCTTATAGGCTTTAAGATAGTGGTGTCAAATTGTGAAAGCTCAGCTTTTAAGGCTTATTGCGCTCTTTTAATGCAAAAAGGTATCGGTCAGAGTTTTTCTTATAATAACAAAGATGTTCTAGGGTCAACTTTTATCTATTCCAGAAAACCTGGGATGATGCTTTTAAACTTTTTAGTAAGTTCTTTTGCTTTAAAACTTAAGGCTAAGCTTTCGCAATCAAGCTTTAAAGAAGTCTCAGCGCCTCTTAATTGTGAGGATGAAATCATCGAGTGTTTAAAGGGCATTAAGGCTAAAATTTGGCAAGATAAGCTTTTTTACACCGAGGTCACATATAAGCGTCAAGAATTGCTTGATGCTTTAAAGCTTACTTTGCCAGATCCTAAAGAGCTAAGTGCAGAGGAATTAGAGCTTTTAGAAAGTAATGATAATTTAGGCTTTAACAAGGCGCAAAGCGATAAGTTACTAGACTCAATTATTGAAGATTTTTTGTAAGAGTCAAAAGATAAGGCCCCAAGTTGCTGGAGCCTTTTTCTTTGAAATTAAGCTTAAATTTTAAGCTTTTTTAACTCTTTTTCTTGGAGCTTTTTCTGCAGCCTCTGGGCTTGCAGCTTTCTTTTCAGCACTAGCCTTGGTGGTTTTGCTTTCACCTTCACTTTCGGCTTTAACTTCAGCTTCTTTGTTTTGCTGAGCGCTGACATCTTGCATACCAAGCTTATGCTCAAGATAATGAATTGAGGCACCACCTTGAATTTCCACAGGATCGGATAAAAGATCTTTGTGCAGTGGAATGTTGGTCTTAATGCCATCAATGACCATCTCATCTAAAGCCTCTAAAGCTCTTGCCATGGCAAGTTCACGATTGACATCATGAACAATAAGCTTGCCCACTAGTGAGTCATAGTGTGGCGGAACTTTATAGGTTTGATAAATGTGTGAGTCCCAACGAACTCCTGGGCCACCTGGTACATGAAGACGCTTAATCTCACCTGGGCTTGGTAAGAAGGTCTTAGGATCTTCGGCGTTAATACGGCACTCAATGGCATGTCCATTAATCTTAATGTCAGATTGCTTATAAGATAAAGGAGCACCGGCGCAGACGATGATCATCTCGCGGACGATATCCACACCTGTGATCATCTCAGTGATTGGATGCTCAACTTGGACACGGGTATTCATCTCAATAAAGTAGAACTGACCGTTTTCGTATAAGAACTCAAAAGTACCTGCACCACGATAGCCAATATCCACACAAGCTTTAGCGCATCTTTCACCAATGGATTTTCTTTGCTCTTCAGTAATAAAAGGCGCTGGAGCTTCTTCTAAAACTTTTTGATTACGTCTTTGCATGGAGCAATCTCTCTCACCTAGGTAAATTGCATTACCATGGCCATCTGAGAGCACTTGAAACTCAATATGTCTCGGGTTTTCAAGGAATTTTTCCATGTAAACGGCAGGATTGTTGAAGAACAGATCTGCCTCGCGCTTAGTTAAGGCAATAGCATCTGCAAGCTCGGCATCAGATCTTACAACTCTCATGCCTCTACCACCACCGCCACCTGCGGCTTTGATGATGATAGGATAGCCAATTTCATTGGCTAAACGACGATTTTCCTCAATATCATCGCCTAAAGCACCGTCAGAGCCTGGCACGCATGGGACGCCTGCTTTCATCATGGCACGCTTAGCTGAGACTTTATCGCCCATTAAGCGAATGGTATCAGCGGTAGGTCCGATAAAGATAAAGCCTGATTTTTCAACCATCTCGGCAAAATCGGCGTTTTCTGATAAAAAGCCGTAGCCTGGGTGAATAGCAGAGGCACCGGTGGCCTCAGCGGCGGCAATAATTGAGGGGATATTTAAATAGGATTCTTTGGCAGCAGCAGGTCCAATACAGATAGTCTCATCTGCAAGTTTAACGTGCATTAAATCACGATCGGCAGTTGAGTGCACGGCTACTGTTTTAAGACCTAGTTGCTTGCACGCGCGCAAAATTCGCAAAGCAATTTCACCGCGATTGGCAATCACTACTTTTTCAAGTTTCATAAAACTTACCTAAAAATTATTCAAACTCGAAAAGCGGTTGGTCAAATTCAATTGTAGAACCGTTTTCAACTAAGATCTTCTTAATGGTGCCTGCTCTATCGGTTTGAATTTGATTCATCATCTTCATAGCTTCGATGATGCATAAGGTGTCACCTTCTTTAACGCTTTGACCTTCTTCAACAAAAGGAGCAGCAGTTGGGCTTGCTGAGCGATAGAAAGTACCAACCATTGGTGAGCGCATTAAATTGGCAGCATTTGGGGTAGCTTGAGGAGCCTCTTGGGCAGGTGCACTTGCAGTTGGTGCGACGGCTGGAGCTTGAGGAGCTGGAGCTTGAATTGGGGCAGCACTTACCACCGTGGTTTGTGGAACAACAGCGGAGATTGTAGGCTGTGGGCGGGAGATTTTAAGCTCCTCTTCACCTTGTTTCAAGCAAATCTCAGCAATATCAGAGTTAGATACCAAATCAATAAGTTTGGCAATCTTATGAATATCAATTTGCATATAAGTCACCTGTTAAGAGGTTGCCCAAAAGGGCAACTTTCTGTTAAAAACCTTTAATTTCTCGAAGTTAAAAGAGATACTGCTTTTCTTAAAGCAAACTCATAACCTAAAGTCCCAAAACCTACAATCACTCCTACGGCTTTATCGCTTAAGTAGGAATGGTGGCGGAAAGGTTCACGTGCGTGAACATTTGAGATATGAATTTCGATAAATAGGATAGATACAGACAATAAAGCATCGCGGATAGCCACAGATGTATGTGTGTAGGCACCGGCATTGATTAGAATAAAATCATGCACGTCACGGCTTTTTTGTATCTTATCGACAATGTCCCCTTCGTGATTGGACTGAAAATGCTCAAGCTGAACATTAAGTTCCAAAGCGACCTTCTCAAGTTTTTCGACCACATCAGGGAGGGTTTCACTGCCGTAAATCCCAGGCTCCCTAAGGCCTAACATGTTAAGGTTGGGGCCATTAATAACCAAAATAGAAGGATGATCCAAACTAAATCTCCAAGACCTAATTGAGGCGTATTTTACCAATTTCTTGCGATTTTAGTACCTTTTACGAAGATTTCTTATAAATTTCTCAATTTTTGTGAGGTTCATGGAGATTTTTACAAAAAATTTAAAGTCAATATTTTTAATTGATTTTAAAAGAAATAATACGTTTAGTTATTTGCTTTTAGTCAAGGTTTTTAGCGCTCTTTCAATAGTGAAAATTTATTTTCTTTGAGCCTAAGTTAAGCTTTGGCTTTTGAAAATTATTTTCCAAAGTGAACGTTTAATACCAAAAGAGTGCGACTTAAAAGAAGAGTTTTTGCAACATAAGCATATTTTGCTTAAAATTTAAATTACAAAGTAGCTATCAAATTTTAAATTAGCAAAGTTTTTGTAGCTATAATTTCATGCAGTTATTTTTAAGAAGATTAAAAGCGGAGAGCATCATGCCAGAGACTGCGAACAATAAGCTAAGAGCTAGTAGACCACAACCTAGGGGAGTAAATCCCAATAAGAAAGCCTCTTATAATCCTAAGACTCCTCCTAAAAAGAAAAGTGGAGCCGTAGGAATTTTTATTACCATTTTATGCTTAGCCATTGTAGTGGTGTGTTTAGTACCACTTTTTATCGGTGGTGATGAAAATGAACAAGCAAGTGAGCCACAAGCTTTAGCATCTCATGAGAGTATTGCCGCCTCTTCAAGCTCTAATTCAAGCTTAGGCTTTTCTGATAGCTCAAGTTTAGTAGTTGATGATGGGGCTTTACAAAATCCAATTCCAGAGGGCGTTAATGCCTCCACCCCAAAGTCTACAACCTCAAAGCAGGTGGTGATAAGGGGCGATGAGTTAAATAAAATAGAAGAAAATTTTAAGAAACCTGCAACACAGCCCCAAACAAATCATACTTCTTCAAATAATGTGGCACCAAAAGTTCAAGATAATACACCACAAGCTGAGGTAAAAGAGCCTTTAAAAGTTACCTCACCTGATGTTGCAGGAGAGAGTTCAAGAAAGTTTACAAATGCTAATTATTTAACTCGTCAAGACTCTTTAGTGCGCACTTTACAACAAGAAAAGAAAGCTCAAGAAACTAAAGATAAAGCACAAACTGCTCAAACTTTAGCCAAAGCTTCTCAAGTGCAAACTGGAGATAATTCATCTCGTGCCATGCGCGCTAATGAAAAAGTCAAAGCTCAAGAAAAGTCCTCTCAAGCTGTCGCTTCAAATACTAAGTCTTCAGTGGTAAGCGTTGAGAATGTGCCTTTTTCAGGACAGGCCATTCCAGGTGGCAGTATTGAGCTTGAACATAAAAATCAAGCCCACTTTACCGTGCAGGTAGTGGCAGGCTCTAATAAAGCTAATTTAGTTGAAGTATCAGCAGGCCTTCAAGGGCGCTATTGGATTTATGAGACCTCACGTGAGGGTAAGCCTTGGTTTGTACTTATCACCGGCGAATATCCAAATCGTGCTGCGGCAGTTGATGCAGCCTCTTTATTGCCCTCTTATGTCAAAGGTGCCAAGCCTTTTGTAAAGAGCTTTGCTACCGTAGTGGATGAATTGCATACCAGATTATAACTTAAGGAGTTTTTATGTTTGAGAAGCGTTTTATGTTTGCAGGCTCAATTTTATCTGCAAACCTTTTAGCTTTAGGCGATGATGTGGGCAATGCTTTAGACGCAGGTATTGATATTATTCACTTTGATGTGATGGATTATCACTTTGTCCCAAATTTAACCTTTGGGCCGATGTTTTTAAAAGCTCTTAAAGCACAATATCCTGAGGCGATTTTTGATGTGCACTTAATGGTAAATCCTGTCACCGAAGAGATCATTAACGCCTATGCCGAGGCTGGTGCTTCAATGATTTCCTTCCACCCTGAGTCTTGCATTCATATTGAAAGAATGCTCTCTTTTATTCAATCAAAGGGTGTTAAAGCAGGTTTAGTTTTAAATCCAGGCACTGCCCCACAACTTTTAAGATATTTATGGGATAAGCTTGATTTTGTGTTGGTGATGACGGTAAATCCAGGCTTTGGTGGACAAAAGTTAATTCCAGCAACTTTACAGAAAATTGCCGATATAAGACGGATGGCTGCTGAGGCTAATGTTAAGCCTTTAATTGAAGTTGATGGCGGTGTTGATGCTAATACCGTGGCCTCTTGTGCTAAAGCTGGGGCAAATATCTTTGTTGTAGGCTCAGCTTTCTTTGGCAAAGATGATAGAAAGGCGGCCCTTGAGGCTTTAAATCAAGGTTTAGCTTCATTTCGCGAGGCTTAAGCAATGAGCGCTTTAAAGCATAAGCCTGCGCTTATGATCTTTGATTTAGATGGCACACTTGCCCATACCATGCCGCAACTTGCCGTTGCGGTAAGGCAAATGTGTGAAAGATTAGGCTTTGAGAAGCCTTCTTTTGCGCAAGTTGCCGACTATATTGGAAATGGTATTCCACTTTTAATTGCAAGAAGCTTAAAGCAAGATGTGAATGCAAAAGCTCAAGATCTAGATGAGGCTTTGGCTAAAAAGGCCCGCGAGATCTTCAATGAAGTCTATTTTCAAGGCCTTGATAAAAACTATGAACTCTATCCTTTGGTAAAAGAGTTTTTAGCTTATGCCAAAGAGCGGGGAATTAAACTTGCCGTTTTAACGAATAAAGCCCAATCTTTTGCGGTGCCGCTTTTAGGTTATATGGGCATAGCTTCCTTTTTTGATTTAATTTTAGGCGGGGAGATCTTAAAAGAGCGCAAACCAGATCCCACACCGGTTAGATTTATCATGGATAAATTTAATGCCACGCCTCAAGATACGGTGATGGTAGGGGATAGTGTCAATGACTTTTTAGCAGGTCAAAATGCTGGAACTTGTGTGGTGGCCTTTACCTTTGGCTACAATCGAGGTCTTGATGTAAGAGACTCTAAGCCTGATTATGTGTTTGACAGTTATAAGCAGCTTTTAGATCTGATACAATCCTTAAGCTAAATTTTGACTAAATTTTATAAGGCCTGTGCCTTGCGAGATATTTATGAGTAAGGAAATTATTTTTTCAGGCATTCAGCCTTCAGGTGAGCTTTCAATTGGTAACTATATTGGCTCACTTAGAAATTGGGTGCCAATGCAGGAGGATAACGACTGCATTTACTGTGTGGTAGATCAGCACGCTATTACCGTTCGTCAAGATCCTAAGTTACTTAGGGAGAGAACTTTAAATACTTTAGCTATTTTCTTAGCTTGTGGCATTGATCCTAAAAAGAGTACTATTTTCTTGCAATCTCATGTAAGTGAGCACACTGAGCTTGCTTGGGTGTTAAATTGCTATACTCAAGTAGGTGAGTTATCACGCATGACACAGTATAAAGATAAGTCAAAGCGTTATGCCTCAAACATTACCGCAGGACTTTTTAACTATCCAGTGTTAATGGCCGCAGATATTTTATTGTATAACACAAATAAAGTACCAGTCGGTGATGATCAAAAACAACACATTGAAATCACTCGTGATATTGCAGAGCGTTTTAATAGCCTCTACGGTGAGACCTTTGTCTTACCTGAAGGTTTCTTCCCTAAAGCTGGAAGTCGCGTGATGTCTTTGCAAGAACCTACGAAGAAGATGTCAAAGTCAGATGACAATCCAAATAATGTCATCAGAATTTTAGAGGAGCCTGCCTCTATTCTTAAGAAATTAAAGCGTGCCGTAACCGACAGTGATGATCCGCCGGTTATTGCCTACGATTGGGATAAGAAGCCTGGCGTTTCTAATTTATTGGAGTTAATGGCCGCCGCTACAAATCGCTCAGTTGAAGATTTAGTTGAGCATTTTAAAGGTCAGATGTACGGTAACTTCAAAAAGGAAGTAGGTGAGGCAGTTGTAGCAATGCTTGAGCCTATTCAACAATGTTACAAAGAGATTAGATCTGATGAAACCTATATGAAGGAGATCTTCAAGGTAGGTGCTGAGAAAGCCCATGAAAGAGCCTCGGTTACCTTACAAAAGGTCTATGACAAGATAGGTTATGTCTTGCGCTAAGCAAAGCTTGATTAAGAATTTTTAAATAAGGCCACGCATGTGGCCTTTGCTTTATTTTAGTGCAAAAATTGCTCACTCCCTGCATCAAAGCTTAGACACGATACAATACACACTACATTTTGCAGGGGAAAAGTATGCTCATTGGAATCATAGCAAGCCTCTTAGGTGCCATAGGCCAGGCTTTAAATTATGCAGTAACTAAAGACTGCCAAGTTAAATATCAAATTGTAGGTTTAAAGCTTTTAGCAGGTACCTTTATTTTCATGGGCGCTATGCTTACGATCCCACTTGTCCTCTTGGGCTACTATCACTATTTTGAGTTAAGTCAAATCACTTATTTAATTAGAATTAATGTGCCTTTTTTATTGGCTCAATACTTTATGTTTTGTGCTCTAAGATCCTCTGATGCCTCGATTGTCTCCCCGCTTTTAGCTTTAAAAATTCCGGTACTGTGTTTAATTACCTTTATCTTTTTTGATTTAAGTTTAGAGCTAATTCAATATGTAGCCATTGCGCTTATTATTGTGATCGCCTGTATCTTCTCAGGCATTTCAGGCACAATACGCTTAAAATCATTAATCTTTGTGGTGCTTGCCACTTCCTGTTATGTACTCTCTGATATTGGGATCACCTCTTACGCTAAAGCAATGCCGGTTGACTCTAAAATTGAACAAGTTTTAATTGTCACCTGCTTAAACTATATTGCCGCAGGGCTCATCTTTGTGCCCTTTTGTCCCATCTTGCATTTAGGGGTCAAAGAGATTTGGAATACCCGCAATGCCGCTATAACCTGGATAGTCTCAGCTACCTTTTGTGTGATAGGTTTTAATTTATCAGGCTTAGTGTCAGGTACGATCATTCAATCTTTGCGTGGAGTGTTTGGCGTGGTGATCTCCTTTGTCTTTTATCGCCATGAAACGGTAGGATCATTAAGTCGCAAGACTTTCTATTTAAAAGTGGTGCTCTCTATTGCGATGGTTTTAGCGGTAGCCCTGTTCTATGTTTAAGTATTGTGCAAAATTAACTTAAGATTTTTAATTTAAAATCAAGTATTTTTAGGTGATTTTGTCTTTTTAAAGCTTTTTATAGCTTTACTTTGCGGGATCTTTTGCCTAATTAAAGTTAATTTTGCACAAAATCATGATTTTTTAATAAAATATATTCTTGAAAATAAAACTAAAATTTAATTGTGCTCAAATTTTAGGTTTAAAAATCACGCTATTTAAATTTTGGCCTTGCACTTTTTAATAGGATGTGCACGAGTTTGAAACTTAAGTTTTAAGCGCGTGTTTTTTTATTTTTTAAAGGAAAGTTACATGTTACCTATTAATCAAGTAGTGCTACAAGGCAAGATCGTAGACGGCTCAATTAAAACCTTTCAAAATGCCTATGGGGTGTTTTGTTGTGCTTTAAGGTTAAGAACTACTGAGGTATGGCGCTCAAAAGATGGTGAAAAAGATCATCATGAATATCACAGTGTCCTAATTAAAGATTATGGCACTAGGGAATTGGCAACTAAGGTTGCCACTAATCTTTGTGGCGGTGATCGAGTGATGATCTCAGGCAAGATTAGAAATCGTCTGCGCAAAGTCTCAGAACGCTCTTATGAGCGTTATATGGAAATTGAAGCGGATGACTTAGAGGTATTACCTTCAAGAATTGGTGAGGAAGATTTAATTTTAGAGCCTAAGCGTGAGGGCATAGCTGATGATTTTGATCCTATAAGTGAGATGTCAGCTTTGGGAATTTCCACTAAGAAGTCCTATGAAGAGGGTAAGGGCTTTAAGAACTTTACAGATGAGCCTTATTATCAGGACTCAATTAATAATTTTAGATCTTACGATGATTTAAATGCCCCTTACGGGCGAAACTAATTTTTCGGGTAGAAAAATTTAAGGAGGTTTAAGCCTCCTTATTAGTAAGTCTTGAATTTAGTTAATTTCCAAAGATAGATGCTAAATCTTTTTCTGAGTCGATAATGCGATTGGCAACAGACTCATAATTGATGGTATAAGTTCCATCCTTTAAGGCTTGCTTAATACTCGCGACTTTACTTTGGTCGACTCCATCTGCTGCTCTGGCAATATCAGTAGCACGTGCTAAAGTTTTTGCGGAGTTAGTCAGCATCACGGAATCGTCAGAGGCTACACTTACAGCCTCTTGCCCAGCTGTAGTCACCTTACGCGTACCTCTCGTCAGCGTCTCTTGTGTGGCCTTAAGGGCATTGTTGGTTAAAATATCGATAGCCATGATGTCTACCCCCAAATAAAATTGCTTTCTCTCTAAAAATTTATAATTGGAATTCTAAATAAAGGAGTTTTGCACTTTTGCAACCTCAAACTACAAGCTTAAGGTCTCCTGCTGCAAAAGCGCAATATCCTTCTTGCTTTAACTAACGGCACATAAAAAAAGTCCTTTAGAACTTTTTTTAAGATTTTTACGAAAAATGCCATTTGTTTTTAGTTAAAGTTTTCACAAAAAGGATCATAAAAGAATAAACCTAAATTTTAAAGAGTTAAAAGATGATGCTTAAAAAATGTGAACTTGCTTGGGATTTTTCTGCATAAATAAAGCAAAGATGATAAAATAAGCGCGGTTTTTTTAGGGCACCTTAGTGCACAATCCCCCCAATGGAGAAATTTCAATGAATAAGGCCAGATCTATTGCCGAGTACGATAAGGAACTGTGGGATGCTATTTCACAGGAGAATCAGCGTCAGGAAGATCATATTGAGCTTATTGCCTCTGAGAACTATGCAAGCCGTTGCGTGATGGAAGCTCAAGGCTCTCAGCTTACTAATAAGTATGCAGAGGGTTATCCTGGCAAGCGTTACTATGGCGGTTGTGAGTATGTAGATCAAGTTGAAAGATTAGCCATTCAAAGAGCATGTGAGCTTTTTAAGTGCGATTATGCCAATGTTCAACCACATGCCGGTTCTCAAGCTAATGCCGCAGCTTACATGGCCTTATGCAATCCAGGCGATACCATTTTAGGTTTATCTTTAGCCTCAGGCGGTCACTTAACCCATGGTGCACAAGTCAGCTTCTCAGGCAAGATGTACCACTCTGTACAATATGGTGTAAATGAGGCCGGTGAGCTTGATTATGATGAAATTTTAAAGCTTGCCAAAGAGTGCCAGCCAAAGGTTATCGTAGCAGGTTTCTCTGCATACTCTGGCATTGTTGATTGGAAGAGAATGCGTGAGATTGCAGATGAAGTTGGTGCTTATTTAATGGTCGATATGGCCCACGTAGCAGGCTTAGTTGCCGCAGGTGTTTATCCAAGCCCAATTGATTATGCACACGTGGTAACTTCTACTACTCACAAGTCCTTAGGCGGTCCACGCTCAGGCTTTATCTTATCAAATTGCCATGATGAGGCTTTATATAAGAAGTTAAATTCAGCCATTTTCCCAGGCTCTCAAGGCGGTCCTTTAATGCACGTGATTGCTGCTAAAGCCATTGTCTTTAAAGAGGCTATGGAGCCTTGGTATGTTGACTATCAAAAGCAAGTTGTAGCTAACGCCAAGCTTTTAGCTCAAGAGGTGATGAAGAGAGGTTATAAGGTAGTCTCAGGTGGTACTCACAATCACTTATTCTTAATGGACTTTATCGGTAAGGAAATGACTGGTAAAGATGCCGAGACTGCTTTAGGTAAGGCTAACATTACGGTAAATAAGAACTCAGTGCCAGGTGATCCAAGATCTCCATTTATCACCTCAGGTTTAAGATTAGGCACTCCAGCCTGCACTCGCCGTGGCTTCAAAGAGCCTGAGATCATTGAGCTTGCAAGAATTATCTGTGATGTCTTAGACAATTACCAAGATGAGAGCGTCATTGCTCGTGCTCGTGAAGAAGTTTTAGCTCTTTGCAAGCGCTTCCCTGTGTACAAGGACTAGTAAATTAAGCCTGTGGGGCTTTATTTAGGTAATTTTCAAGTTAAAAAAGAAGAGGTCGCAAGTCGGCCTCTTTTTTTAAGAACCGAACAAAATCATGAGTAAATTTTCAGTAGCAGATCATTTTTATATGCAACAGGCCTTAAAAGAGGCACGTCGGGGTAGATTTAGTACTTCACCCAATCCTGCGGTAGGCTGTGTGATTGTCAAAGATGGGGCGATTGTAGGCAGTGGTTTTCATCATAAAGCAGGTGAAGGGCACGCTGAGGTAATGGCTTTAAAAAGTGCGGGCAATAATGTGCAAGGGGCTTGTTGTTATGTAACTTTAGAGCCTTGCTCACATTATGGAAGAACCCCACCTTGTGCCAAAGCTTTAGTTAAAGCTGGTGTCAGTCGCGTGGTGGTGGCAATTGAAGATCCCAATCCTAAAGTTGCAGGTAAAGGGATTGCTATCTTGCAAGATGCGGGAGTAAAAGTTGAAGTTGGGCTTTTAGAGAGTGAGGCTTATAAATTAAATAAAGCCTTTTTTAAGTCTATTCAAGGCAAAGGCCCCTATGTGGTGGCAAAAGTTGCTTTAAGCTTAGATGCTAAAAGTGCTTTGGCCAATGGTGAGAGTAAGTGGATCACCAATGAAAAGTCTCGACGCTTCGTACAAAAGATAAGAGCACGTGCAGATGCGATTATAACTGGGGTAAATACGGTACTAGCTGATGATCCGCATCTTAATGTGCGCTACAGTGAATTGCCAAAAAAAGTTCAAAAACAATGTTATTTGTGGAATAAGCAGCCTTTAAAAGTAGTTTTAGACTCCAAAGGACAGCTTTTAGATAAGCTTGAGAGTTTAAACTTATTTAAAGATGGACAAAGTTTAATTGTCATGACCGATAAAGAGCGCTTTAAAAACTTTGTCTTTTCAAAGCTTCAAGTAGAAGTTACCCAAAAAGAAGACGAGCTTAATTTATTTAAAATAAATGAAAATATTGAAGTTTTGTTGGTCAAAGGTGATGAGAGGGGACATGTAAGTTTACCTGAAGTTTTAAAGGCTTTAGATAAGTTTTCTATAAGACGGGTTTTAGTTGAGGCCGGGGCCACCTTAGTTTCTCGCTTTATTGATGAAAAGTTAGTCGATGAGCTTTTTGTTTTTTGTGCCCCCAAGCTTTTAGGGCAAGGCGCAAGAGATGCTTTTATTACTAAGGCCAAAGAAAAATTGGCCAATGCGCTTGAGTTTAAGCTTAAAAAAGTTAAAACTTTAGGGGATGACGTGATGTTAAAGTATGAGCGCAAGGAAGGTGAGGAATGTTTACCGGGATAGTGGAAGCTGTAGGCTTTTTAAGTGCTAAAAATCAAGCTAAAGGCGGGATGCAACTTGGAATTACTGTGCCTTCAAGTTTTAAATTACAAGAGAGGGTTAAGATTGGGGACTCCATTGCCACGAATGGGGTGTGTTTGACGGCAACTGTCATTCACGACAATACCTATTATGCTGATGCCTCCTTTGAGACTTTAGCTAAAACTTGCTTTAACACTTACAACTTAGGTAAAAAAGTAAATCTTGAGCTTGCCTGTACGCCAAGCACGCACCTAGGTGGACATATCGTACAAGGCCATGTGGATGAGGTAGGTGAAATAGTAGAGCGCAAAAAAGAAGGAGATGCGTATACCATCATCATCAAAAGCCCTCAAGAGCTGTTACCTTATATTGCTCAAAAGGGCTCAATTACAGTAGATGGTGCCTCGTTAACCGTAAATGACATTACACAAGATCTTTTTCGTCTAACCTTAATTCCTCATACCACCTTAAATTTAGCCTTTGAAAATTGGCAGGTGGGGGCTCAAGTTAATCTTGAGGTGGATGTGATGGCCCGCTACGTAGAGCGACTTTTAACTTTTCGCTTAAAAGACAGTGAAGGTAAAAAGGACTCTAAAATTACGTTAAAGACCTTGATGGAAAATGGTTTTATCTAGTATTTAAGATTTTTGCCTTAAGCTTTTGCTTTGAGGTGGTCTTAATTTCTATGTTAAAATTAGAAGTTTTAGAAAATGTATAAATTTGAGCCGGAGTAGTCTATGTCAATTAGAATTATTGAGGGTAATCGTCCATGCCGGGATGGCAAATTTGCGATTGTCATTTCTCGTTTTAATAGCTTTATTACCGAGCGTCTTTTAGAGGGTGCTTTAGATACTTTAAAGCGTGATGGTGAAGTTTTAGATGAGAACATTACCGTAATTCGCGTACCTGGTGCTTTAGAGATCCCAGTTGCCGTGCAAAAGGCTGCCAAATCAGGTAAGTTTGATGCCATTATTGCTCTAGGTTTAGTCGAAAGAGGCTCTACTTATCACTTTGAGATTGTAGCCAATGAAAGTGCCAAGGGCATTTGTCATGTAAGCTTAGAAGAGGGCATTCCTGTTGCTAATGGTATTTTAACCACTGACACTTTAGAGCAGGCTATTGAAAGAGCTGGATCTAAAGCTGGCAACAAGGGCTCAGAGGCTGCCTCTTCAGCGCTTGAGATGGTTAATGTGTTAAAGGCAATTTAAGGGAACTTAAGATGGATATGACAGAGGGTGCAGTAAGCCCGGCCATGCGCCATAAGGCTCGCCACTTTGCAATGCAGGCTATTTATCAATGGCAACTTACAGGCTATAGTGCAAGTGAGATTGAAAAGCAATTTTTAGAAGATCAGCCAGTACAAGGTGCCGATCTTGATTATATGCATGATTTAATCTTAGGTACCGTGGCTAATATTGAGACTATTGATAATACTTTTGCCCCTTACTTAAGTCGTCCTTTAGATGATTTAGATCAAGTGGATAAGGCTATTTTACGCTTAAGCACTTTTGAGCTTTTATATCGTCAAGAGATCCCGTTTAGAGTGGTTATCAATGAGTCGATTATGCTTGCCAAAGAGTTTGCAGGTTTAGATAGCCATAAGTTTGTAAATGGCGTACTCGATAAGGTAGTACGCAGCATTCGCCAAGATAAGACTAATCAAAAGCCAGATTTAGTCTAAAAGGATGCTAACAATCCCAGGGCCTGTCACGATCCCTGGGATAATTTTCCGAGTCTTTAGGTTTCTTACTTGAATTGTGTCATTGACATTACCATCTTCAACTGCCTCACCTGAAGTTTTTAAAGATAAAGAGCCGTTGGTAGCTTCAATGGTGACTCTATCTCCTTTGCAGACGGTACAGATATTAGATAAGACAAAAAAATCACCTTGTTTTAGATCTCTTTTAACTCTCACGCCCTCTAATTGCTTAGGGTTGGTGATAACCCCGGTGGGAAGTCTTGTATTTTCAATAAATTCAGAAGAATAATCGTGAGGCCCTACGACTTCACCGCGGGCGATGTCACGTGAGGCGACGATGCGAGCTTTAAGGGAGGTTATTTTAACTGGCACGTATAGGGTGTAGGTATTGCTTGGATCACTACAACTGATTTTCACCGTGGAGTTAGCCTTAAGGGTGCCACCTATAATTTCTGCGGTTAAAAAGCCCTCGCAGCGTCCATTAAAATTACGCTTTGGATCAACTCTATCAACTTCAATTTTAACTTTTTCATCGGCAGGCAAATTTTTAAAGTGGGCATTTACGTAGTTGAAAGCTACTTTTTCAAAAAATTGTGCTTCAGAAGGTGTGGCACAGGCAAAATTGTGAGCTAGGATACTTAAAAGAAATATCCCAAAGGCCGTTAACTTATGTAGTGAGTTATGCATCTTAGGCTCCCAACTTAATTAATTTTTGCTGGTGTTTGCTATTAGGATCGCGTAATTGTATTGTTACGTAATGATACAATATACCTAACTTTAAAGAAAAACCAAGATAAAAAACTTTAAGTTTATAGATTAAAGTTCTTGGCTTTGAATTTGCTTTGCAGAAATTAAGCATGATAAATGCTTGTGCATAAATAAAATTATTTGTGTAATATAAAGCTTAAAGATATTCTTTAAGCAAAAGAAGCACTCTTTTATAAAAAGCTTGAGCAAAAGTTTCATGTGGTAGAACTTTTTGCGTGAAAAGCTTAAGCTTTATGGGTGGATATTCAAAATTCTAAGACCATTTGGGAAGGTGTATTATGGCTTCAGTAATGGATTCTGTAAATCAACTCACTGAGCTTGTCGGTCAAAACCGTATGGAGCTTTTGCTCTTTAGACTCTCTGGGTTGCATCAACGTTACGGGATCAATGTTTTTAAGGTCAGGGAAGTGTTGCCTTGCCCTCGTCTTACCGTTATGCCAAAGTTACATCAATATGTAATCGGTATTGCGCATATTCGTGGTAATACTCTGTCAGTTATCGATTTAGCTTATGCAGTTGGTGGTAAGCCTACAACCAATTTTGACAAGCATTACATCATTATTGCCGAGTACAATCGATCCACTCATGCTTTCTTAGTCTCAAGCGTTGAAAGAATTTTGAACATGAATTGGACTAAGATCATGCCACCACCAAAGGGGGCAGGTCATAGCAATTACATGACTGCGGTTACTGAAATTGACAATGAATTAGTTGAGATCTTAGATGTGGAGAAGATCTTAGATGAAATTTCTCCAAATAAGACTAATGTCTCAACGGAGATCATGAGTAAGGCTGTTGAAGCATCTAAGAAACTTAAAGAGCATGTCAAAGTATTAGTTGCCGATGACTCTAAGGTTGCTATCAATCAAGTAGCAAGGGCCATGAATGAAATTGGCGTTGAGGTTATAAAAGCAAGAGATGGTAAAGAGGCCTATGATATCTTGCGAGAATTTGCCTCAAAGGGCCCGATTAGTGACTCAATTGGCCTTGTGATCTCAGACGTTGAGATGCCTGAGATGGACGGTTACACCTTATGTGCCTCAATCCGTCAAAATCCAGCTTTAAAAGATCTCTATGTGATTTTGCACACTTCACTGTCTGGTGTGTTCAATCAATCCCTAGTCTCAAAGGCAGGTGCGAATGACTTTATTCCAAAGTTCAATCCAGATGAATTGGCAACTGCGGTGGAGAAGGGTATTCACACTATGGAACAAGGAATTTCTGGTGCAGATTGCATCATGAAAAGCAACTTTACAAAATAATTAAAGGAATTTCGAGCTTTTTGTCTATAATAATGCTCGAAATTTTAAATTTGTCGCTTAAGTTGTGACGTGGATGGCTTTTTATTCACCTCAAGAAAGGTAATATATAAGTCTAAGATAAACTCGACATGAGTTACTGATGGGTGGGGTGCCTAGAATTATAAGTATAAGGGCTCCCCGTGGTAAAAGTATAGGAACAATAGCAAAATATGGCAACACCTCCATCAAATCGCAATACTGGCATTAATGCCAATTTAAAACAGCCTTTAGGGTTTACGAGGACTACTAATCGGGGTACTGGCGCTGTAAGTAGTGTTTTAAGAAGAGATACTACAGCACCAAAACGTGCAACCTTTACTCCATCGCAATATCCTGGGGCTAATTCTCTGTCTATGCAGGCACAAAAAGCAGGTTACTCAGGAGTTGCAGCTCGTAACCCACAGGTAGTGCCAGCGCAAGCAAGTCAGCTTACGGTGCAATCACGCACGGTTTCTGATATGCAATATCGCCGTTTTGCAGCCTACATCGAAGAGAAAAGTGGTATTGTTCTTGGTGAAAGTAAGCATTATTTAGTCAACAGTCGCTTATCTTCATTGCTTTTACGCTTTGGTGTCCCAAGTGTCGATGAGTTAATTACTAAGGCTATGGATCCTACGCGCTATAAGGAAATTTCAGATGCCGTGATTGATGCAATGACGACTAATGAAACCTTATGGTTCCGTGATACTTATCCTTATCTTGCTTTAAGAAATATGATCCTCCCTGACATTGCCCGTCGTGGTAAAGTGCCTTGCAGAATTTGGTCTGCGGCTTGTTCTTCAGGTCAGGAGCCATATTCAATTGCCATGGTCGTACAAGAGCAAGCAACTCAAATGGTACACGTGGATCCTGCGCAAACCCAGATTATTGGCACTGATATTTCACCTGAAATGTTAGAGCGTTGCAGAGCAGGTTTATACGATAATCACGCTTTAGCCCGTGGTCTTTCTGCTGAAAGAAAAGCTAAATTCTTCAGGCCTACAGAAGATCCAAACTTAATGCGTATTGACGATAAAATTAAATCCATGGTGACCTTCAAGCAAATGAACCTTTTAGGCTCTTATTCACTTTTAGGTCGTTTTGATGTGATTTTCTGCCGCAATGTTTTAATTTACTTCAATAATGAAGTTAAATCGCAAATTTTAGATAAATTTGCTTTAAGTTTAAATCCAGGTGGCTATTTAATCTTAGGATCATCTGAGTCCCTGTCAGGTCTTACTGATAAGTATGAGATGGTACGTTGTAATCCAGGTCTTGCTTATCGCTTGAAGTCTTACGCTTAAAAAACGTCACAAAACTGACTTATAATCACTAAAAGCCCTATTAATACTTGATATTAATAGGGCTTTTAATTTTGGCATGAAAGTTGATTAAAGCTTAGTTAAAGATATTAAGAGGTGAGAAAAATGGCACTAAGTTTTGATCAGGTTTTTGGAATTCATCAGCATACGATGCGCGTGCGCAATGATCGTGCCGAGGTTATTGCTGGTAATTTAGCAAACGCAGACACCCCAGGTTACAAAGCTCGTGGTCTTGATTTTAATGTGGCATTAATTGAGCAGGCTAAGCTTAAGGCTATAGATAACAATCCACCTATGACTAAGACTAATGAAAAGCACATGGATTTATCTGATTTGCCACAAGATCCAGAACTTATCTTAAAGTATCGTCTTCCCTATCAGGCAGATACCGGTAATGGCAATACTGTTGAAGTTTCAACTGAGCGTATGAATTACATGGCCAACAATTTAGAGTATCGTGCCACAATGCGTTTTTTAAATGGCAGAATTTCAAAGTTAATGAGTGCTTTGCAATCTGGTGCTAATTAGTAAAGAGGATGTTTAAATGAGTATCTTTAGAATTTTAGATATTGCAGGTACTGCCATGAATGCGCAGTCAGTACGTTTAAATGCTACTGCCTCAAACTTAGCAAATGCAGAAAGCGTAAGCTCCTCTGTTGAGACCACTTACAAAGCAAGACGTCCTTTATTTTCAGCGGCTATGGATGAGGCTTTAGAGTATCAAAAAAATACCGGCGAGAGAGCAGATCCTGTAACTGGTGAGCCTTATGGTATTGGCGTGAGCTTAAAAGGCATTATTGAATCAGATGCTCCGGCAATTGTTGAGTACAATCCAAACCATCCTCTTGCCGATGAAAATGGTTATATTTATCGTCCAAACGTAAATCCTGTAGAAGAGATGGCAGATATGATCTCAGCTAGTAGATCTTATCAAACTGCCGTGCAAGTTGCAGATGCGGCAAAAGATATGCTCAATGAAACTTTACGTTTAGGACAATCTTAAGGTTATCCTCTTATATCTTATCTTCTTGTTTGAAATAAGGCGCAAGCGCCTTATTTTTGTTTTAAAATAAAAAGTTATTCCTCATCAAGTCCTAAGCCTTCACCTTTTAGCTCATCGCCTAAGCCAAAGAAGTGCGAGCCTGCAACATAGTGTAATGATCTTAAAAGCGGATCTGCTTTGCTAAAATCAATATGATTGTTTTGATAGACGCGAGTGTCAGCCCAGGCGGCTACAATGTCACCTAAGAAAAGATCATAGGTTTCTTGAAGGTGTGGCTCATTTATGACCTTGAAAATAAGATAGCCTATGCAACCATCCATTAAAGGCATCTTAAAATCACCTAAGGTAAAGAAGCTTGCCCCTGATTTTTCAAGCTTTTGAGGTTCGTCATTTTTAGAGACTGAGCCTAAATATAAAAGCTCTTTGGCAATTGATACAGATGGAATACCGATGGCAAAAAGACCTGACTTTTCAATTAAAGGGCGGGTGTAATGATCTTTTGCAATGACTGCGGTGCATTTGGTAGGATTTAAATCTAAAGCGCCAACCCAAGTGGCAGGCATGGCATCAATAGCACCATTAAATTCAGCTGAGACCATGCAAGTGGCACCTAAGTTTAATAGACGATAAGCTTTGTTAAGATCGATTGGCTCTAAATGATCATGTGTTGATAGCATAATGTTCTCCAAAGAAAAATTACGAGTCTTAAGGCATTATCCCGCAAAACTTACTTTTTTAAGCTTTTGTGAAAAAAAAATACCAACACAAGCAAAATGGTTGGAAATTTTGTTTTGATTCCAATTAGCTTTGAGCTTTTGGGGGTAGTGTCTTTAAGCTTAAAAAAAACGCCTTCTTTTAAAAAAGCTGTACCCTCTTTTAAGAAAGTTTAGATTATTTAAGAATTTATTTCAATGAATAAAAGTCATTGACTTTTATTCAGTAAAAGTTTTATAGTGGATCATAAGAGGGCAGATTGGATGGGCATTGAAGATGCTTTCTTCACGGGCAGAAGTTTTTAAAGGTACCCTCACTTACTTTAAGCGCAAAGAGAGAAGGTATTGATGATCTAGAAAGATTGCCTTAGAGACTTACAGTTTTTAATTGAAGCCTACAAAAGCTTAAGCTTTGACTTAGGCTCTACTAATAATTTAGCCAAGCATAAAGGAGATTGTTATGCAACAGAGAGTTTTAGGGGATGGTTTAAAGGTATCAGCCATTGGTTATGGTTGTATGGGACTTTCACACGCCTACGGCGTGGCTCTTGAAAAGAGTGAGGCTGTCAAAAGAATTAGAGAAGCTTTCGAGGCAGGTTATAATTTTTTTGATACCGCAGAGCTTTATGTGGGTAAATTTGCAGATGGTTCTCCTGCAATTAATGAGGAAGTAGTAGGTGAGGCCTTACGTCCCATTCGAGATAAGGTCGTTATTGCCACCAAATGCGGAGTACATTTTGAAATAAATGTCCGCGCAATCCCATTATCTTTAGATGATGGGTCAAGCGGACTCAATGTTATAATGTGACAC
>CALXNU010000037.1 GCA_944389835.1 uncultured Succinivibrionaceae bacterium
TTTCTCCTTACGTTAGCAGGTACTGTAGTGAACTGTCTCGCAAAGTGAGCTAAAAAAAGTTTTCCTACATCTCCGGATGCGAAAAAGTGGTTTAAAACCGCTTATATAAGCGGTTTTAACTCGCTTTGGTATCTAAAGTCGGGGAATATTTAAAAACCTTATTTGTATTAGAGCCCTTATTGGTGATAGTGAGCAAGCGCTCTTTTTCTTCTAGGGTTAACGTTACACGGTAGCGGGGCATAATCACCTCTTAGCAAAATCATTTACTGCCCCTTCATTGTATCACCATACATCAAGTGAAAAATTAATTATTACAGGCCACTAGATAAGTAAAAACAATCTAAGTCGGTCATTTCCCCTGACCGACTTTATAATTATATCCACAAGTATCTCTCTTATCAATTGAAGCTTAAAGTTAAATAGAATATAAAAGCGAGCGAGTAATTTATTAAAGCATGACAAAATCAAAAATTACGCTTTGTGACACACTCAAAAAACAAAATAAGTGACAAACTCAGAGATTAAAAAAAGATGTGACAAATTCAAAGAGAAAAAGCTATTATTAAAGCTCTTTTTTAATGACAAGATCACAGAGCAAAACAGTGACAAAATGGAAGAGCTTTAACAATAGGCTGTAGAGAACGTCACTTATCATAGGATTTGATAATAAATGCTAATAAACGTAAAGCGCATTATAAAGCCATTTCTAAGGTCTCACACCTCATGAACTACCTACGTTCTTGCGCGCGAGGTTTCGTGAGAGCTACCTGACTTTTAGTAGCCCCCCGCTTCAGGGCGCTTACTATCATGTCCACAATAACCCATCAGGTAGGAGCAAAAAGCTCGTTCCTGCAAAAAGCGCTACACCAGCCGCTTACATCCCAAAGCTTATGCAAGTGGAATTACGCAGCATAAGTTAAAAATGACCTTAAAACACAAAATTAAATAATAAACTTAAAAAGTCTTACTCATGATGTAGCGCATCATAGATCTTCTGCGCCAATTCCTGACTAATACCAGGCACCTTAGAAAGCTCATCGACACCAGCGCGCATGATCTCTTGTCTGCCACCTAAATGGGAGAGTAAAGCCTGCCGTCTTTTAGGTCCCACACCTTCAATTTGCTCTAAAGTTGAGGTGCGACGGGCTTTTGCTCTGCGCGCACGATGCCCGGTTATCGCAAAGCGATGTGATTCATCGCGAATATGCAAAACAAGTTGTAAAGCTGGATCTTCTAAACTTAGATGATATTCCTCATGGGTAAAGCCTAAAATTAAGGTCTCAAGGCCCTCTTTTCGCCCCTCGCCTTTGGCAACGGCCACAATTAAAGGCAGGTTTAAACCCTGGGAGTGAAAGCACTTACTTAAAACTTCTTCGGCTTGAGACAATTGCCCAGGACCACCATCAATAAAGACCAAATCTGGTATTTCACCATCTTTTATATCTTTAAAGCGCCGCTCTAAAACCTGATGCATCGCTGCAAAATCATCACCTGGGATAATACCCTCAATATTAAAGCGCCGATAGCGACTTGGATCGGGGCCTTCACGGTTGAAGACAACACAGGAGGCGACAGTAAGCTCACCTTGGGTATGGGAGATATCAAAGCACTCCATTCTTTTAACCTCTTTTACCCCTAAGATCTCCTCTAAGGATTCAATACGCGCTTTAGCAGTTGAGGCCTCTGCAAGCTTTGAGGTTAAAGAGGCTTTAGCATTTGCACTTGCAAGGCGCAAATACTTTAATCTTTCGGTTTTAACGTTTTCGATAGCATCAATGCGAATTTTCTTTTGACTTTGCTCTTCAATGGCTTTGGCAATTACTTCCAAATCCTCGCACTTATTGTCAATTAAGATCTCTTTGGGAAGCATCCCAAGGCGCGATTCATTTAAATAAAATTGCGCTAAAAAAGATGAAATTAGATCATCTTCACTGCCAGATTTAGGGACCTTAGGGAAATAAGAGCGCGTGCCTAAAATGCGCCCTTGACGCACAAATAGCACATGCACACAAGCAAACTCTTGGCTTAAAGACGTACCTATGACATCTAAATCATAAGCTCCATCGGCACTTACTGATTGTGCCTCTTGCACGCGACGCAAGGCTTTTAACTGATCACGAACGCGCGCTGCCTCCTCAAAGTGCAACTCTTTGGCTAAAGTTTGCATCTTTAAAGTCAAATCATTTAAAAGCTTTTGATTTTGCCCTTTTAAAAAAAGTCTTACCATCTCAACTTGACTTTGATATTCTGCCTCTTGTTCAGGACTTAATGGCACGCAAGGTGCTAAGCAGCGTCCTAACTGAGCCATAAGGCAAGGGCGGGTGCGATGTTCATAAACATTATCAGCGCACTGTCGTATCGGAAAGAGCTTTTGTAAAAGCTTTAAACTCTCACGCACGGCGGTAGAATCTGGATAAGGCCCAAAATAATCACCTACTATCTTTTTGGCCCCACGATGATAAAAAAGACCGGGGTGCTTGTGTGAACTTAATAATAAATAAGGGTAGGACTTATCATCGCGCAAGAGAATGTTATAGCGCGGCTTATACTGCTTAATTAAATTATTCTCTAAAATTAAAGCCTCAGTTTCTGAAAACGTGACCGTAAATTCAATATGAGCAATATGCGAGACTAAAGAGCGCGTCTTAGGGGCGGTGACATTTTTTAAAAAGTAAGATGAGAGGCGCTTTTTTAAATCTTTAGCTTTACCAACATAAATAACCTCGCCCTTTACATCATACATGCGATAGGAGCCAGGTTTATTGGGCACAGTTTTTAAAAACTCCTGAGCCTCAAAAGTCTTTTGTGGAAGAGGCGGCTCAGAGGCTGGGGCAAATTTACGTTCGGTCATAACTAAAAAATGAACTACTCAATGCTTACGCATGGGGAATTTCGTGGCTTTAAGTTAAATAATAGTTTCCCAAAAATTCGGACTATACATTTGACTCCTTCGCATCGGTTGTAGGAGCCGGATGTTTACGGGGTCGACCTGCAGGCCTCTTCAGCTTGTCAAACTCATTCGTGTGGATTCTTGGACGACCTACAAGACGCTTTGGTTTATAGATCTCAAGCAGATAAATGCGCGGCCTTCCAACGGGACGCTTAGGGTTGTCCTCATCGAGCTTCTTCTTGGGTCTGCCCGTTTTTGGGCTACACAAGATCAGGATCTCCCTCGCACAATTTCAATTATACCATGATATTCAATGTCTCATTGAACTTGTGATCCTAAAAGTTGTCACTTTGCTTTACTATTTCTATCTAGGTAAGTTAGAAGTCAACCACTACCTCCTATAGAGGAGAGAGATAGATTGTAACTGTCCAGCACCAACCGCTTTCCGACTGCAAGTAGCCGCATATAGTACATTGTTCTAAAAATAATTTAATTAATTGATATAGGTCTTTTAGTAAATGCCCTCCAGATATCATCAATATTCCATTCCCAGCGATAGACAACTGGCTCGGCATTTACTTGATCAATCCATTTCATAATATGATCTTCTAACTCTTGCTTGCTTTGAACCCTTAACCCACGCAAGCTTTGCTTGGCTAGCTTGCTAAAGAAGCTCTCAACTAAATTTAGCCAAGACGCATGTTTTGGCGTAAAAGTAAAATCAAACCTACCAGGACGGGTTGTTGCAAGATACTTAAGTACCTGCTGACTGGTGTGAACTCTTAGATTGTCTAAAATAATTTTTATGGTCAGATCTGGTGCATATTTTTTATCTACTTTTTCCAAAAACTCAATAAATTCAGCACTGGTGTGCTTATCCCTAACTATACCAATTACCTCACCTGTAAAGAGATCTATACCAGCTAATAGAGAAAGAGTACCAAGCCTTTTATATTCATAATCACGGGCCATTGTCCCTCCATGTTGAAGGTCAGATTCGCGATCTGGCGCTATTGATGAGACGGCTTGTATTCCTGGTTTTTCATCATATGAGATTATCACTTCACCACTTGATTCATCCACGCGTTTCCCTTGTGCAACAAGAGTTTTAGTCAATTGTAGGATCCACTCAACACGTTTATAAATAAGAAGAACCTCTTCTGCCTTTTTCTCAAATTCTTCATCCTTCTTAACAAGATAATATTTGATTTTATGTGGCTTTAGTGAATTGTCATTGAGAAAGTCATGTATTTGAGATTTTGAGACGTTTTTTAAGCTTGGATGATTTTCCTTTTCACAGCGCTTACGAACATAGTTGGTTAATGTAGAAAGAGTCCATTGTTGAGCGGAAGGACCATCATCTAAGTCTTTAGGTAAACAACATGCTAGGGAAACTACCCAGCTTTTATCTTCAAGTTTAATTATATTTGGTCTTCCTGGGCGCTGCATATCCTCAAGCGCTCCATTAACACCAAGTTTTGCACATTTTTTAAGAGTATTAACAACGGATGGCTCTGAAAGACCAACCGCTTGTGCTATTTCCTTATTGTTCTTACCTTCATTAGCTAAGAGAATAATTTTTGCCCGTTGGTTTTTTCTTAGCTCGACGGATCGCGAATTAGCAATCCTATTTAGTGTTTCTAGATCTTCAGGGCTTAAGGTGGTAACAAATTTCCTAGGTCTTCCAGCCACAGAGCATCCTCCTAACGAGATATTTTAGGATATTATATCACTATTGGCTTATTAATTAAGTTATTTTTCAATCATTATACTAGTTAAAACTATTCGTCGAGCATCCTACGGCTTTAGGGATACTGAATATTTCTTTTTACTCTTACTCGAAACCAGTAGAAATTTCCCGTGGTTAGGTTTTGAACAAGAGGAAAAAGTAGCAAAGAGTAAGGCTCATGTTTAACCACATCCCACAGGATTTTTCCATGCCCCCCAAAAAAAGCCCACGCAAGGAGCTTAATTATGGCTTAAAATCGTAGGCATGCTGTTTTATTAACGAGTAAAGGTATGAAGTAAAAACTGAAGGATTGGCTGAATGGCGAGATTAGAATCGGACTAAGTGGTTTTTAGTCCGACCTTTAGGGAAACTATTAGTTAAATTAAGCTTTGATAAAAATCTTAGAAGGCAGGTAAAATTGCGCCTTGATACTTCTCTTCAATAAACTTACGAGTCTCTTCAGAGTTTAAAGCCTCAACTAAGATCTTCATATCAGGTAAATCGACGCTGTCTGGATTGGCAGCTACGATATTTACATATGGAGATTGGGCACCTTCAATGACGATCGCATCACGACCTGGAACTAAACCTGCGGCCATGGCATAGTTGGTGTTAATCACTGCTAAGGTAACATCATCTAAAGCACGTGGCAATTGGGCAGCCTCTAACTCACGGATATCCAAATTCTTTGGATTTTCAGTAATATCCATGACAGTGCAAGTAATATCAGTAGGATCTGCTAAGGTAATAATCCCAGCTTGGGCTAAAAGCAATAAAGCACGACCGCCGTTGGTTGGATCATTTGGAATGGCCACTACGGCACCGTCTTGTACATCGTCAATGCTCTTGACGCTCTTTGAGTACACGCCCATCGGCTCAATGTGGACACCACAAACTTCCTTTAAGTTCACTCCATGATCTTTGATAAAGGTTTCAAGATATGGACGGTGTTGGAAGTAATTGGCATTTAACTCACCATCATCGGTGGCTAAATTTGGTTGAACATAATCGTTAAATTCGACGATCTTAAGCTCAACACCCTTTTCTTTTACAATTGGCTTTACGAACTCTAAAATTTCAGCATGTGGTACTGGAGAAGCACCAACGGAGATCTCACCTGCACAAGCTACGCTTAAGGTAGCTCCTAAAAATGAGGCTAAAGCTAAAGATAAAACGGTTTTTTTCACTTGAGTGTGCTCCTTTTTAAAACCCTATAATCTTGAGGGGGTATTACTGACATTTTGGAGCAAAAAGCTTTAGTTTAGCAAGTCAAATTCCCCATAAATGAAACTTTAAACGCAAAACGCACCTTAAAAGTGCATAAAGCTTTTAAGGCGCTTTAATTTAAAAGGCAGGTAAGATGGAGCCGTGATAATGATGCTCAATAAAATGCTTAGTGCGCGGGGAGTTTAGCTCTTTAGCTAAAAGCTTCATTTCATCTTTTTGAGCACTCTCAGGGCTTGCAACTAAGATATTTACATAAGGTGAGCTTTGCTTTTCAATGACAATTGCATCACGAATGGGCACTAAACCTGCCTCTAGAGCGTAATTAGTATTGATAATTGCAATATCAGAGGTATCTAAACTTGTCACCACCTGAGGCGTTTCCACAGTTTTAAAGGTTAAATTTTTAGGATTGCTTACAATATCTTCAAAAGTGCAATTTAAATTTTTAGGATCTTTTAAAGTGATCTCCCCTATCATCGCTAAAAATAACAAGGAGCGACAACTGTTGGTGGGATCATCTGGCATGGCCACCACACTGCCATCTTTTAAATTTACAATATCACTTAAAGTTTTAGAGTAAATTGCCATAGGTTCAATATGCACCCCGCACATTTCAACTAAGCTTATCCCATGATCGCTTACAAAACGCTCAAAAAAGGGCCGGTGCATAATATAATTGCCATCTAAGTAGCCTGCCTCAGTTGCAAAACTTGGCTCTACTAGTTCTTGAAAGGTGACGATGGTAAGCTCGACACCCTGTTCTTTTAAGATAGGTTTGACATACTCTAAGATCTCAGCGTGAGGTATTGCGCTTGCGCCAATTTTAATTTCTCCTGCATAAGTTTCATTTAAAGTTGCCAAATTTAAAAACAAACCTAAAAGAGTAATTAAGATTGCCTTATTCACGGAAGGACTCCTTAAGTCCAGGGAACTATTTTTATTATTGTTATGCTTTATTTTTGCGCATTTGAACTTGTAAGAACAAGGCTCATTTTGTGAATTTGTGACAAAGGTTTGAGAAAATTACTTTAAGTTTGTGAAAATTTGTAACACTATGTGTAAAATTTATGTTAAGAGATTGTTTTTAAAGTAAAAAAGCGCCTTAAAAGACGCTTTTTTTAATTGAAATTATGTTTAGCGATGATCAAAATGGCGCGAGAGAAGATCACCTATAAATTGCACTACCTGCACCATGACAATTAAGATAATTACCGTGGAGATCATCATATCAGCTCTAAAGCGCATATAACCATAGCGAATGGCCAAATCACCTAAGCCACCACCACCGATGGTGCCTGCCATAGCCGAATAACCGATAAGTAAAATTACCGTAATGGTGAAATTTTGAATAAGCTCAGGCATGGCCTCCGGGATTAAGACTCGTCTTACAATCTGCCAAGGACTTGCTCCCATCGAAGTTGCAGCCTCAATTAAACCTGTAGGTACCGTGCGCAAGGATGTTTCCACCAAGCGGCCTAGAAAGGGAATGGTACCTACGGTAAGTGGCACAATAGCTGCCGTAGTACCAATCGATGATCCCACCAAAAACTTGGTAAAGGGGATAATTGCCACCATTAAGATAATAAAAGGAACAGAGCGCAAAGCATTAACAATAGTGCCTAAGATGCGGTAGAAATTTGGGGATTCCCAAAAATAGCCTTTAGAGGTGACAAGTAAAATTACCCCAAGTGGCACACCAAAGATGATGGACACTGCTGAGGCAAAAAAGACCATATATAAAGTCTCTAAGGTGCCATCCCATAAAAGACCTGACATTCTTGAGAAATTATTGAAAAAATCAAAATTCAGAAAGCTGCTTTCGCTCATCGTAACCTAAAACCTCAACCTTATGAACACGACGCTCAAACTCCACAATGGCTTTTTTAATTTCCTCTTTTGAACCTGCAACTTCCACAATCATATGACCAAAAGGCTCTTTTTGAATATGATCGATATTGCCAGATAACAAAGAGATACTCACCTGACACTCTTTTGCTACATCCACAATCACCGGAGCATCAGCTTTAGGGCCTAAAAAGAGCAATTCAATAACTGCTTTTGCACCTTCATGATATTCTTTGACGATCTCGGTGTGGGCTAAAAGCTCAGGCAATTCCTGATGAATTACCGCAGAGACTAAACGGCGGGTCAGCTCTTTTTGCGGGTTGGTAAAGACATCAATGGTCCGTCCCATCTCAGTTATCACACCCCCATCAATTACTGCCACTCTATCGCAGCACTCTTTGATAACTTCCATCTGATGGGTAATGATCACGATAGTCAAATTAAGCTTTTGTCGCAAATCAAGGAGAAGCTCTAAAATGGAGCTTGTAGTTTTTGGATCTAAAGCTGAGGTGGCCTCATCGCAAAGTAAAACCTTTGGATCACCAGCTAGCGCTCTTGCAATACCTACTCTTTGCTTTTGCCCACCTGATAATTGTGCAGGATACATATTAGCCTTCTCTTCAAGGCCGACTAATCCTAAAAGATATTGCACCCGCTCTTTAATCTCACTTTCAGATAATTTTTTTTCAAGGCGCAAAGGAAAGGCAATATTATCTGCAACGGTAGCTGAGGAGAGTAAATTAAAGCTTTGGAAAATCATGCCAATTTTGCGGCGCATGTTACGAAGTTCACGTGGGGCTAAGGAATTTAAAATAACCCCATCGACCTCTACGGTACCTGTAGTTGGGATCTCCAAAAAGTTAATCATGCGAATGAGAGTTGACTTACCCGCCCCTGAGAGGCCGATAACTCCAAAAATCTCACCTTTTTCAATCTTAAGGGAAATATCTTTTAAGGCCTTAACTTCCTGTTTGGTACCAGGAGCATAAGTTTTCCCTATATCTTGCAAAGTAATCAAAAGAAAAATCCTTGTAATTTAAGTTTATAGCTCTTTTGAGGGAACTTTAATTTTAGCACACTACGATCTTCTTGTAAGCTTGCTAAAAAATACCGCACGGTTATTTTAAGGGCTTAATTTTGCAAGCTTGCTATAAATTTTAAACAAAAGGTAGGTTAAATCGAGCAAAACTTAGAGAAGTTTAGATGCAAATGAGGATTATTTTTGTAAAATAGCAAAAAAAGAAAATCTCATAGATCATTGAGGATAGGACAATATGGCTTTTGACTTTTTTCAAAGACACGCAACTGATGAAAAACCCTCTCAAGATTTAAAAGATCCAAACAATGAGCAAAACATTCCTCCCATGCCCAAACTTGGGGCTTTTGAGCAAAATCAAGCCACCCCTCAAGTGCAAGCACAAGAGTCCTTTATTTCACCTTTTATGGCAGGTCAATTTCAAGATCGCTCAAAGCCTATTGATGAGCTTTTAAAAAGCCCACTTAAAAATCCTCAAGACACACAAAAAACTTTAAAAAAAGAAGACAAGCCTGCACAAAAGCCTCAAAAAATTACCATTGAAGGTGGCGATGACAGTTATCTTTCAGAACCAGATCAGGTACCTGATGAGAAAATTGAATATAGCTCTAATACCGTGATCTCAGGGGTTGGTTCTAGAAACTTTCTAGAGCGCACTACCTCTAAGGCTAATCTTCAAGATTTAACGCAAAAGCCTTTTGATCTTGTAGAACACATAGCCCCTCAAGAGGTGCAAGAGACTGCTACCCCTAAGATTAATACCGTAAGTATTGAAACCTGGCCTGAGGAGAGCGAGCCTTTTACGAAAAAAGAGCGCGTTTTAGAAGATGGAGCGCAAGCTTTAGTGCAAAATCCTTTTAATCAAGATCTAACTCAAGTAAATGAGCCTGTAGAAGAGCCGCAAAGCCTGCAAAATCTAAGTTCTTCTTTAGATAAGATCCAAGGTGCAATTGATAATCAAGAAAATTTAGAAAGTTTTGGAGAAGTGCCAAAAGAGGAAGAGGCCTTAGATGATCTTTTCTTAAATAATCTTGCTAAAAACAATCCTCAAGAAAGTACTCCTGAAGAAAAGTCAGAAAGTGCTCAAGACGAGAACTTAGAGTCACAGCAAGAGACTTCCTTAAAAGAGGCAGTTGAGGATAAAGCTTTAGAAAAGACAACTGAGGAAAGTGCACATGTGCAAAATCCTCACAACACACAAGAGAGCGCCTCTTTAACCGCCATGCCTTTAGAGGAAGTACAAAAGGCTTTAGAGGTTCAAAAACAAGGTCAAATCCCTCAAGAAGTGCCAACTCAAAAGGAAGCCTTAGTCGATAACTTTATTAAAGTGGCCGATGACCTAAGTCACGGTGATAAGTTACAAGATCCTCAAGAACTTCATGATGTTACGTCCATAGATCTAAAAGATGCTCATGAGGCAATAGACAAAGAAGAGCTCCTTGAAGCGCAAGTTCAGATGGCAGATTTAGTAGGGCAGGCGGCAAAATGTCTTGAAGAAAATAGACAAAACTCTCAAATTGCTGAACATGAAAGCTCAAGCTCCTCTGCAAAAAAACAATTTGCCGATGCCAAAATCTTCTCTCAAGTAGCCGACACTTCAGCAACTATTGACCAAAACACAAGTTTTATTCAAAGCCCCTTTATTGATCCCACATCAGGGGTGCCTTTAAAAGATGCTAAGGAGCCTACAGAAAAAGAGCTTGAGATGACCGAGCTTATTGCAACATCCTTAGATGAAATTGCCAAAGAGCCTTCCTCTCAAAAGACCTATGACAGCGCCCTACCCTTAGAGGAGATTGATAAAGCTTTAAAAGAAGAGGAGCAAAACTTAAAGCGCGAGCAAATTGAATATGCTAATGCGGCTATTTTTGCTAACGTTGCTGATACTTTCAAACAAGAGCAAAAGAGTGCTGATAAGAAAGCTTTAAAAGATCATTTTTTAAACGAGGCTGAACCTTCAAACGGTGCAACACACGATGAAGCCTTACAAAATGAGGCCTTAGCTAAAGCTAAAGCCCTTGCGCAAAATTATACAAGAGAGCCTCAAAAAGAAGATCTCAAAGTTCCTGAGGCCTTATTAAAACAAGATCTTAAAAAGCATGAAGAGCAAATCTCAGGTTTTGAGATTAACTATCAAAGTCAAAGCCCAAATTACGATGAATTAGCCAAAGTAAGGCAAGATAAACATCAAGATCTAAGCTTTGCCAACTTTAATGAAAAAGAAACTTTAAGCACTAAACTTAGCATTGTCTTGTGCTTAAGGCAGCTTATTGCCTCCTTTTTTGCAAGTAGCACGCTCTCGGTTATAGCCCCTGCAACAGCCAATCGTTTTGGACCAAGTGCTCCAAGTTTCACCCCCATCCCTCTCTTTTTCATAGGGCTTATTGCCGGAAGTTTAACCGCCTTTATCTGCTCGCTTTCAAGTTATGAATTAGCAGGTGGCTTGTGTTTAGTGCTTTTAATTTGCATGCTAGGTTGCACAAGCTTTAGAGGCATCGGCAAATTAATTGGACTTTTCTCAAAAAGACGCTCTGATGCGGTAATTGAGGCGACCGGCATTATTGTCCCGGCGATTATCTTAACCTTAATTATTAACGCCAACTTTATCTTAAACAAACCCTTTGAAGTGGCTATTGCCCTAGGCTTAGCGGCGATGATTGCCTCGGCCTCAGCGGTAAGTTTATGTCTTGATGTGCCACAAGATCCGGTTGACTCCTATGGAACCTTAACCATAAAAGGCTTTATTCTCTCTTTAATCTTAGCTATCGTGCCGACCTTTTTAGTCTTTGAGCTAACTATTGCCGCCTCGGTTTTAGGTATTGCCCTCTTTTTTAGAGTGATCATCGGTCAATACTTAATCAATCACGGGCAACATGCCTCAAGACTTTATATTAGTGCCACGCGCCATATCATCATGCAAGCTATCATGCTTGATTTAATCTTCTTAGGTAATTATGGCAATATCACTAATGACTGTTTCTTTACTCTCTGTACTGAACTTTTAGCAAAATTTTAGCTAAACTTAACTTTTAAGGCGCAAGATTTTAACTTGCGCTTAATGGTTATTTAAAACGAGGACACATGAGCGAAAAATCAAGAGTGCCTGCCTTAAGCCGGTGCATGGACATCCTAGCTTATTTGGAAAAAAATCGGCAATGTACGGTTTCAGATCTTATACTAGATCTTAATTTGCCTAAAAGCTCAAGCTATGTCTTAGTAGATGAGATGATAAAACAAGGGCTTATTCATCAAGACAAACATGGCAATTTACAACTTTGGTTGCGCTTAATTGAACTTGGCTCTGCCACCTCAAAACACATTGATATTCGCGATAAAGTAATTGAGCCTTTAAATCAATTGCTAGAAAGTTTTGAGTGTTTAGCGGTGCATTATGGCATTATGGATGGCCTTAAGGCCTACTATCTTATAAAACTTGAAAGCCCTAATGCTCCGATGCTTATTAAATCAAGAGAAGGCCTTCCCATCTCGCTTGTCCATGCAGGACTTGGCAAATGTCTTTTAGCCTTTCAAAAAGAGGCTGTGCGCGAGAAGATCTTGCCTTCCTTAGACTATACCCCAGTTAGCAAAACCTCAATTACTAGCGCAGACAAACTTAGAAAAGAGCTTTCGCTTATCAGAAAGCAAGGCTGGGCTTTTGATAATAGTGAAGGCGAGGCGGATATTCGCTGTGTGGCCTGCCCAGTTTTTAACAGTCGTGAGGAGATCATCGGGGCGATTTCCATCGTGGGCATGGTCGCTAAATTTAATGAAGAGATCATACCAAAAGTAGTAAAACGTACCCAAGCTTGTGCTAAAGAAATTGAAGTTTCTTTAAGAGATTTCACCAAATAACCCTCCCCTTTTTCCCTTTTTTAAAGCTTAAAAAGCTTAAGTCATAAGATCTCCACTTTTAGGTGGAGATTAAATTTTTTGTAGTTAGTATTTTATAAAACAGCTTATTAATCTTAATTAAGGTCTACTGTATAAGACTCAAGTTCATTCTATTAAAATTTTTGATCAATATCAATTTTTTTAAAGCTCAATTTGCTTATGCTTACACCATCTCAATTAGCAATGGAGCTTCTTATGAAAAAATCAATTTTAGCTGCAACTTTAATGGCTTGTGCTTTATCTTTAAGTGCCTCAGCATTTGCTGATCCTATTGTGTTACGTGCAGGTCACGACTCACCTGAAACTGTACCTGTCGCCAAGGGTTTGGCTTATTGGGCTGATTTAGTTAACAAGAGAACTAACGGTGAAGTACAAATTCAAGTCTTCAATAACGGTACCGTTGGAAGTGCAAGTGACTATGCCGTAAACTGCCAATTAGGCACTTTAGACATTGGCTCTGTTAACCAATCTGTAATGACCTCCTTCATTCCAGACATTGCCGCAATTGATATTCCATACTTAATTACCTCCTACGAGCAAGCTGACAAGCTCTTTGCAGGTGATGGTCCATTAACAAAGTACTACACCGATGAGATTAACAACGCTGGCATTAACTTAGTAAATCTTGATGTTTGGGAAGTAGGCTTCAGAGAGTTCTCAAACTCCAAGAAGCCAATTAACACTGCAGATGACATTGCAGGTATTCGTTTACGTGTAATGGACTCACAAGTCCACCAAGGTTTCTGGAAAGCTTTAGGTGCTGATCCTGTGGCTATGTCTTGGGGTGAGGCTTACACCGGCTTACAACAAAAAGCCATTGATGGTGTTGAGAATGCAATTTCTGTGTTAGATGGCAATAACATTAACGAAGTTAATGATTACTTAGCCATGACTGATCACAACTACTCTGCCATCTTCATCATCATGAGTGCTCAAACCTGGAATCGCTTAACTCCAGAGCAACAAAAGATTGTAGCTGAATCTGCCAAGGAGGCTGGTGTCTATCAGCGTGAAGAGCAACGCCGTCAAGCCGAGGCTGCCGTTAAGAACTTAACCTCTAAGGGCATGACCTTAACTCAACCTGACAAAGAGAGCATCAAGGCTAAAGTTGCTGACTTCTTAGAAGAGCAAAAGGCAGAGTATCCTGAGATCATCAAGATCATCGATAGCGTTAAGTAATCTTTAACCTAATAAACATCTAATTGATCTTAAATTAAAAGCGAGGTCTTAGGATCTCGCTTTAGGAGGAGTCATGTTTGCAACAATTGAAAATTTATTCAAAAAGTTTCAAACTTTACTTTTAGGGTTAATCTCAGCTGCACTTTTAATCATGATGGTCGTGATTTTCGTGCAAGTCTTTACCCGTTATGTGATTTTCTACTCATTACCTTGGTCTGAAGAACTATCAAGATACCTCTTCGTCTTCATTGTAATTTGCGGTATTAACATTGCCGTCACTCAAGACAAATTAATTAAGATTGACGCCATTCAAACTGTTGTAAAAACCGTAAGAGGCAGAGCTGCTGTTTCAATGTTCCACGCCATTGTCGGCATGATTGCTTGTATCTTAATTGCCACCTATGCTACCGATTTATTCCCCGTAGGTCGTGTACAAAAATCAGCTGCCATGCGCATTCCAATGATCATTATGTACTCTGTTGTCTTCACAGGCTACGTTCTTTCAACCATCGCTTTGTTCTTTAAAGCCATTGAGCATTTAAGAGTGCTTATGGATCCTAAAACCAAAGGTGTATTAGTTACCAAAGAACAAGAATTACAAGAAGCGATGAATAAGGAGGCTTAAAGCATGGATCTTGCAGTCATTGCCCTATTTGCAACTTTAATTATTGCCCTCGTGGTAGGTGTGCCTATCATGTGGAGCTTAGCACTATCTTGTGTTGTCTCAGTTGCTTTAAATCCACAACTTACTTTCGTAATTATTGCCCAGCGTATGTTCGCAGGCGCTGACTCCTTCTCACTCTTAGCCGTACCTGCTTTTATGCTCGCAGGCGATATTATGAGTAACGGAGGACTTTCCAAACGCTTAATTGACTTTGCCGATTCTTTAATTGGCTGGATTGCAGGCGGTGTATCCATCGTAGCTGTTGCAGCTTGCGCCTTCTTCGCCGCAATTTCAGGATCTTCCATGGCAACTACCGCTTCAATTGGTAGTGTGATGTATCCTGAAATGGTCAAGCGTGGCTATCCAAAAGCTTACTCTGCTGCCGTACAAGCCATCGGTGGTACTTTAGGTGTGGTAATTCCACCATCTGTGGTATTCGTTATTTACGGTACCATTACCGGTGTTTCAATTTCCTCACTTTTAATGTCAGGTATTATCCCTGGTATCTTCTGCGGTATAGCTTTAGCAGTTTATTGCTATGTAGTAGCTAAGAAAAATAACTTCCCAAAGGGCAGTGATTTCTCAGCTCCAAACATTAGCAAATCCTTCAAGCGTGCCTTCTGGGCATTAATGATGCCAGTCATCATTTTAGGTGGTATTTATGCTGCTATCTTTACCCCAACTGAGGCTGCTGTAGTTTCTGTGTTCTACGGTATTGTAGTTTGTATGTTCATCTACAAAGACATTGATTTAAAAGGTCTTTGGAAAATTGCCCAAAATACCGCCATTGTAACTGCCAACCTCATGGGCCTTGTAGCCTCAGCCTCAGTCTTTGCCTTCTTAGTTACCATCTATAACGTACCAGTTAGAGTTACCGAGTGGTTCATGTCTTTCTGTGACACTTGGGTACTTTTCATGATCATTATCAACATCATCATGATCATCGCTGGAATGTTCTTAGATAATGGCTCTATTATCTTAATTTTAGGTCCAATCTTAGCTCCTCTTGCTATAAGCTATGGCATTGATCCGGTACAATTTGGTTTAGTGGTCGTCTTCATCTTGTCAATGGGACAATGTACACCGCCATTTGGTACCTGTATGTTCATTGCAAGTGGTATTTCAGGACAACCGGTATTAAGTGTGTCAAAGGCACTTCTAGGCTTCATTGCTGTGGAAATCGTCTGTGGCTTGCTCTTCAGCTTCGTCCCAGGCTTTGCACTCTTAATTCCAAACATGCTTGGTATGTAAAATTAAGGAGGATAGTTGCCTTAAAAAGGCAACTTATTTAAAAATGGATACCTTAAAGTTTATTTACGATAAAAAGTTAGTTGCCATCTCACGTGGCGTTTATGGTGAAGACTTATTAAAAGCCGCCCAAATTATTAATGAAGAAGGTGTTTGTCTTTTGGAGATCACATTTGATCAGTCCTCTCCATCTAACTTAATCGACACCCCAAAATCCATTGAAATGGTAAAAAAGACCTTAGGCGATAAGATGTGTGTAGGTGCAGGTACGGTGATGACAGTTGAGCAAGCTCGTGCTGCCAAAGATGCCGGAGCTGACTTTGCCCTAGCCCCTAATACCGATGTCAAAGTAATCCATGAGATGAAAAAATTAGGCCTTATTGCCGTCCCAGGTGCTTTTACCCCCTCTGAAATTGCCACTGCCTATAATGAGGGCGCTGACATTGTAAAGCTCTTTCCAGCCTCAATTTTAGGTCTTGAATATGTAAAAGCCTTTAGAGCACCTATAAATCACATTCCTTTAATGGCTGTAGGCGGGGTAAGCTTAGAGAATGTAAAAGAGTTTTTAGACAATGGCTTTATGTCAGCAGGGGTTGGCTCTCACATTATCAATGCCAAAAAGATTAAAGCAGGTGATTTTGAGGGCGTAAGATCTCAGGCTGCAGGTTTTGTAAAAGCAATTAATTAAAGTTAAAGCTTTGGAGTTTATTATGGCAAGTAAAAATTTTATCGTTGCAGATTGGGGTTCAACTAATATTCGTGCTTTCTTATATTTAGATGGCAAGCAAGTTGAAGTTAAAAAATCCCATGAGGGTGTCACCGTAGTACGTGGCAAAGATTGTGAAGGCGCTTTTGACCGCCTTACTGCACAGTGGTTTGAAAAGTACGGCCCAATGCCTACTATTATGGCCGGTATGGTTGGCAGTATCAATGGCTGGACCGATGCTGCCTATCTTGACTGCCCAGTAGATTTAGGTGATTTGGCAACTCAACTTACTGAAGTAAAACACTCAAAAGGCTATACCATTCGCATTGTTCCAGGTATTTGTGTGCGCGATCCTGACAATTACAATGTCATCCGCGGTGAGGAAACTCAGCTTGCAGGTGCCTTTAAGTTAAGTCCCTCTAAGGTCTACATAATGCCAGGCACTCACTGCAAGTGGGTTTTAGCCGATGGCTCTAAAGTTAAAAGCTTTAGAACTGCCATGACAGGTGAAATGCACTCCATTATGATGCAACACTCCCTAATTGGCTTAGGTGCAGGTGAGCAAGAAACCTCAGCTGAGGATTTCAAGCGCGGACTTGAAAGAGGCTATTTTGAGAACAACATCGTCCCACGCCTCTTTGAAATTCGCGGTGCCAACATTTTAGGTGGCATTAAGCCCTCTCACGTTGGAGAGTTCTTATCAGGTCTTTTAATTGGTGCTGAAATTGCCTCTATGCAGAAGATCTTCCAATTCACCAAAGAAGACAGCCCACTTACCGTGATTGCCAATGACTTCTTCTTTGAGCGCTATAAGCAAGGCTTAGAGCTTGCAGGACTTGATGGCGTGCAATTAGATGCAGATACCTGCTTCTTAGAAGGCATTATTCCACTTGCTAATTCATTACTTTAATTGAGGCTTTAATCATGAAAATTACTAAAGTTAATACCTACCGCGTCTTACCGCGCTGGATGTTTGTCAAGATTGAAACTGACGAAGGTATTTCAGGCTGGGGTGAGGCTGTAGTTGAAGGTCATGCTAAAACGGTTGAAGCTGCCGTCCACGAGTGTGCCGATTACATTGTAGGCATGGATGCCTCAAAGATTAACGATATTTGGCAACTTCTTTACAGAACCCGCTTCTATCGTGGCGGGGCGATCATCATGTCTGCTATGGCAGGTATAGATCAGGCTCTCTGGGATATTAAAGGTAAAGCCTTAAATGTCAATGTCACCGAGCTTTTAGGTGGTAGAGTGCGCGATAAGATTAAAGCCTACAGCTGGGTGGGAGGTGATAGACCATCCGATGTGATTGAAGGCATTAATAAGCTTCGTGAAATTGGTTTTGATACCTTCAAGCTCAACGGCTGTGAGGATTTAGGCGTCATTGACACCCACAAGAAGATGAAGCACTCCATTCACATCGCAGAAGAGATAAGAAAAGTCTTTGGTGATGAAATTGAGTTTGGTCTTGACTTCCACGGCCGTGTCACCGCCCCAATGGCTAAACTTATGATGAAAGAGCTTGAGCCTTATCATCCATATTTCATTGAAGAGCCAGTGCTTGCTGAAAATTGTGAGTACTACAAGGATTTGGCTGATAACTCAAGTCTTATCATTGCCGCAGGTGAGAGAATGTACTCCCGCTTTGAGTTCAAGCGCGTCCTTGAAGCTCGCGGTGTTTCAATTCTGCAACCTGATTTATCTCATGCAGGTGGTATTACCGAGTGCCTTAAGATTGCAGCCATGGCTGAGGCCTATGATGTAACCTTAGCACCACACTGCCCATTAGGCCCTGTCGCTCTTGCCTCTTGCTTAGCAGTTGACATGGTCTCTTGGAATGCAGGATTACAAGAGCAAAGCATGGGCATTCACTACAATCAAGGTGCTGAGCTTCTAACCTATGTCAATAATCCTGAGGATTTTGACATGTCAGATGGCTTCTTACATGCCTTAACTAAACCTGGCCTTGGTGTTGAAGTTAACGAAGAGAGGATCATCAAAGCATCTCAAGAATGTGATGTCAACTGGCACAATCCAGTCTGGCGTCATCCAGATGGCTCAGTTGCCGAATGGTAATTTGTCCTCAAGTTTAAGTTTTGAACCTCAGAGTAATCTGAGGTTTTTTATTTAAAAATACTCCTTCATCTAATTTTCAATTTAATTTTCAAAAATTTAACTAATAATTTTCTTCAACTGTCATAAGTGACAAACATTCATGCAACGCTTATAATCATTTTGTATCTTTAGCAAAACTTAAAAGGAATAAAATTATGGATAATGAGCTTAACCATTCAGATTTTCAATCAAGAAATCCTATTCCTTTAAATAATTTTGCTGATTTAAGAGCAAACAATTGTCTTTATGTTGATAAAACAGATCTAATTTTTAAACTTGCGGTAAATAAAAAACCTCGTTTTCTCTCAAGACCAAGACGCTTTGGTAAAACTACTATTGTCTCTACACTAAAAGAACTCTTTGCACATGGCGTTGATCCTTATGATGGTCATGATTCATATTTTAAAGGTTTAAAAATTGAAAAACTTTGGACAGACACCAAAAAATATTCCATCATTCATCTTGATTTTTCATCTATTTATTCAAATTACAACACTCCTTATAATTTTGAAAAAGGTTTGTGCTTAAAACTGCTCAACATTGCACAACAATTAGGTTTACAACTATTTATTGATGAAAATGATAAATACAATATTGGTATTGTTTTTTCCTCTTTACTTGAAAGCGCACAAGATAATTCTCTAGTATTACTTATTGATGAATATGATGCACCTCTTACTGAAAATATTGATTTAAGTCTTAATAAAAACAATGATTTTGAATATATTACAAATATTATGCGAAAATTTTATTTAAATATTAAAGTTTATCTTGTAAAGTTTCGCTGTGTTTTTATAACTGGAATTACTCGCTATAAAGATACTTCTATTTTTAGTAATGGTTCAGTTGTACAGGATATTTCTTTAGATCCTGACTATGCAACCATTTGCGGTTATACCAGAGACGAAATTTTATTTTATTTTAAAGATCTTGTAACCTATGCAGTAACACAACAAAAACATATAGAAGAAAATAGAGTAACAGCTAACGATTGTAATGAGCTATTAGATGAATTAGCTAAGTGGTACGATGGTTATATTTTTACAGACTTTAAAGAAATCAAGGTTTTCTCAACTTGGTCTGTATTAAGTTTTCTTTTAAATCCTAAATTAGGCTTTAAAAGTTTTTGGTATGACTCCGGCGGTGAGCCTAACGTTATAAGAAAGAATCTTTTAAACTATCAAATAGCACAAAAATTAGATATACAAAACCTTAATAATTTAATGCAAGAGCGTATTATTGCTAAAAGATCTAGTTTTCTTTATCCAACTTCTCTTGAGTCGATGGATCTTAATGTACTGTTCTATCAAACTGGCTATCTTACTTTTGCAAAAGTTCCTGTAATAAGTGGCAATGATTATTTACTAAAAATTCCTAATCTTGAAATGAAAGAGGCCTTATTATATTTAATTTCAGAAAAGATCTTTATTAAAATAAATGGTGAAACTGTCTTTAATTTGCATCGCGATAATTTTATTAAAGCAATTTTAAATCAAGATGAGAAATCTTTACTTGATACTTTAAATTTAGTTTTAAATACAGTATGTTATGACAACTATCCTATCGTAAATGAAAGCACTTTAGCCTCAATTTTAGGCGTTTTTGTCTGGTCGTGTGTAAACACCATAAGAAAAGAGAATCACGAAAGATTTGGAAGACCTGATCTTGAATTTGATTTTGGCAATTTAACTATAGTTTTTGAATATAAATTTATTCCATCCCCTAACAAAACAATATCAACTCAAGATCTAAACGATAAGCTTATTGATAAAACCCTTGAAGGGGCTTTATCGCAAATTAAAAACAAAGACTATGGCAAAACCTTAAATGCCAAAGAGCAGATCTGGGCTGTAGCTTTAGTGTATTGTGAAAAATCAAGAAAGCTTGAAATAAATGTCCGCGCAATCCCATTATCTTTAGATGATGGGTCAAGCGGACTCAATGTTATAATGTGACACAT
>CALXNU010000038.1 GCA_944389835.1 uncultured Succinivibrionaceae bacterium
GGAGCGGGCAACGAGGTTCGAACTCGCGACCCTAACCATGGCAAGGTTATGCTCTACCAACTGAGCTATGCCCGCACCGATTAAAAGTTATATAGTTGTCTCGTCTTCTTGGAGCGGGCAACGAGGTTCGAACTCGCGACCCTAACCATGGCAAGGTTATGCTCTACCAACTGAGCTATGCCCGCACTGAAGACGGGTGCTAATTATAGTCAAGTAAAAATTCATTGCAAGCAATTTTTACACAAATTTTATTTAAAGCTATAAGCTTTAATCCTTAACTTATTAAAAACTAAAATAATCTTGCAATTTAAACCACTTCACATCTCTAATTTCTTTAAAGGCAAAATAGCTCTTTTTTAGAAGATGTTTGCTAAACTTTGGCTTATAGCTTATTCTTTTTGTTCGCTTGGTTAAGCACATCCTCTATACCTTAAGCGCATAAAAATTGGAGATAGTTTATGTCCCTTACTAACTTACTTTTAGAGAGTACCGAAAGAGTAACCCCTCTTAGTACCCTTACTGCTTTATCTGGATTTGTAACAGATAAACCTTTAGGTGCTTTTACTCAATTTTTAATTAAAAGATTTATTAAAGCTTTTAATATTAATATGGATGAAATTGCTGAGAAAGACCTGAGCAAATACAAAACTTTCAATGATTTTTTTACGCGTAAATTACAAGACGGAGCAAGACCAATTGATTACAACTGTAAAGCAGTCTCCCCTGTTGATGGAACAGTAGGCGAGGCCTCTTCAATTAAAGCAGGGCGACTTATTCAAGCTAAAGGTCTTGATTACTCACTACAAGCATTAGTTGGTGGTAATAAACAAGATAGTGCAATGTTTGAGGATGGAAACTTTGTCTGCATCTATCTCTCCCCTTCTAATTATCATCGAATTCACATGCCTTTAGATGGCAGTTTAATTAAAACTATTCATCTACCTGGTAAACACTTCCCAGTCGGCCAAAGAAATATCCATCACTTACCTGACTTGTACACTAAAAATGAGCGTTTAGTGTGCTTTTTTAGCACCGAAATGGGACCTTTATGTGTGGTGATGGTGGGGGCTGCCTTAGTAGGCTCAATTGCAACTCCTTGGGGTGGAACCATTAAAAGACGTTTAGGGCTTAAAACAGATCTTTTTGAAAGCTCAAAGTATCTTTTCAAACGAGGAGAGGAAATTGGTCTTTTTAAATATGGATCTACTGTAATTTGTCTTTGGGGCAAGGATTGTGGTGATCTTTCCTCCAAATTTGTAAGTGGCGCTAAGGTAAAAATGGGGCAAAAGATGATTGAGGATCCTTCTATTAAGATAGAATAATCCTTGATTTAAATTGCAAATTTTAAAAATTGTGGTTTGTGAAGTAACTTATTGAGACACATTTTTTCAATCAGGCTTATGTATACTTTTTATACTAAGTCTTTATTTCTCACACGTCACAATTTTTAAAAATAGGCCTCGTACCACGCGTTTGCTTAAAAATTTTGCGACATACTTACGATAAAATTTATCAAAAATCTGCTATATTTGCTTATGTTTTTTGCTTACCGTTCAGAGACTGAATATAGCAAGTAATTTCAGCTCTGAAGCTTAGGAGATACACGTGGAAAAAATTCAAACTGACGTTGCAATCGTCGGTGCTGGAGGTACCGGCCTCCGTGCTGCCATCGCAGTAGCACAGGCAGATCCGAAGCTTCGCATTGCACTCATTTCCAAAGTTTACCCAATGCGTAGCCACACTGTAGCAGCAGAAGGTGGCGCAGCTGGTGTCATCCGTGATGATGACTCTTATCAAAAGCACTTTGAGGACACGGTAGCTGGTGGTGACTGGCTGTGCGAGCAAGACGTCGTTGAGTACTTTGTTCGTCACACTACTGAAGAATTATTCCAGTTAGAACACTGGGGTTGCCCTTGGAGCCGTAAGCCAGATGGTGACGTTAACGTCCGTAGATTCGGTGGCATGAAAGTACCTCGTACTTGGTTCGCAGCCGATAAATCAGGCTTCCATATGCTTCATACCCTCTTCCAAGCCTCCATTCAATTCCCGTCAATTACTCGTTTTGACGAGCATTTTGTGCTTGACCTCTTAGTCGAAGATGGTGTTTGCCGTGGCGTTGTTTGCTATGACCTCCAAAATGGTGTGTTCCGTCAAATTAACGCTAAAGCAGTTGTTATCGCAACTGGCGGTGCTGGACGTGCCTACATCTTCAATACCGATGGTGGTATTGTAACTGGTGATGGTATTGCTCTTGCCTATCGTCATGGCGTACCAATTCGTGATATGGAGTTCGTCCAATACCACCCAACCGGACTTTTAGGTTGCGGTATTTTGATGACTGAAGGTTGCCGTGGTGAAGGTGGTGTTCTTTACAATAAGGACGGCTATCGTTACTTACAAGACTACGGTCTAGGCCCTGAGACTCCAGTTGGACATCCAAAGAATAAGTACATGGAGTTAGGCCCACGCGATAGAGTATCTCAAGCCTTCTGGCAAGAGTCTCGTAAGGGTAGAACTATTAAGTACCCATTAGGTGAGGCAGTTCACCTTGACTTAACCCACTTAGGTGAGAAGTATCTCCATGAGCGTCTACCTCTCATCTGCGAGTTAGCTATGACCTATTCTGGCGTTGATCCTGTCAAGCAGCCAGTTCCAGTACGTCCTGTAGTTCACTACACTATGGGTGGTATTGAAACTGATGGCAAGACCAAGACCCGTATGGATGGCTTATATGCAGCAGGTGAGTGCGCTTCTGTTGGTATTCACGGTGCAAACCGCTTAGGTTCTAACTCTCTTGTTGAGACCATCGTCTTTGGTAAGGTTGCAGGTGACGAAGCTGCAAAACGTGCTCACGAAATTAAAGACTTTGACTCAAAAGAGCTTGAAAGACAGGCTAATGAAGCTGAGAAGAGAGCCTTATCCTTATTTGATGTTAAGGGTAATGAGTCTCAATACAAGATCAGAACCGAGATGGGCGAGTCCATGGAAAAGGGTGTTGGTATCTATCGTGAAGAAGCTACCATGCAAGAGACCATCAACGTCCTTAAAGATCTTAAGAAGCGTATTAAGAATGTTCCTCTTACCGATAGAGGTCGTGTCTTTAACACCGAGTGGATGAACTTAATTGAGTTAGGCTATACCTTAGACTGCGCTCAAACCATGGTTCACTCAGCTATCAACCGTAAAGAATCACGTGGTTCTCACCAACGTCTTGATGGCCCTAACGGTGCCTACAAGGAGCGTGATGATAAGAACTTCTTAAAGCACTCATTAGCTATCTACAATAAGGAAACTGGCTTACCAGATATTTCCTTAAGTGAAGTTAAGATCACCACCTTCCAACCAGCCAAGCGCGTATACGGTGCAGAAGCTGAGCAGGCTGAAGCCGCTAAGAAGGCCAAGGAGGCTAAGAAATAATGGATCAGAAAACCATGAAAATTACTGTCGTCCGCTATCGTCCAGAGCAGGATGACAAGCCTTGGGAACAAACTTTTGATGTCCCGTACATTCACGAGACCTCAGTTCTTGAAGCTTTGTTCTACATCAAGGATCATTTTGAGCCAAGCCTCTCTTTCCGTTGGTCCTGCCGTATGGCAGTCTGCGGTTCTTGCGGCATGATGGTCAATGGTGTGCCACACTTAGCATGTAAGACTTTCTTACGTGACTATGAAGGCAAGGACATGCGCATTGCTCCGCTTGATAACTTCCCAATTGAGCGTGACTTAGTAGTCGATATTTCAGACTTAATCGAGAAGATTGAGCGCATTAAGCCATACATTATTCCAACTGAGAAGAACAAGAATATGCCTTTAACTAAGGCCTATCGTCAAACTCCTCAGCAAATGGAGGCTTATCGTCAATTTGCTCAATGCATTAACTGTGGTTGCTGCTATGCTGCCTGCCCACAGTATAAGATCAACAAAGAGTTCATCGGCCCTGCTGCTTTAACTCTTTTATATCGTTACAACATTGATAACCGTGACGGTGGTAAGGCTTTACGTATGCCATACCTCAATGCAGAGGAAGGCGTTTGGAGTTGTACTTTCGTGGGCTATTGCTCTGAAGTATGTCCAAAACACGTAGATCCATCTTCAGCTATTCAATTAGGTAAGAAGATGAGTGCTACTGACTATGTTATCCGTATGTTCAAGCCTGAATAGGAGGTAACATGAGCGAAGTTAAATCATACCGCAAACCGTACAATCCTCCGGTTGAGGCAACCTGGTGGACAAAGAATCCGTTCTACACTAAGTACATCTTACGTGAAGGAACCTGCTTATGCGCTTTGTTTGTAGCCTTTGAGCTCTTACTTGGCATTTTCTTATTTGCCATGTGCGATCTTGATGTTGAAGTTGCTACTGCTGAGTCTGCAGCTCCTTACATGTGGTGGGTAAATTCCTTTATTGGCAATCCAATCGTGATTTTAATTAATCTCGTTTGCCTTGGTGCTACCCTCTTCCACGCTAGCACTTGGTTCCTTTTAATGCCAAAAGCCGTGCGTGTATTTATGAACAAGAACACCACAGATCTCGTTCCAGAGACCTTCACCGTAATCGCTTTATACTCAGCTTTAGGCGGTGCAACTGTGGTCATCTTAATTGCAGCCTTTGCCTCGCTGCCATAATTTAGAGGAGTTAGAGTATGCATTCACCACGTTCTGATGAACCAATTTATTGGTTACTCTTCGGTGCTGGCGGCATGGTTGTCGGCATTGTATTGCCTTCAGTGATCTTAGTGCTTTTAGCCGCAGGAATTAGCTCTCCTGATGTGGCCTCAGGTTTATTATCCTTTGAGCACGTTAAGAGCATGTTAGGCAATTGGTTAGTAGCTTTGTGCATTTTCGGCGTAATCGCCTTAACTGCATGGCACGCTTTCCACCGTATTTTCCACACCTTACATGACTTGACTGTTCCTCCGTCAAAGTTATTCTGGTTTGCACTCTACGGTGGTGCAGCTGCTATGACCTTTATCTGCCTTGCTTTGCAATTCTTAATCTATTGCAAGCTTTGGTAAACATAAGATTTAAAAATCTTAAAGAGGGGGCATTAGCCCCCTCAATTTTTTTTTGTATCATCTAACATACATTAAGAGCTTACTTATTTTTTACATTTTCTCTAAATTTTCTTTTAACGTTTAAATTTTCTTTCTACAGCCCTTAAATAAGCGATCCTTTCTGATATAATGCGCGCGTCAAAAATTGCTAATTCCGCCCATGAGAGGGCGAGGGGTTTGTTGTGATAAAAAAAACAAAGATGGTCTGCACTATTGGACCAAAGTCTGAAAAACGTGAGGTAATGGAAAGCCTCTTAAACAGCGGAATGAATGTCATGCGCTTAAATTTCTCTCATGGAGATTTTGCAGAGCATGGCGGCCGTATTGATAATATTGAAAAAATTATGGCCGAAACTGGACGCATTTTTGCTGTTTTACTTGACACTCGCGGTCCTGAAATTAGAACTTGTAGCTTAGAAGGTGGACAAGATATTCAATTAGTTACAGGTCAAAAAATTACCATTACCACTGATTCAAGCTTTGTTGGCAATCGCGACAAGATCTCTGTAACCTATGCAAATTTAGCAAAAGATCTTAAAGTTGGCGATACTGTCCTTTTAGATGATGGTTTAATTGCTTTAAAGGTCTTAGCCACTACTGATACTGAGGTCTCTTGCGAAGTTTTAAATAATGGTCTTTTAGGTGAGAAAAAAGGTGTTAATTTACCAAACACTCATATCACCATGCCATTCCTTTCAGAGCACGATAAAAACGATATTCTCTTTGGTATTAAGCGCAATGTCGATTTTATTGCCGCCTCCTTCACTCGCAATCGCCAAGATGTCCTTGATATCCGCAATTTCTTAAATGAAAACGGTGGTCAAGAGATCAAGATTATTGCCAAGATTGAAAATCAAGAAGGCTTAGATAATTTTGAGGATATCTTAGAAGTAGCCGACGGCATCATGGTAGCCCGTGGCGACTTAGGTGTAGAAATTCCAGCTCAAGAAGTAATCTTTGCCCAAAAGAAAATCATTAAACGCTGCAATGAGATTGGCAAGATAGTCATTACTGCTACTCAAATGCTAGATTCAATGATCAAAAACCCAAGACCTACTCGTGCCGAGGCAGGTGATGTAGCAAATGCTATTTTAGATGGTTCAGATGCGGTTATGCTTTCAGGTGAATCTGCAAAGGGTAAATATCCTTATGAGGCAGTAAACACCATGGCCACTATTTGCTTAAGAACCGACAGAGAGGTAATGCCTAAATTACCACGCTTCCATGATGGTGAATTATCCGTAACTGATGCAGTCTGCCAAAGCGCTGTTGAGGCTTCAGAGAATTTAAGATCTCCACTTATTATTGTGGCAACTGAGCATGGCAACTCTCCGCGTTCCATTCGCAAGTTCTTCCCACATGCGAATATCTTAGCTTTAACTCCGCATATGAAGACTGCCCGTCAGTTATGCTTAGTACGCGGTGTAATTCCTAAGATCGTAAATCGCATTAACAGCACCGACGAGTTCTTCAGTTTAGGCAAGAAGTTAGCTTTAGAGTCAGGTCTTGCACATCAAGGAGATAAGATTATTTTAGTCTCTGGTGCACTTGTACCATCAGGTACTACCAATACCTTCTCTGTACACACTATCTAACTTTATACTAAAAAAGCTTGGGAGATTACTCCCAAGTTTTCCTAGCGTCTCTCGTCCATAATATACGCACCCACACGATTGCGGTGACGCCACAAATCTTCCTGATGCATATTAAGAAAGCGCGTATTATCAGCCTTACTTTCACTTTTTAACACTTTAATCGAATAAGGTGCCACCATACACTCAAGAGCAATGGCATCTGAAAAGCGTGCCGGAATGCCATCTGCCTCAGAGCTGTCAAATTTTGCTGACCAAAAACGATTATGCGCTAAGGTTGGCATTTGATAATATATTTCACTTTCGCCTTGATTAAAAATAAAACACCAATGCTCACCATCATCTTTCATTTCACCTAAGTACAGCATAAAGGTTTGCGTTTGAGGATTATTCCAATCATCAACCGTCATATTTTTTCCATCAGGACGTCGCCAGTGCGCAAAAATTCTATCTTCCTTTAAATAGAAATTATCATCATCTAAGTTCATTTCACGCAAAATTTCAGAACTTTGCCTTAAACGAATTAAATTACTTATATAATCAATAAAACGATTTTGATTGTTAGTAATATTCCAATTATAGTAATTAATATCATTATCCTGACAGTAAGAATTGTTATTTCCAAGCTGAGAGCGAGATAACTCGTCCCCTCCTAAAATATGTGGAATACCCTGTGACATGACTACTGTAGCAATGAGATTGCGTTTCATGCGCTCGCGTCTGTCTAAAATGGCTTTATTATCTGTAGGACCTTCGTGTCCGCAATTGCATGAAAAATTCTCAGTAGAGCCATCTTGATTATTTTCCATGTTAAGTTCATTGTGCTTAAAGTTATAAGACACGAGATCTTCAAGCGTGAAACCATCATGATAGGTTACATAATTAATCGAGGCATTAATGGATCTTTCACCTTTTAAAAACACATCTCGAGAGCCCATAATGCGAGTGGCAAATTCTCCAACTAAGCCACGATCGCCTCTCCAAAATCTTCTTACAATATCTCTAAACTTATCATTTTGCTCTGACCAGCCTAAGGGGAAATTGCCTAGCTGATAGCCACCAACTCCAATATCCCAAGGCTCTGCCACTAAAAACAGACCATTTAAATGTCTTGAAATTAAGCAAGATTTAAAGAAGGCACTCTTAGGCTCAAACACAAAACGCGGTAAACCTCGATGGGTTTCACGAGCTACCGTGGTGGCTAAATCAAATCTAAAACCGTCAACTTGCATATTACGAGACCAATACTCTAAAGCTCGATGTACAACTTGCAAGCCTACGGGATTATCAGTATTAAAAGAATTACCACATCCGGTGCAATTTATATAGTGAGTATAGTCATCGCCACCATTAGGCCCCTCTTCAAAAGCATAATAATTAGTATTATCAAGCCCTTTAAAGGATAATACCGGACCTCCGAAACCTCCTTCTGCAGTGTGGTTATAAACTACATCTAAGATAATGGCGATCCCATGACGATGGTATTCACGCACCATAATCTTAAACTCATTAATCACATTGCGCGGATCTGAGGCATAGCGAGGATCGGGGGCAAAAAAGCACACAGGATTGTAGCCCCAATAATTAACCAAACCTTTTTTAGTCAAAAAAGGTTCAGTCATAGAAGCAGCCACTGGCTGTAATTGCACGACCGTAATTCCTAAACGTTTTAAATGTTCAATTACACAACTTTGCGCCATACCAAGATAAGTGCCTCGCAAATGCTGTGGTACTCCTGGATGTAACTTAGTTAAGCCTTTAACATGGGTTTCATAAATAATGGCACCGTTACGTACTAAAGCAGGTTTTCTAATACCTTGCCAATTAAAATTATCATGCCCTTGCAAAATTGCTTTAGGAATAAAACGCTCTGAATAATTTAAATATTCATTTTCATCATAGACAAAAGGTTTATTTATGGCTCTTGCAAAAGGATCAACTAGAAAACGTCCTTCTTTAAAATACAAACCCTTTTGTGGATTTTCCTCACCTATGGCCTCAATAGCATAAAGATCACCTACACTTACCCCTGTAACATAAGCAAACCATAAACCGCCTTTACGCTCGGTCATGCTTACGGTGCCTTTTTTCTCTTCATTTGGAGTATAAAAATGGATCCTTATTGCTTGAGCTTTAGGAGACCAAAACGCAAAATTAAAACCCTCACCATCATATGATGCACCAAGGCGCACCTCCATTCGTGAGATCTTAGTATTTGTAGAAATGATCATCAAAAGCTCCTTAAGACTTAAGCAGTCTTTCCTCTTTATGAGGCTTTTTATTGTTCTTATATGAGCTACAAATAAAAATTACTTCCTGATCGTCTAATCAAGAATTTATGTCTCTGGCCCATGCTTATATAAATTAAATTGTATTAGTCTTATGGCTTATTTGTATACTAAAAATCCTGATTAAATTAACAAATTGTGATAAATAGCGCGTAATTTTTTTTTATATCTAAAAAAAGTTAGCCAAAATTATAAAAAAAAGCTCCACTTTCAAAGTGAAGCTTTTTTTATGCGATCTAGGTTAAATTTTAATCACCGATCCTCTTTAAAAATACTGTGGCAAGAGGTGGTAAATCAAAGACCACACTGTGATATTGACCATGCCATGAAATATTAGAGGCTTGTAACTTCTCAGGACCTGTTACATAGCCTGAACCCCAATACTTACGATCATCAGTATTTAAGACAATCTTATAAGTACCAGGACGTGGTACACCTAAACGATAGGCAATGTATGGTACTGGAGTGAAGTTAGACACCATGATGGTTTCATCTTGCTTATCCTCTGAGGTTCTAAGCATTGCAAATACTGAATGATCAGCATCAGAAACATCAAGCCACTTAAAGCAATTTGGATCATAATCCCATTGCCATAAGACAGGATCATTGCTGTACATCTTATTAAGATCACGAACTAAATCCTGCATTCCATGGTGCTTATCAAATTGCAATAACCACCACTCAAGCTGAGAGTCATGATTCCACTCTGAGCTTTGAGCAAACTCAGTGCCCATGAAGTTCAACTTCTTGCCAGGATGTCCATACTGATAACCTAAGAAAGCTCTTAAATTAGCAGCCTGTTGCCACTCATCTCCTGGCATCTTATAGAGCATTGAATGCTTACCATGAGTTACCTCATCGTGAGAAATTGATAAGATAAAGTTCTCATTGTAGGCATAGATCATGGAGAAGGACATTTCACCGTGGTGATAACGACGGAAGAAAGGATCTTGCTTCATGTACTCTAAAGAGTCATGCATCCAACCCATATTCCACTTAAAGCCAAAGCCCAAACCGCCAGTATAAGTTGGACGTGAAACGCCAGTAAATGCGGTTGACTCCTCAGCGATAGTCATAGCACCTGGGAATTTACGATAGACTTCCTCATTAAACCACTTAAGGAAAGATACTGCCTCGTAGTTAATGTTGCCCCCATCTACATTTGGAACCCACTCACCTTCTTTTCTTGAGTAATCCCAATAAAGCATTGAAGCTACAGCATCCACGCGTAAACCATCAACATGGTAGTAATCAAGCCAAACTAAAGCTGAGGCTAAAAGGAAGTTTCTTACAGTATCACGGCCAAAATCGTAAATTAAAGAATTCCAGTCAGGGTGCCAACCACGACGCGGATCTTCATACTCATAAACAGGAGTACCATCGAAACGTGCTAAACCGTGAGCATCAGTTGGGAAGTGGGCTGGAACCCAATCTAAGATCACGCCAATATTATTTTGGTGGCAAGTATCAACTAAGAACTTAAAGTCATCAATTGAACCAAAGCGTGAGGTTGGCGCAAAAAGACCTGTTGGTTGATAACCCCAAGAGCCTGAGAAAGGATGTTCCATAACTGGCAATAACTCAATATGAGTATAGCCCATATCTCGCACATACTTTACTAATTCATCGGCAAGTTCACGATAAGATAAGGATGAACCATCAGCCTTACGACGCCAAGATGCTAAATGCACCTCATAAATTGACATTGGGCGCTTTAACTTATCATTAAGCTGAGACTTCTGCCAAGCCGCATCACCCCATTTATAGGTGGTCTGATCAGAAATAATAGAGGCAAATGATGGATATTGTTCATGATAGAAGCCCACAGGATCGGCTTTGTGTGGTAAACGATTACCTTGAGGGTCTTTAATCTCAAACTTATATCTTTGACCGGCACCTAAACCTGGCACAAATAATACCCAATGGCCTAACAAGGATCTGGCCATTGGATGACGACGACCATCCCAGAAGTTAAAATCACCAATTAAGCTTACACAACTTGCAGATGGTGCATAAACTGCAAACTTAGTGCCTTTAACTTTAACCCCATCAATTTCTACTTCAATTAATTGCGCACCTAAAGTCTTATAAAGGTTGCTTGGGGTTTCATACATTGTAGAAAGGCCATAATAAGCCTCATCACGAAATTGATAAGGATCGATAACCTCGACTGTAGCATCTGGATAGCGAACCTCAAATTTATAATGAAATTGCTCCTTACAATCAGGTAAAGCTTTTTCAAATAAACCATCAGGACAGACGCAATCTAAAGTACAAATATCCTTACCCTTAAGTGAGACACACTTTACTTCCTTAGCACCAGGTAACCAGGCTCTTAAAATATAACCCTCTCCCTCATGATTTGGTTGTAAACCTAAAACCTCAAAAGGTTTATAGAGTCGTGCACTATTTAACTCGTCAATTAGCATTATTATGCCTCCTATTTGTAATAATCCTTGCTTGCCATTTTACGCGCATCGCTCATTGCTGCGGTAAGCTTGATAACATATGGTAAAGAGAAAATCTCATCTACATTTGCAGTAAGCTTACGTCGCCAATTTGGATATTCGCGGAAAGTTCCTGGAATATTGACTGGCTTTTCAACGCCAATCCAATCCTCAAGTTGAGATGAAAACAAAGCACATGAACCACGGCACATGTGAACTTGTAAGCCTTGTTGTAGCTGTGGAGTCATATTTTTAATTTCTTGGGCAAAAGCTGGCACTTCTGGACCTACAGATAACAAGCCATGTAAGCTATCTAAAATTCTTTGCTTGCAAATTGCGCGATCTGCGCCTATACGACCTGCATCAGTTTCAGTATAAACCCCAAGTTTGACTCCTAAACTTAAATCAAGATCTCCCCACCAACCAACTAAAGTTGCCATATCATGAGTGGTTAATGCCGACATGGCTTGTGGTTCATAATCTTGTGGAGCAATATAGCCACCATCTGCTGCTCTTTCACCAAAGAATAACTTATATGAGAAAGTACGTGCTTCTTTTAAAGCAACTCTAAGCTCATTTGGGATAGTACCTAAATCCTCAGCAATGACTACGCATTTATTGCGCTGTGATTCAAGGGCAATAATACCTAGCAAATCATGCATAGGATATGTGACATAGGCACCATCGGTAGGATTGTTCTCAGGTGGAACCCACCAAAGTCTTGAAAGGCCTGCGGCATGGTCAATACGAAGTGCGCCACAAGATCTCATATTAGAACGATAAAGATCGATTAAAGGTTTATAGGCAACTTCCTTTAAGCGCTTAGGATCCATTGGGGACAATCCCCAAGATTGACCTAAAGGCCCTAAAGGATCAGGAGGAGCTCCAACTGAAGCCTTGCGTCGATAGATTTCCTTCTCATCGGCCCACACATCGCAACTGCCTGGAGCTACACCTACCGCTAAATCACGATAAGTGCCAATTAACATCTTCTCTTTTACTGCTACTTCATAAGCATCTTCAAGTTGTTCTTGAGCGATAAACTGTAAGTAACAGTAAAATCTTACATCATCTAGATGTTCTTTACGCCATGATTGGACAAAAGGCGAGCCTGACTGTTGATATTCTTTTGGAAATTCAGTCCAACCCCAAGCATTTTTACCCTTTGCATATAATGAGGCCTGTAGTGCATCATAAGTTGCCATGCACAACAAACTCTCACCACCTTCTTCAATAAAATCGAGGAATTTGCGACCACGATGTGATCTTCTATCATCTAAACGTAAAGAGTCAAATAAAGTTCTTAGAACTTGCAGTTTTAACTCTAAAACAGTCCTATAGTCTACAAATTCTCTATCGCGCAAGGCCTTGAGTTTTTGCTGGAAAGCTTTAGATGAAACAAGAATTGAGGCCTTCTCACAAGTAGCATATTCAGGAATATCTTCAATTCTTATATAAATAATATTAAGCCATTGCCTTGAAGATGGAGAATATGGTGACACCATATCAGGATCAGGATTTGCAGGATAACCTGCATGAAGAGGATTTAAACCTACAAAATGCCCTCCGTGACGGGCAATTGCACGTAATAAATCTTTTAGATCATGAAAATCGCCCACACCCCAATTATTCTTAGAGCGCAATGCATAAAGCTGTACACTTACTCCCCAAACTTTAAGTCCCTCAAGCATTTCTTGTGGCACATAACAAGTAAGTGGAGTTTTAATCAATGACATCAAAGCCTCATAATGCCTTGCGCCATCAACAATCTTAACCTTAAAACTATGATATCCCCACACTAATTCGTGAGGGAGAAAAAAACGCCTCGTATCATACTCAACATCTTGCACAGTACGATAAGAGGCTATTTCTATTTCATACAAAGGAACTGTTTCTTCTAAAACCTTGCCGTCTTCAAAAGTTAAGGTCCAAGAAATCTTTGCATCCTCACTTAAATCAGCACGAGTTCTTATATAAATTGTGTGAGGATCTCCGTCGCGAATTACCTGCACCGGATCAAGAATACGCTCATAGTATTCCCTTTCCTCTTGCAAGGCAGCCTGTTCTAATTTTTCGGCATCGTGTATTGGATAGCCCATAGCACCTAAAGCGGCAATTCGGCTTTGCAAAGAAATTTCAACTTCTTTGCCTACAACATCTGTGTAGCGTCTTCCTACACCAAGCCTATCTGCAAATTCTTGAATATCAATCATTTTTACATAACAAACTTTTTTATTTCTTCACATACATCCCACAATCAATGGTTGTAGCGGGAAAATGCACACAAGTGCTAGTCTATTTTACTTTCAAACTAAATTAAAAAACATTGTCTAGCTCCCAAATATGTACAGATTTTAAACAAAAGTTAACAAGCCTGCGCAAGCGTGCTTCTTGCCTTAAAATTTATAAAAATTTCATAAAATTAGAGTAAAAAGTTAGTGAAAGTAAATTTATTTTGCAAACGTTTACATGAGCCCTAAAAAATTTTTTTCAAAAAAACTAGAAACATTACAAGGCCTTTGCTAAATATTTGCTAAAGTTTAGACTTAGGTTGCTTGACAAAGCTTACAATTAGAGTATTTTTATAATTGTTTTTAATTTTTGTTCCTTATACGGGTGACAGTTAATTATGTCTAAGATCATCAAAGTTGGTATTAACGGCTTCGGCCGTATCGGCCGTTTCGTTTTCCGTGCTTCTGTATACCGTCCAGAGCTTGGTATTCAGGTAGTAGGTATTAACGACCTCCTCCCACCAGATTACATGGCCTACATGTTAAAGTATGACTCCATGCACGGTCCATTCCAGGGTAAGGTTGAGGTTAAGGACGGCAACCTGATTGTTAACGGCAACGTTGTCCGTGTGACTGCTGAGAAAGATCCAGCAAACCTCAAGTGGGGTGACGTTGGTGCTGAGTACGTTGTTGAGTCAACCGGTTTATTCTTAACCGACGAGAAGGCTCGCAAGCACATTGAGGCAGGTGCAAAGCGCGTTGTTATGTCTGCTCCGTCAAAGGATTCAACCCCAATGTTCGTAATGGGCGTTAACAACACCGAGTATGCTGGTCAAGATATCGTTTCTAACGCTTCTTGCACCACCAACTGCTTAGCCCCATTAGCCAAGGTTGTTCATGACAAGTTCGGTATTGAGATGGGCTTAATGACCACCGTCCACTCAACTACTGCTACTCAACGTACCGTTGACGGCCCATCCTTAAAGGATTGGAGAGGCGGTCGTGGTGCTTCCACCAACATTATTCCATCTTCAACTGGTGCTGCTAAGGCTGTAGGTAAGGTAATTCCTTCCTTAAATGGCAAGTTAACCGGTATGTCAATTCGTGTTCCAACCGCTGACGTTTCTGTTGTTGACTTAACCTGCGTACTTTCAAAGCCAGCTAAGTACGAAGAGATTTGCGAAGCTATCAAGGAAGCTGTTGCAGGTCCTATGAAGGGCATTATGGATTACACTGCTGATGCAGTTGTTTCCTCTGACTTCTTAGGCAACACTCACACTTCTATCTTCGACGAGAAGGCCGGTATTCCATTAACCGATACTTTCGTTAAGTTAGTTTCTTGGTACGACAATGAGATCGGCTACTCTAACAAGGTACTCGAGCTCATCAAGAGCATGGAAGATTCTGGCAAGTAATTTTTAAATTACTTAAAAGATTTTCAAGAGAGGGAGGCTTTAGCCTCCCTTTCCTTTTTTAGTCAAAATCACAAGCCTTAAGAGGAAGTGGTGCTTTAAGATCACACTTGGCCTTTTTACCTAATAAAGTTGGCAATAAATAAGGCTCAAGACCACAAGCAGGTCTTATTACTTTAACTTTATCTGCACTTAAAACCTCACCTTTTGCTATATCTTTAACTAAATATACAGAGCGTCTCCCGCCTCTTGCACTTACATCAATTTCTTTTAACACCACCGCCTCCTCACCTAAGGCTTGAGCTACATCTTCTGTTTCTTTGACTAAATTTGAAAGCTCTTGTGGGGTCATTGAAAAAGCCGCATCAACCTCGCCGCTTTGTCTGTCATCAATAAAGTGCTTTTCAATCATTTGCGCGCCTAAAGCGGTGGCTGCAATATCTAAAGTTGAACCTAAAGCGTGATTTGAAAGACCTACATGACAGTTAAAATGATGTTTTAAAAAACTTATAGTTTTTAGATTAAACATGTAAGGCTCTGCTGGATAATGGCTTTCACAGTGCAAAAGTGTAATCTCACTTGCTCCATGTTTTAAGGCCACATTATAGGCCCTTTCAATTTCCTCTAAATTAGCAAGCCCCACTGACATCACTAAAGGTTTTTTCGTACTTGCACAAAGTGCAATTAAATCAACATCCACTAATTCAAAAGAGGCAATTTTATAGGCAGGACAGGCATTTTCCTCTAAAACTTCCACATCTTTTGCACTAAAAGGTGAGGAAAATAAAAAAATCTCATGTTCTTTGGCAAACTCAAATAAAGGTTTGACAAAAGAGCGCGGAGTACAGGCTTTTTGATAAAGTTCATAAAGGCTTTGACCTGCCCAAAGCCCTCCTCTTATCATAAACTCTTCACGTTTTGAATCGATAGTTAAACTATCTGCTTCATAAGTTTGAATTTTTATAGCATCAGCGCCATGCTTTTTTGCAAGTAACATTAAATCTTGTGCTCTTTCAAGCTTACCGCCGTGATTGCCTGAAATTTCAGCCACAATTACAGGTCCCTTTTTCGTTTTATGTTCATAAAAAGCCATAAAATCTCCTTTTTAGCTTAAATTAAGCATTAAGATTTAAAAAAAGATTTAACTTAGGTTAAAAGCTACTTTGTAAGATGAGAGCTAGCTTAAGCTTTTGCACATCATAAATTAAATGCTAAGCTCAAACTAGGTAATCTTCGCTATAATTGAAAATCATAGGTCAAAATAAGATTAGATGCCATGCAAAATTCAGAAATAAATCAACACAACCTTTTAGGTAAAATTAGTCTTTTTGAAATTCTAAGCTTCTTTAAAGAAGGATTACAGCTTGCCTTATCTAAAGATTGCCGTTTATTTGTAATCATCCCTATTTGTATTAATTTTATTGTCTTATTAACAGGCGCTTATTTTGCTCATCAAGCCATTGCAAGTTTCCTTGATACCTACATTGCCAAGCTTCCTGATTTTTTAAGTTTTTTATCGACCATTCTCTCAATTATTATTTGGATCTCTTTGGGCTTTGTTTTTTGCTTTGTCTTCTCAACCGTAGCCACAATTATCGCCTCCCCCTTTTATGGACTCTTAGCTGAAAAAGTCGAACTTAAAATTTACGGCACGAAAGGTAATGATGATGGGATTATTGATATCTTAAAAGATATTCCACGCATTTTAAAACGTGAGCTACAAAAGCAAATCTTTTTTATCCCAAGAGCGCTTTTATGTTTAATTATTTTCTTTATTCCAATTATCAATGTGATTTTCCCTGTATTGTGGGCCCTACTAAGTTTCTATATGGCAACCATTCAATACTCAGACTATGCCTTTGATAACCATAAAGTTAAATTCTCTTTAATGAAACAGGCCTTAGGGACAAGCAAGCTTACCACCTTTGCTTTTGGTGGCATTATTGCAATTGCTCTTACTATTCCAATTTTAAATCTCTTAATTCCGCCTTGTGCCGTATGTGCAGGGACTCAATATTATGTAAGATTAAGACAAGTCAATCCTGACCTGCCTTTACAGCGCAAATTCTAAGGAGCCTAAATGTACACTTTAAGTGGCATCACTATCGCAGAAGGAGTCGCAGCAGGAGAGGCTTTAATCTTAAAACCTCAAGGCGATCAAGTCTCACTTTTTGAGCAAGAAAACAATTTGGGGATAATCGATCCTGCGCATGAGCTAGCGCGCTTTCAAAAAGCAAGTTTACAGTTTGCAGAAAGATTAAGAAATGTTCTTTTAGGACCTGCACCTGATAGTGTAAGAGATCTTTTTGGCGCAGTTTCTGCCTATCTTACTGATCCTGAAAACACTAAACACATAAAAGAGTTAATTGATAAAGGCGAGAGTGCAGCTAATGCTTGTAAAAAAGTCTTTTTACAAAATTTACAAGTTTTTACCAATTCAGAGGATGCCGAACTTAAAGCTCAAGGCCGTGAACTTACAGCACTTGCGCGTGAATTTATTGCAACTTTAGAGCTTAATGCCAAAGAAGTTTTAGAAGAAACAGCCCTTACAAAACCTACAGTCATCATTGCCAATGACTTAACTCCAGCACGTTTTTTGTGTCTTAGAACCGATTTAGTAAGCGCTGTAGTTTTAGAAGGCGGTTTATCCTCAGGACATTTAGGTACCGTTCTAAGAGAACTTAGAATACCTTCCATTTTCTCAGTAATTGGTGCAACCTCAATTAGCGATGGTGAACATGTCCTTGTAGATGCAAGCAATGGTAATGTCATTGTTGAACCACCCACTGACACTACTCAAGAGATCTTAAATCGCCCCACCTTCAGTGACGAAGATCTTGAAGATGATAGCGATTTAAATGTCACCCTAGCCCCCTCCATTGGGGCGATGCGTGAGCTTGAGGTCAATTCAGGCCTTTTAAATCATGGTTTAGGACTATTGCGCTCTGAGTTTCTCTTCTTAGGATCTAAGATAGAGCCTTCTGAAGATGAAATGACCGAGGTCTTCTCCGCCCTTTTTAAAAGAGTGCCAAATTTTGCCCCAATTTCCGCCCGCACCTTTGATTTTGCAGGAGATAAAAAACCTTTCTTTTGCATTAATACCGATGAAAGTGGTCCTTTAAAAGGCTATGGAGCAAATGTGGGTTCCGAGCTTTTAAAAAAGGAATTAAGATCTTTATTAAGAGCCGCCCCCAATCGTGAGATTTCAATTATTTTCCCTCTAATCTCAAGGATGTCTGAGGCAAATTACTTAACTTCTATGCTTTGTGATGTTGCAGATGAGCTTGATTTTGAAAATCAAAAAAGAGCTTCATTTAAAGTAGTTTTCATGATTGAAACTCCAGCTGCCGTATTATCAGCCGAAGCCTTTGCCTCTATATCATCAATGTTTTTAATTGGCACCTCCTCACTTGATGAATATGCCTCTGCCCCAAGAACACCAGGAGATGCTTTTACCCCTGCCTTAGCTAAAATGATTGCCATGGCTTGTAAGGGTGCTGCTGACTGTGGAGTACAAGTTGGCATTGCAGGGCGCTATGCTCACCGCACTGAGCTTTTGCCTTTCTTTTTAAAACTTGGGATCTCTTACTTTACTGTAGATTCATATTCTTTGACCAAATTAAAACAAGGTTTAGAACAAAACCCTGTTGCCAATTTAGAACCCAAATTTGAGCAAAGTTTTTATGAAGAAGTGATGTCTCTTGCAACAGGACGTGAGATCTCAACTTTAATTAATAATCTTAACTTCAATGGATAATTAATATGTCGATCCTCTCTTATCTCTTTCACTCAAGCCCTCAGGAAGAAGATGCAGATCTAATTTTGTATGCTCCAGTATCTGGAGTCATGATCCCTTTAACTGAAGTTCCTGATGTAGTCATTTCAGAAAAAGTAGTAGGTGATGGACTTGCTTTCATGCCAGAGACTGACAATATTGTCGCCCCTTGTGATGGCACCATTTCAAGACTTTTGGCCACCTCCAATGCTTTTGCGATAAGAACCGTACAAAACCTTGAAGTTTATGTCTCATTTGGCATAGATGCCATTGACTTACAAGGTGAGGGGATGCAAAGTTTGGTAAAGGTAGGTGATGAGGTTAAAAAAGGCGATCCTATTTTAAATATTGCTCTAAATCAAATTGAAGATAAGATTAAATCTACGATCACCTCCATGATTGTAGTTAAATCCTCTGGCAAAATTGAGAAGATCACTACCGCCTCAGGCAAAGCTAAAGCTTCTAATACTCCTTGTGTCTGGGTTACTTTACAAAAAGAAGCTAGCCCTGACAGCACAGAAAGTGAAAATCCTCAAACATAAAGTTAAAAAATCATATGGCCTTACAAGCAAAACTTACCTTACTTGGAACCGGCAATGCCTTAGTTACGCATTGCTATAACACCTGCTTTGTCTTACAGCTTGATGATAAGTATCTTTTAGTTGATGCAGGTGGTGGCAATGGGATCTTAGCGCAATTAGAAAAAGCCTCCCTAAACTTAAGCTCTATTCATGAGATGTTTATAACTCATGCCCACACTGATCATATCTTAGGGGCGGTGTGGGTGGTCAGAATCATCATTAAGCTTATGAAAAGCGATAAATATCAAGGCAATTTTACTATCATAAGCCATAAAAGAGCTTTAGACGTTTTAGAGACCATTTGTAAAGCTACCCTATCCCCTAAAGATCATAGCTTTTTAGGTCAAAGAATTATCTTAAAAGAAGTTCACGATGGACAAACACTTAGCGTTTGTGGGCACAACATGAGCTTTTTTGATATTCACTCGACTAAGGAAAAACAATTTGGCTTTAGCCTTGAGCTTGCCCCTTCTAAAAATTTAGTGTGCTTAGGCGATGAACCTTATTGCAAGCTTAATTATCAATATGCCTCAAAAGCTTATTTTCTACTCTCTGAGGCTTTTTGCCTGTTTGATGAAAAAGAGATTTTTAAACCTTATGAAAAACATCACAGTACTGTCAAAGATGCGGCTTTGATGGCGCAAGAGCTAGAGGTTCAAAACCTCGTGCTCTATCATACTGATGATAATCTCTTATCTTTAAGAAAAGCGCGTTATACTAAAGAGGCTCAACAATATTTTAAAGGAAATATATTTATACCCGATGATTTAGAGAGTATAGATCTTATTTAAAACAAGCATTTAATCTATGCTTTTTAGCTATTATTTAAGATAGAAATTAACTCGACTTTCCGTGAATAAAATTTAGTTCAAAGCCTTTCTAGCAAAGGCTTTCAGGCTCTTTAAAAACTTGTATTGATTTTATCGTCGATTTTACTGTCTGGTAAGAGGTATTGTTGAGATTTTTGAGAACGAG
>CALXNU010000039.1 GCA_944389835.1 uncultured Succinivibrionaceae bacterium
GGTAGCTACGACTGGGATCGAACCAGTGACCTCAGCATTATGAGTGCTGCGCTCCAACCGACTGAGCTACGTAGCCACGCCTTACTACCTGGCTGGGGTACAAGGATTCGAACCTTGGGAATGGCGGAATCAGAATCCGCTGCCTTACCGCTTGGCTATACCCCAATTTTGACTTGAGTGGCAGGGGTACCTGGACTCGAACCAGGGAAATGACGGGATCAAAACCCGTTGCCTTACCACTTGGCTATACCCCTACGACTTAATCGTCATTCCTTTTTAAGGAGTCGTTGTCGAAACAACGGAGATGCATTTTATAGATTTTTTTTGAGGTGTCAACACCATTTTTAAAAAATTTTTAATTTTTTTCAAAAAAGCTTCACTAAACCTTTACAAAATAAATCTAACCTAGCGCTTTTAAAGCAATTTTTTAAACCTCACGCAAATTTCCCCCTAAAGCTTAAGGCCTTGCTAAAATAGCTTAAGCTTAAAGCAAAATTTGAGGTTCTTATGCTAAAAATCACCCTTCCCTTGTTACTTGTCTTGTGCCTTGCAGGCTGTCAAAGCCCACAAGAGACAAATCTACCTCCTCAAGAGGCGGCCATTTTTGAGGCACCAGTGCCCCCTAAGGTTGACACGAATTAAGAAAATTCTAAACCTCAAACCCCACGCCCTGAGGAATATCAATCCCCACTTGAAAATAAAGCCCCCAAAACTCAAGGCCCAAGAAGACATCAAGTCGAGCATCAAGGCATCGTACCGTGGGTTCACAATCGCTCAAATACCAATAATGTGGGAGTAGGATCGGTGTGGTCTTTTTAAATAAAGATAAGAGCTTGTGCTAGGAGATAAGCCCTAGCACAAGATTAGCTTAAGGATTGATTGAGGTATTAGGTTCTTGATTTAATAATTTTTTAGCATCTTTGACATCGATTTTGATTTTAAAATCATCGCGATCTACTTTGCCAAAAATCTCAATAAACTCATCTTTGGCAAGATAAGACCAATCTTTATCATCATCAAGTTCAACTTCGATAGTATCTCCGAAGCTGTCGGTAAACTCATAATCATCATCACCAAAATAACGGGTAAGCCTCCCGCGCAAGGTTATTTTCTCTTTGTCATGGCAATGCTTATAGATCTCGCTAATGCCATTTATATTTTGATATTTATAATTATTAAAGCCCCGCGGGCCGCGATGATCACCTGCATAGGCTACAGCACAGAAAAAAGATACTATGAGGATTAAAACATAAATTCTTACAAGTCGCATGGGCCTAGAACTCCTATCTAACTCACAGTTTCATGACTTTAAATTTTAGCTTAATAAAATTAGGAAAAGCTTAGAGACGCATAAGGCTACAAAAGCGTGATCAAGCTTTAAAAATTGGCCTAATTTTGCTAAAATTAAGGCATTGAAAATTTGTGCTTTGCATAAGAAAATTAAGGTAAGATTTCATGTTAATTGAACAGGTAAAAGCAACTTTAGCTATGGAGAACCTGCATTTATCCAAACAAGAAGAGCAAATTTTAAAAGATTATGCTCAAGGACTTATTACCATTGAGCAGGTGCTAAGCTTTTTTCCGCAACTTCTTAGTAAGGAACAAAAGGCAGCTTGACTTGATCCCCGAATATCACGACACAGTCTACTGTTATCAAGATAGCGGTGTTTTAATTAATAACTATGATCTAAGAGATCCTGAAAAATTAAAACAGCTTGAAAGAGTGCTTACGGGTGTAAGACTTATCGATCTTTATAAAAAACCTATTGAGGGTAAGTTCGATCTCGAACACCTAAAAGCTATTCATTATCATATTTTTCAGGACATCTATCCGTGGGCAGGAAGACTTAGAACGGTAAATATTGCCAAAGGCTTATTCTTCTGTCAGGCTCTTTATTTAGAGCAAGAAGGCATGCGTATTTTTACCGAGCTTAAAAAAGAAAATTATTTTAAAGATTGCCCCTTTGAGGTATTGCCACAAAAGGCCGCCTGGCTTTTAAGTGAAATAAATGCTCTGCATCCTTTTCGCGATGGCAATGGTCGTACCCAAAGAGAATTTTTACGCGAGCTTTTTTTAAAGCTTAATGTTGAACTTGATTGGACACAAGTAAGCCCTAAACTCATGCTTGATGCAAGTATTGCCTCTTTTAGAGGGGATTTAACGCTCATGCAAGATTTAATGGCCCGTGCCCTTATCAAAGCCTAAAACGATTTTAAGATATGCTTTTAAATACCTCTTTAAAAATGCAACAAGGCAGCTTCTATATTGCAGTGTGGGGCTGTCAGATGAATGTTTATGATGCAGATCGTATTGCAGATCTACTCTCTGCTATGGGTTATGTCAGATCAGAAGGGCCTAAAGGCGCGCAAATTATCGTCTTAGTCACCTGTGCGGTGCGTGCTAAAGCTGAAGATAAGGTGTTCAATCAAATTGCCGCCTGGCAACATGACGGTGTTATTAATGACAACACGATTTTGTGCCTTGGCGGGTGCATTGGCTCTGAACTTGGACAAAAATTAATTGAGTTTAACTCACGTTTAAATATCGTCTTTGGCCCGCGCACTGCCCACAAATTGCCAAGTTTAATTAACGCCTATAAAGAAAATCATAGAGCAATTATCGACACAGAGGCCGATTCTTTGGAGAAGTTTGATCGTCTGCCAGAATCAGGCCGTCGCGGACCTTCAGCTTTTGTGACCATCATGGAAGGCTGCTCTAATAAATGCTCTTATTGCATTGTCCCCTACACCCGAGGAGAGGAAGAGTCCCGCCCGATGCAAGATATTTTAGATGAGATCTTAATTCACCTAGAAAACGGGGCAAAAGAGATCCATCTTCTAGGGCAAAATGTCAACTCTTATCGCGGTCCAAGTGCAAGCGGTGAGACGCACTTTTCCACCCTACTTTATGAAATTGCAGCCTTAGGTGGGGTTGAAAGATTGCGCTTTACCACCTCAAATCCGATGGATTTTAGCGATGATATTGTAAAGGCCATAGGGGAAATTGAGATTATTGCCAATGCCGTGCATGTGCCAATTCAATCAGGCTCCAATCGCATCTTACAATTAATGCGCCGCCGTTATACGCAAGATGATTACTTGCGCTTAGTCGATAAATTAAGAAACGTGCGCGAGGACATTGCCATAAGCTCAGATTTTATTGTAGGTTTCCCAGGCGAGAGTGATGAGGATTTTAAACAAACCTTAGAGGTAGTTGATAAAGTAAAGTTTGATCAAAGCTTTAGTTTCGTCTACTCAAAGCGCCCTGGCACTCCGGCGGCCTTAATGGAAGATAAAGTCCCACTTGAGGTTAAAAAAGAGCGCCTTTATAAATTACAGGCCAAACTTGAAGAGTACGCCACTTTACACACTAATAAGATGCTTGGTACCACCCAACAAGTTTTAGTGGAAGGCATTTCGCGCAAAGATCAAAGCGAGCTTAAATCAAGAGCCTCCAACAATCGTATTGTCGTATTCAAAGGAAGTCCTAATTTAATAGGTCAGATGGCAGAGGTTAAAATTGAAAGCTTATCTGCCCATACTTTAAGAGGAAAGCTTATTTAAAATGTCCAAGCTTAAATCTTGTGATTTTATACTAGAGCCAGTTGATAAAAATCGTTTAGCCTTTTTAATTGGCCCTGAAGATGAAAATTTACTTATTTTACAAAAGCGCTTAAATGTGACCATTGCCTATGCAGGAGCGCACTTTCATATTGAAGGAAGTGAAGATCGTTTGGTAAATACCGCCAAAAGAATTTTGCGAAGCCTCTATATTGAAACTGCCCCACTTGGCAAATCAAAAGGCAAAGAAGTAACCCCTGAGATGGTGCATTTGGCCATTGTTGAGTCCAAGGTTTTAGAGCAAGAAAGTGAAGATGAGAGCCACAAGGCCATACAAGACTCCTTAGATGGTTTATATCATAAGGCCACACATCTTCACACCTCACGGGGAGTGATTAAGGCTCGCACCTCCAATCAATCAACCTATATTCAGGCTATAACCTCCCATGATGTCTGCTTTGGCGTAGGACCTGCAGGCACAGGTAAGACCTATCTTGCAGTGGCAGCAGCGATTGATGCCTTAACGCGCAATGAAGTGCGCCGCATTATCTTAACTCGCCCTGCCATTGAAGCTGGTGAAAAGTTGGGCTTTTTGCCAGGTGATCTCACGCAAAAAGTAGATCCTTATTTGCGCCCTTTATATGATGCACTCTATGAGATGCTAGGCTTTGAGAAGGTGCAAAAATTAATTGAAAGACAGGTCATTGAAATTGCCCCACTTGCCTATATGCGAGGCCGTACCTTAAATGATTCTTTTATCATCTTAGATGAGGCGCAAAATACCACCATCGAGCAGATGAAGATGTTTTTAACCCGTATCGGTTTTAACTCTCATGCCGTAATTACAGGTGATCCTTCACAAATTGACTTACCGCGCAATGTCAAATCAGGCCTTCGTCATGCGCTTTTAGTTTTAGATAAAATAGACAGTATTGCTATTAATTATTTTGATGCCTCAGATGTGGTACGCCACCCGGTAGTCGCAGCCATTGTCAATGCCTATGAGGCCTTTGAGAAAAAGGAAGAAGAGGCCAAAAAAGAGGCGCTTGAGGCCAAAAAACTTGAGCGTGAGCAACACTCCCTTAAGGCTTTGGAGAATTTAATTTAAAATGCAAGTAACATTAGATTTACAGCTTGCCTGTGAGGATGAAAAAAGCTATAGCCCAGATGAGGAAAAGCTTATCTTATACATTAAAAAAGCTTTGGAGATGGCAGGCTATACTAAAGATTCTGAGCTTACCGTGCGCATGGTCAATGAAGATGAGATCCATGAGCTTAATAAAACCTATCGGGGCATGGATAAGCCTACTAATATCCTCTCCTTTCCTTTTGAATGTCCAGAGGAAGTCTCCTTGCCACTTTTAGGTGATTTAGTGGTCTCAACTAAAGTGTTGGTAAAAGAGGCTCAAGAGCAAGAAAAATCAGTTGAAGAGCACATGGCCCATCTTATTGTCCATGGCACTTTACATCTTTTAGGCTTTGATCACATAGAAGATGATGAAGCCTTTGAAATGGAGTCTTTAGAAACTAAGATCATGCAAGCTTTGGGTTTTAAAGATCCATATTTAAGTGAAAAATAAACTTTAAGGAGTAATTTTATTTATGAGCGACGAGACTTCGCTTGAAAAAGAGCCTCATGAGAGTATTTTCAAACGCCTGTGGCGTGGGATGCGACCTGCTAATAAAAGTGAATTAGCCCAAGTCATTGCCGAAGCAGGATCACGCGATATCATCGATGAAGATACCGAAGATATGTTAAAAGGTGTCTTTGATATTGCGACCTTGCGCGTAAGTGACATTATGATCCCAAGATCGGAGATGGTCACCATTGATGCGAAAATGGGACTTAAAGAGGCCACTGAGATCATTGCCTCCTCAGGACATTCGCGCTACCCAGTCTCCAAAGAAGATAAAGATCATATCGTAGGCATTTTAAATGCCAAGGATTTACTCCCTTATGCCGTAGGCTTGAAGCCGATGTTCAAGTCGCTTTCTGATATTGTAAGACCTTGTACGGTAGTGCCTGAGACCTTGCGCGTAGATGCCATGCTCAATCAATTCCAAGAAAATCATTTGCACATTGCCGTGGTCATTGATGAGTTTGGTGGCGTTTGTGGTTTGGTGACCATTGAAGATATTTTAGAGCTTATTGTAGGCGATATTGCCGATGAGTATGATGAGGCTGAAGATCATTCCTCAGAAATCATCAAAAACCAAGACAATAGCTATGAAATGCCAGGTACCACCTTACTTGAGGATTTCAATGAATTCTTTAAAACACAATATGCGCTACCTGATATTGATACGGTGGCAGGTTTGGTGATGCATCAGCTAGGTCACATCCCAAGACAAGATGAGCAAATTAAAATCGACAATTTTATGTTTAAAGTTTTAGAAAGCTCTCACCATCAAGTGAAAAAAATTCAGGTAACCAAGCTTAAAACTCAAGAGAGTAACGATGCGTAAGTATCTTGAAAAATTAGCTGAGCTTAAAATTTATCAGCAAGTTTTTTTCCATCCTTTAGGTTACATGTTAGCTCCAGCACTGCTTGGAGCTTTTGCAACTTTAGGTCTTGCCCCTTATAACTCCTGGCCTGCCCTTTTGGCAGCCTTAATCTTAGTTTTTCTTTATTTAAGCTTAGTGCCAAGTAAAAAGGCCGCTTTTTTAGTGACCTTAAGCTTTTTTACCGCCTATCATGCTACAAGCTTGTGGTGGCTTAATTTTGTGATGGAGGATTTTGGAAAACTCCCCACGTTGCTCTCTTATAGCGTGGTAATTTTATTTGGTATTTACTTAAGCCTCCCCTATGCCTTATTAAGCCTTATTGTTTTCAAATTCCGCCTTAAAAATATCATTGCCTTTAATTTAGGTCTCCTACCTTTAGGCTTTGTTCTTGCCGATACTATTGTAGGCTGGTTATTTACCGGTTTCCCTTGGACCTTTGTCGGCTACTCTTGTGTCGAAGGCCCGCTTGCCGCCTACGCCCCATTACTTGGAGTGCGTGGGATTAATTTAATTTTATATTTAATTGCAGGATCGGTTGCCTTAACGATTTTAAGACAATTTATTTACCTTCCGGTGGCAGGTGTAATTTTAATTGCCGCAGTACTTATAAAGGGCATAAGCTTTACAAGCCCAATTGAAGGCAGTTCTCAGGTTACCTTAGTGCAAGGTAATATCACGCAGGCGGTGCGCTGGAAATCCTCAATGGTGATGCCCACTATTGCCACCTATTGGGATTTATCCAAAAAACCTTTGCAAGAAGGGCGCATTGTCATCTGGCCTGAGTCTGCCATTCCTTTATTTACTAAAGATGCCCTGACCTTTTTAAATGATTTTAATGCGGTGGCCAAAGCCTATGATGCAACTTTAGTAACAGGCATACAGCATCTTGAATATCAAAATAAAAATCGCACGACGCACAACTCTATTATTGCCTTAGGAGAATATGGGGAGATTTTAGATCCCAATGAGCTTATACGCTATGACAAGCGCCATTTAGTACCCTTTGGTGAGTTTGTACCTTTTCAAGATCTCTTGCGCCCCTTAGGCTCAATTTTTAATTTCCCTATGTCAAATTTCACTCCTGGTGAGGACAAACAAGTGCCTTTACAAATTGGGGATTTAAAATTAAATCCTGCCATTTGCTATGAGTCAGTCTTCCCAGAGCTTATCGCCTCTTTAGATGAAAGTGAGGTCAATGGCATTTTAATGCTCTCAAATGACTCCTGGTTTGGTCCCACCAGAGGTCCTCAGCAGCATTTATCCATCTCCAGAATGCGCACCCTTGAATTGCAAAAGCCGATGCTTCGAGTGACCAACTCTGGCATTACCGCCTTTATTAATGAAAAAGGCGTGGTGGAAAAGAGCTTGCCGGTTAATGAAAAGGGGGTTTTAGATCTTGAGTTTAAGGCCTTCCAAGGTCAAACCCTTTACTCAAGATTTGGCAATCTGCCTTTATTTATAATTTGCTTAGGTCTTTTTATCTGGAGTTTAAGAGCCCTTAAAAAAGGACATTCCAAAGAGCAAGAAGCTCTCTTAAGACTCTTACGTCCTTAGCGGCGCAAGCGATTTCTCAGGCGGTACATGTTAAAGTAGACAAAGGTTAAAATCACCAATAACACCAGGCCGCCAATACTTAAGATATAAGCCGATAAGGTTAAATCTTCCTTTTCTTGGGCAAAGGTTTTTACAAACTTGCCAATGCGACAACCCCGCTCTGAGCAACGAAGCTCGCGTCCATATGCGCCACTACTATCCCAAATATATTCTGGAAAGCGCACATAAAGATGCTGTTCTTCAAAATCTTTATTGGCAGTTTTTACAAAGTTGGTAATAAAACTTAACATTTGCATTGGGGATGCCCCAAGGCGGCGCAAATCTTCATATTTAACCCCAGGTTCAATGCGCAAATGCCCATCGCGCACCCTAAAATCCCCACTTACTTTAAATCTATCCAAAACCTTACCACTCTCATCGACATCCACGCGAATCGTTGCATTGTGACCTACGGCTAGGCCCTCTTTAATTTCAATAAGATCACTTTGACCATTTACTAAATCTAAAACCGCATTAGACTTTAACACCAAGCGCTTTAATTGATTGCGGAGGCCCTTGGAGTTTAAACGTAGCATCGCCTCATCAAGATGCAAGTACTTAGCTTTAATTAATCCCTCCACAATAGCCTTACCACCTAAGACCTCAAGCTCAAAATTCTCGCCTATGATATTGCCTTGCACGACAATCACGGCATCTTTGTTCACGTGTTTTTGATAAGGGGCAAACTCACGCTTGAAAGTATCTCTTCTAACTAAGCCAAAATTAAGCTTAGTACTTAAATTATGCTCAATAAAATCTTGAGCCTCTTTATGATCTTGAGCTTTAAATTCTGGGATTTGCAAAGTGGGATTGCGCATCTTATGACTTAAATCAGGTTCTACATAAATGTGGCCTTGAGCGTCAACTTGCGGGGTAAACAAAGAGAAAATGCCACCTTGTACAAAAGCTCCATTATGAAGATTAATCTCTTTAACATAAGCTGAGGGGCTTATAAAAATAGCAGCTTTACGCCCTGAGATCTTACCTGAAACATTAATTTTATTTACAAGAGGTCCTGAAATAGCATCTGGCACGGGTAAATCTTTATCTAAAATCGTGGAGTTTCTTTGATAAGATCCGCGATATTCAGTAAGATCTGAATAAAGATTTGAGCCAAAATCCGCTAAGATGGCCACGCCCTCCTTACCATCTGCGACCACATTGCCTTCAATATTAAGCTGATTTTCCCGCCCATAGGTTACAGCAATGCCTGATCCTAAATCACCATTACTTACAATCGATTGCCTGTAGGGTAAATGAAAGGTATTGTCCACCCCATCAATTCTCACCCCAATAGCACCCTCACCTATAGTGGCAATACCGGCATTTTGTCTTACATCAATAAAAGAGCTTAGAATATGCAGTCCCACACCCATTGGGGTTAAAGATGGAAAGTCTAGGCGCACTTGCTCACTTTCATCAAGATAGCGACCATAGCCTTGATAATTTTCAAAACTCAAGCGCTGATCTTGTGTGCCACTATGATAGAGCATTGCCCCATAGTATTCGCGGCTATCTAACTTAAAGCCTAAATCCTGTAAGATGGCAAGCTCATGGCCAGTGAAGAAGGCATAGTTTTTATAATTTGATTTAGATAAAAGCGTATGATCTAAATCAAGCCAAAAATTGCCATTTTGCCCAATTAAAATTGGCAGGCCAAAAGAGCCGTCTTCTAGCTCATACCAACTGTGCCGACTTAAATTAATTAAGCTTTCAACATGGGGGCCTTTAAAATAAAGCTCACAGTTTTGCGGGAATTTTAAAGAACAGCCCGTCCTTAAATTTCCAAAAGGCTCTTCTTTGACAAAGCGATTTTTGCCATTTACATACAAATGCTTATCAAATGGAGAAAGTGGCTCTTTAAAGCCCCCGTTTCTGGCATTTGAGATAAAACCTATAAAGCGACTTAAAGGCACTAAATTTAAAGGCCCTGAATTATAGGTCAAACGATTTTTTGGAAGGTGTGTTTGAAGACCGCGAAACACACCTTCGGCGATTACCTTTTGATGCGGCAGAGGCTTTTCAATAAAGCTCTCACCTGCATTGTCACTTTCACAATGATCTAATAAATCTGCAAAAATTAAACTCTCGCCTTGACACTTACCTTGTTTATAAAAATCAACTTTAACTTGCGATCTTAAATTTGCATCATAAGGACGATAAAAGGATTTCACATTAAAAGATTGTTTATCATTAATGTTTTTTCTTAAGATATAGCCTAAAAGATCACTTTGGAAAACACTTGAAATTAAAATTCCCTGTGGCAATTGAGCAAAAGGTACTACTTCTTTTAAATTTCGTGAGGTAGCTTTTTTATACAAAGGGGCAATTAAAGCGCGATCTTCAATTAACTCTTGATGAAAAAAGCCATAGTCTTTGACTTTAAGCTCAGATCCTCTGACAACCTTTAAAGCCTCAATAGTCGCTTGCGCTCTTTTTTTGGAGGCTAGATGATCTGAGGTTAACTCATTATGGGAGATCTCATCATTTAGCGCAAAAAGATCTTGATTGACCCTCGTTGAAAGCTCCGTTAAAGAGCTTTCTGAGGCTGCAAAAGAGACCTTACATAAAAGTCCTAAACCCAATAAAAGACAAACTAAAGCTTTTTGCATATGAAGCTTTAATAAAATTGAGGTGGATTTAGCCACACCACACGCCCTGATCTCTCAGATAAAGCTCTCTCTAAAATCTCTTTATCGATACTAGGATCGGCTAAAAATTCTTTATCTTGTTCAGTAAATTCAATCGGTAAGTTTTCAAAGGTTTCAAATTCACTTTCACTCATCGAAAGTGGCTGATGCACTTCAATAAAGATATTGCCATCTGAGTCTTTAGCATACTTTACCGGGCGGTTGATAAATTGCACCCGTGTGCCAATTGGGACTTGATTGAATAAATATTCAATATCCTCATTGCGAAGGCGCACACAACCATGACTTACTCTAAGGCCAATACCAAAATCGGCATTGGTGCCGTGAATAGCATAAAGACGCCCTATGTAAATGGCAAAAAGACCCATCGGATTATCAGGACCTGCAGGCCACACCGCAGGTAAATACTCACCGCGTGCCCGATATTCAGCGTGCATTTTCGCAGTTGGGGTCCAAGTAGGATTAGCCCTCTTTCTTTCAACCTTAGTAGTCCAATTTAAAGGCGTGTCAGTGCCAAGCTGTCCAATGCCAATGGGGAGCACATCTACTTTATTGTCATGGTAATAATAAAGGCGCATTTCAGGGGAGTTTACAATAATCCCCTCGCGCTTGGTGTCAGGTAAAATTAAACGATTAGGAATAATAAGTCTCGTGCCAGCAAGTGGGACAATCGGATCTGCTTTAGGGTTTGCCTCAATCATGTTTGATAAACCCAACTTATAATGTGAGGCTACATATTCCATAGTGGTCGTACCATCTTTTTGTAAAAGATAAGTATCCTCTTTACCTACGACATAGGTGTTCTCATTTAAATCATAAGTATAGGCAGAAACATTAAAGCTTAATAAAGCCAAGATCGAGGTTAAAAAGAGCCTAGGAAGCATAGCAAAATCCGTTTTAGCTTACTTAAATTTTGATCCTTAAAGCTTCTTTCCAAACCTTTAAACGTTGAAAAGATTAAGCTTTAAGCTTACAAAAACCTTGCAATTATAACATTTAATCAAGCTAAAATTTCGCCACCGCCCCTTCAAGCCTCGCAACTTGTAAGCTTTTTGCACAAAAAAAGTGCTTTTTTAAGGTTTAATTTACAAAATAAAGCATTTTTCTATAATCAATCGCTTAAAAAGCTACCTGACACTTTTTGAGGTTTTATGTTTGAGCTTAGACAATCCCTACTTCTTTTTATCACCGCCACAATTTGGGGATCTGGTTTTATAGGACAGAGTATCGGCATGGATCATGTCGACCCTTTTACCTTTACTTTCTTTCGCACTTTAATAGGCGGCATCGTCTTAATCCCGGTGATTTACACTTTAGATAAGTTTAAACAACGAGGCGGCAGAAAGATTGCCAAAACCAATCGCAAAAGTTTACTTATAGCCTCCTTTGCCTGTGGTACCTGCTTGATTGTCGCCGAATCCTTGCAACAATTTGGCTTAAAATTTGGCACTGACGCCGGAAAGGCAGGCTTTATTACCTCGATGTATATTATCTTTGTGCCCCTTTTAAGTGTCTTTTTAGGCAAAAAAGTGCGCTTTATTATCCTCATCGCCTTAATCCTCTCATTAATTGGTTTGTATCTTTTGTGCATTAAAGGTGAGCTTCATTTTGAAATAGGCGATCTTACGGTTTTAGCCTGCTCTTTTGTCTTTGCCATTCATATTTTAGTCATTGCCTACTTTGTAAATGAGGTGGATGGCGTGAAACTCTCGTGTGGACAATTCTTTGCCGCCTCCTTTTTAGGCCTTATCTTAATGCTTATTTTCGATGATCTAACTTTAGAAGGTTTAATTGGCGCGGCCCCCGCCCTTTTATATGTGGGTATTCTCTCAAATGGTGTAGCCTATACTTTGCAAATTGTAGGTCAAAGAGGTATGAACCCCACCGTGGCGACCATTATCTTATCTTTAGAGTCGGTTATGGCCGTAGTCTTTGGTGTACTTATCTTAGATGAAAGTCTAAATACCCGCGAGATTATAGGCTGTGCCTTAATGTTTATTGCCGTGATCATCGCACAGCTGCCACCACTTAAGCGCAAAAAAGAGCCTCTTTTAAACTAAATTTTCAAACCTGCCTTGCACCTTACAAGGCAGTAAACTCCTTTTAACTTTTCCTACAGATTTTAGATAAATTTTTCAAAAGGTTAGCTCTTTTAAGTTCCTTGTCCACAAAAATTTTGCCCTTTTAAAAAACCATTTTGCGTTCTTTGAGCAAGCTCACAGAACCGCTTTAAACACTTACAAAAACGTGAGCTAGGTAAAAAACCCGTAAACGGTTGCGTGACTTAAATTGCTTTGAGCCTTTATGATTAAACAAAGCTTAAAAGGACGAGAAGTCGCTTCTCTTCTTTTACAAGGATGTGTATTTTAAGGCTTCTGCCTCGTCACAAGGGTATTTGTTATGAGTGGTTTTAAAAATCTCTCCGGTGCAACAAAAGGCTATATTGTACTTATTGCATTGGTGTTCTTATCCTGGGCGATTTTCAAGGTGCTAACGCCGCACAACTTCGGCTCCCCTGAAAATCTCATGGCCTATTTCCAAGCAAGCTTGATTGCAACCGTAGGTGCAATTGGTTTCTACTTCGTGATGGATATGGGTCTTTTCGACTTTTCTATTGGTGCAAACATCATCTTATCTGCAGTTGTAGGTTGCCAGCTTGCAACTTCCCTTGAGATGGGCTATTTAGGCCTTGTGATAGGCTGCGTGGTCACCGGCGCTTTAGTGGGCCTGTGTAATGGTTACTTCTACGTAAAACTTCGCATTCCCTCAATGATTGTAACCGCAGGTTTGGCTTTAATTTATGAGTCAATTGCAAACTACATTGCAGGCGGTATTGGTCAGACCCTACCTTCTGATATGCGCGGTTTAGGTCAAATGCCAGGCAATATTATCTTAGCCTTTGTAACCTTTATCATCGCTTATTTAGTTTTAAATTACACCAAATTTGGCACCTACACCTATGCTATTGGCTCAAATGAGTTTGTAGCCAAAAACATGGGTATTAATGTTGATAAATTTAAAGTCTATGCCTTTATTTTAAGTGGTGCCTTCTTCGGTGCCATGGCTATTTTAACTATAAGCTATGGTTCATCCATTGTGGCAGTAACCGGCATGTCTTCAATGAGCCGCAACTTCATTCCAACTATGGGCTGCTTCTTCGGTCTTGCCTTTATGAAATACGGCATTCCATTGCAAGCTATTATCTTAGGTGAGTTTATCGTCAATATCATCTTCTTTGGCTTTATCTCCTTAGGAGCTCCAACTGCCATTCAAGACCTCATCACAGGTTTAGCCTTACTTATCATCATTACCCTAACCACCAAGGTTTCAAAGGGTGAGATTGTTAAATAAAGGGAGGCTTTTATGAGTGAAGTTAGATTACAAGTAAGAAACATCAGCAAGACCTTTGGTGTAACTAAAGCTTTGCAAAATGTCTCCTTTGATATTAACAAAGGTGAAGTACACGCCCTCATCGGTGAAAATGGCTCTGGCAAGTCCACGATGACTAATATGCTAACTGGCATTTACCCGATGGAAACTGGCAAGTTTATTTTAGACGGTGAGGAAATTCACCCTGAAAACCAAGTTCATGCCAATAATATTGGAGTTTCAATTATTGTGCAGGAATTAGGTACCCTCTCAGGACTTACCGTTGCGGAAAATATTTTCTTGGGCCATGAGGAGAAGTTTATTACCTACGGCTTTAGAAACACGCAAAAGATGAATGCTGAGGCCAATCGCCTGTTACAAGAGTATGGTTTTACCCATATTAAAGCCTCAGATATGATAGATAACTATAACTTTGAGGATAGAAAGTTAATTGAGATCGTCAAGGCCACTTACTTTCACCCCAAGATCGTCGTTGTCGATGAAACCACCACTGCCCTCTCACAAGAAGGTCGTGAAGAGCTTTACAAGCATATGAATCGCATTCGCGATGAAGGCAATACCGTAATCTTCATCTCCCACGATTTATCGGAGATCTTAGATAAATCCGATACCATTACCATTTTGCGTGATGGCATTTACATTGACACCGTAAAAAGTAAGGATGTAAATGAAGAGGATCTAAAGAAGTTGATGGTAGGCCGTGAGGTTACAGGTGACTACTATCGCTCAGATTATGGCGAGAAGATCTCAGATGAGGTAGTACTTTCAGTTAAAAATGTCACCGTACCTGGGATCATAAGTGATGTAAGTTTTGATTTGCATCAAGGAGAGATCCTAGGCTTTGGTGGTTTGTCTGAGTCTGGTATGCACGAGATTGGTAAGGCCATTTTCGGGGCAAGCTATGACAGAGAAGGTGAAGTGGTTTTAGCCGATGGTACGCATATCAATGATATTACCACCGCTATTCGCAACTCTATTGCCTATACCTCCAAAGATAGAGATAACGAGTCAATCGTTTTAAATCAAAGCATTCGCGATAATATCGTGATGCCTTCTTTAAACTTCTTAACCTTTGGGAAGACGCCATTTTTAAATTGGCATCGCATTAAAGAATTTGCCAAAGAATACGCAAAAGAGATGTCAGTTAAGATGGTCAATACAGATCAGTTCGTCTCCGAGCTTTCAGGTGGTAATAAGCAAAAGGTAGTTTTAGCCCGCTGGATTGGTAAAAACTCCAATATCTTAGTCTTAGACAGTCCAACCCGTGGTATTGATATTAAGGTAAAACAAGATATCTATCAGCTGATGAATCGTTTAAGAAAAGAAGGTAAGTCAATCATCATGATCTCAGAGGAGCTCATGGAGCTTATAGGCATGTGTGATCGCATCATCTTGATGAAAGACGGCAAACTCAGTGGTGAAGTCTTAAGAAGCCCTGAGCTTAATGAACAAAAACTTATTTCCTTGATGGTGTAAGGAGGCTTTACCATGACTGATGTTACCATCTCAAAAGAGCAGGCCTTAGCAAAAGAGCGCAAAATGCGTTTAATTCGCGCCTGGTTACCGGTTGCAGGCCTCATTTTTGTGTTCATTTTATTTAGCTTTTTAACTAACGGCCGTTTAATTAAATCACTGCCGCTTGCCATGTCGCAAGTCTATGTGATCATGATTGCCTCAATGGGTGTGTTCTTTATCATGACCATGGGCGGTCTTGATTTCTCTCAAGGCTCAATCTTGGGACTTTCGGCCATTGTGGTGTGTTATGTCTCAAAGTACAACATCGAACTTGCCATTGTCGCAGGTATGGCAACAGGTGCCTGTATCGGCGCGATAAACGGTTATTTCTATGTTAATCGGAAAATAAAATCGTTTATTGTAACCATTTGTACGATGTTCCTCTTCAGAGGCCTTATTAAGTACTTAACCACTAATGCCCCAGTTGCAGGATCACCGATGATCGTCATGTGGGATACCACCGCCTTTAAGGTTGGAAGTACTTTAGTGGTAATAATTTTAGGTTTCTTAGCCTTTAATTACACTAAGTTTGGTACCTACTTAAGAGCCATTGGTGCAGGTGAGAAAGCTGCCATGTTCGGTGGTATTAAAACTGACCGCGTAAAATTCTTAGTCTATGTACTCTCAGGTGCAATTACCGGTTTTGCTGCTTTCATTAGTGCCATTAAAGTAGGCTCTGTAACCTCAAATGGTGGTAATCAATTAGAAACTCAAATTCTAATTGCCCTCGTGTTAGGTGGTATGCCAATTTCAGGTGGTGCTTTAGCAAGATTTTCAAATGTCATTGTGGGATCACTTTTATTCGTAGTGCTCTCAAGTGGCCTTACCATGATGGGCTTTAGTACACAGATGATGCAATTAATCGAAGGTGTAGTGTTCTTACTCTTCGTGGCCATCTTTGCTGATAGAAAGTCTATTCATGTAATTAAATAGTTTCAATGCGCCCTGCTTTACAGGGCATTTTTTAGAGGATCGAGAAATTATGGATAAGTTATATTTTGTAGTCGGCTCTCAAGATCTTTACGGTGAGGAGTGCTTAAAGAATGTGGCCAAAGATGCCCAAGAGATGACCGAGTTTTTCAATCAACACTTAAAGAATGTGAAGGTTGAATTACTCCCTACCGTTGTCGACTCTAAGACCTGCATTGAAGATCTACGCAAGGTAAGCTGCGATGATGAGTGCATTGGCGTGATGACCTGGATGCACACTTTCTCACCTGCTAAGATGTGGATTAAAGGCCTACAAGAGTTAAGAAAACCACTATTACACTTACACACTCAAGCCAATGAAAAGCTTCCTTACGACACCATTGATATGGACTTTATGAACTTAAATCAAGCCGCCCACGGTGATCGTGAATATGGCTTTATTTTAGCTCGTATGAGAATTGCCCATCAGGTGGTAGCAGGCTACTACAAGCACGCTAAAGTTTTAGAGAAGATTGGCAAGTTCATTGATGTCGCCCGCGCTATTAACTTCTCCAAGCACTTAAAGGTCGGCTCCTTTGGTAACAATATGCGTGAGGTAGCTGTAACCGACGGTGATCGTGTTGAGTCACAAATTCAATACGGCTGGGAATGCAATTACTTTGCTGTAGGTGATTTAGTTAAAGTTATCAATGAAGTCACTGAAGCTGAAATTGATGAGAAGATGGCCGAGTACACCTCAAAGTACACCATGAAGACCACTCGCATCGACTCCGTGCGCGAACAGGCCAAATATGAAGTTGCCTTAGAGAAGTTCTTAAAGAAAAACGACTTAGGCGCTTTTGCCGATACCTTCCAAGACCTCTATGGCCTAAAGCAATTACCAGGCTTGGCTGCCCAAAACTTAATGGGCAAGGGCATTGGCTTTGGTCCTGAAGGTGACTATAAGATCTCCGCCCTCTCTGCTGTCTTAATGAAGATGTCAGAGGGTCGTCCTGGTGCTACCGGCTTTATTGAAGATTACACCTACGATTTAACTGAAGGTGAGGAATTAGAGCTTGCAGCCCACATGCTTGAGGTTCCTGTAACCTTAGCTAAGACTAAGCCTGAAATTGATGTCCTCCCACTTGGCATCGGTGGTAAGGAAGATCCAGCTCGCCTTATTTTCGATGGTATTGAAGGCGATGGCATTCAAGTGACTATGGTCGATATGGGTGACCATTACCGCTTAATTTGCGCTGACATTGAGTTTGTAAAACAACCAAAGCCAATGCCAAATTTACCGGTCGCTCGTGTCATGTATCGTCACAAGCCAAACTTTAATATTGGTACTGCCGCTTGGTGCTATGCAGGTGGTGCTCACCACAGCGTCCTCTCCACAGCTTTAACTCGTGAAGATCTCGTACTCTTTGCAAGATTAACCGGCACTGAAATTATCTGCATTGGTGATGATACTACCGAGGCTGATTTACAAAAATTAGCTTGGGATAAATATCAAAAGTAAAAAAGAAATTTAAAGTAAAAAGGCAGCTTAGTCTGCCTTTTTTATTTTTCTAAAAACATTTTGCTCACAGATGAGCCCTTTATTAGAACAAGTGACTGCTTTTACGTATGCTCTGAAAGGTATGCCTTTTGCACTTAATGCAGCTGAAATAAGTACATTTGTTTGAAGCTCCCACCGTCTTACGACGGGGGATTCTCTTGGACCAGAAAATGGCTCTCTGATGAAGTGGAATCTCACCAATTCAGCAGGCTTTTTTAAGACCTTTGAGCCATCAATGAGGATCCTCCTTATTTAACTTTCCTTTCTTAAGTCTTTTACCATATCCACAACAGACTGATCCGTATCAAGACCGGCTAATTTTGCCTCTCCCTCCATTTCACGCTGCAGTATCTGCATTGCGTAAACCGCTGTATTGACAATCCTTACAGAGTCTTGTTCTACTATAAAAGTAACACGATCTCCGTTAGATACTCCGAGAGCTTCACGGACATCTTTTGGAATGGTTATCTGACCTTTCGACATAACCTTCGCGTTATCAATAAATGCCTTTGTAAGCATAAAACTTTCCTCAAAAAAGATATAAAAGTAGGGAATTTCCTACTTTTAGGATAGATAAAAACTGCTTATAAATCAATAGTTGCTAATGTGTTAAAGCGTAATTTTATGGAAAAAGTGTCTCCTCTCTAACCTTAGCTTCCACTTAGTTTAGGCCTTACCATCACACCTCTTAAATCTTATATAGCCTTTGGTAATAATTACTTCATCATTATTTGACTAAGAGGAAGTGTCAAAGACCCGCTTAGTCTGCCTTTTTTATTTTTCTAAAAACATTTCGCAACCGTTTACAAAATAAAACTTCCTTTAAACTAAAGTTTCCTCTAAAAAATGCCAAATTTTTACTATCTTTATAATTTTTATATAAATTTTTCTGTAAAATTTAGGTAAAGATTTTTGAATTTATGACAAGAAGACGTTTGCAAAGATTTGCGCTAGCTCACAGATGTAAGCAAAAGAGCCCCCCTTACAAGTAATTTGTGATCAAAGCACATTTTTATCTTAGAAAATTCCCTAATATAGACTTGTGGTTTAGAAGTAATCTTCTCATACCAAAGAATAACTTAAGGTTTAAACCTTAAATTAAAAGTTATGAGATCAAGCATACGTAGGATAAATAATATGAAGTTAAATAAATTAGCTAAGACTATCGCCTGCACCGTATTTGCCGCAGGTTTAGCCTCCTATGGCGCAAGTGCATTTGCCGCCGACGATATTAAGATCGGTGTTTCAATTTGGTCCTCAACCGATGTGTTAGGTTCTGACAGTAAGCGTATGCTCGACGCTGCTGCTGATGCTTTAGGCGTTGACGTTCAATATGTTGACCAAGGCCACGTTTCAGAGCGTGTTACCGCCTCTGTAGAGCAATTAGTTGCAGCAGGTTGCCAAGGTATCATTGTTTGCAACTCAGCTGATACCGAGATGGTTTCTGCCATTAAGACTTGCAATGACAATGAAGTCTATTTAGCTCAGTTCTATCGTATTATTTCAAAGACTGCAAATCCAGATATCTATGAGATGGCTAAAGCCTCTCCATACTTTGTAGGCGCAGTTCACGAAGATGAGCCTGCAAATGGTGAAGCTTTAGTTAATATCCTTTTAAATAAGGGCTGCCGCAATATCGGTCTTATTGGTTGGGAGCAAGGCGATGCCACTTGGCTTGGCCGTTGGGAAGGCTATAGAGCAGGTATTGAGAAGTGGAATGCCGCTCACCCAGATGATCAAGCAAAGCTCTCTGAGCCTCAATATGCAGGTACCTCCTCAGAAGGTGGTTCAAAGGCTGCTGAAGCTTTAATGGCCGCAGATCCTACCTTAGATGCCTTAATTCCAGCAGGTGGCGGCGGTGATCCTTTATTAGGCGCTGTAGCTGCCGTTGAGCGTGCAGGCAAGGTTAAAGATATTGCCATCGTTTCAACTGACTTCTTACCAGATTTAGGTGAGAGATTAAAGAATGGCTCTATGGCCGGTCAATCTGGCGGTCACTATTGCGATCCTTTATATGCCTTCTTAATGGTTTACAATGCTGTTAAGGGCAATTACAAGGACTTTGAGGGCAAGTTTGAAGACGTAACCTTCCCATACCTCTATGTATCATCTCCAGAGGATTATGGTGATTACGATAAGTACTTCGAGCAAGCACTCCCATACAATGCTGAGGAAATTGTAGCCTTATCAAATCTCTCTTTAGAAGACTTAAAGGTTGCAGCAACCAAGCTTTCTATTGAAGATGCTGCAGCTCGTGCTGCTAAATAATAAAACCTAAAATTTAGGATAGGGGTAGGGGATGGCGTTTAGCGCCTTGCCCCTCCCTCAGAACCGTGCGTGCGACTTTACCGCACACGGCTCCC
>CALXNU010000040.1 GCA_944389835.1 uncultured Succinivibrionaceae bacterium
CAATACTAGTTTTTAAAGAGCCTGAAAGCCTTTGCTTGAAAGGCTTTATGTTAAATTTTTAACTCGGAAAGTCGAGTAATGATTAAAGCCAAAATAGCGGATCAAAATGGTGCTTAGAATTTGTTACAATATTACTTTTTATGGTTGCCAGTTTTAAGGCAAGGATGATTAACAAGAGATCCGTTGTATGTTCTTTAAGACAGCGGTTGTTATTTGCTAAAGGTGTCTCGTGGATAAGTTTGTGATTACCGGTGGTCGTGCGTTAAGCGGGGAGGTTGTAATTTCTGGAGCTAAAAATGCAGCCTTACCTATTATTTTGTGCACGATGCTTACAAAAGACAGTATTGTCTTAAAAAATCTTCCAGAACTGCGCGATACAGCAACTTGCTTTAAACTGCTTGAGATTTTAGGTAAGAAATATCAAAAGCTTAATGATAATGAATATTTAATTGAAGGCGAGGTCACCTCTAAGGTTGCACCATATGATTTAGTCAAAACGATGCGCGCTTCAATTATGGCCCTAGGCCCACTTACAGCTTTTTTAGGAGAGGCTGAGGTGTCGCTGCCTGGTGGCTGTGCAATTGGAGCTAGACCTGTAGATTTGCATGTTAAAGGCCTCATTGAAATGGGGGCTAAGATGCACCTTGAAGAAGGCTACATTAGAGCGCAGGCAGTAGGTGGGCGTTTGCATGGCGCTCGTATTGTCATGGATAAAGTCTCAGTTACCGGTACTGAGAATTTAATGATGGCAGCCTCTCTTGCAGATGGGGTGACAATTATTGAAAATGCCGCCCGTGAACCTGAGATCGTAGATTTAGCTGATTGCTTGCGGATGATGGGCGCTAAGATCCGTGGTGATGGTACCGCAACTATTGAAATTGAAGGTGTTAAAGAATTACATGGTGGTGAGCATACGATTGTTGCCGATAGAATTGAAGCTGGCACTTATTTAGTGGCAGGTATGGCAACGCATGGCTTTGTAACTTTACACAATACGCTTCCTTCATCTCTTGAGGCAGTATTAGCTAAATTGCGTCAGGCGAATGCTTTAATTGAAATTAATGGCACGGATATTACACTTGATATGCGTGGTCGTGACATTATGCCTGTGGATATTGTAACTGCTCCGCATCCAGGATTCCCAACAGATATGCAAGCTCAATTTATGGTGTTAAACGCCATAGCTCAAGGATCTAGTTCTGTTACTGAGACTATCTTTGAAAATCGTTTTATGCATGTCCCAGAGCTTATTAGAATGGGCGCGAGACTTAAAATTGAAGGCAATACCGTTATGATCCAAGGTGTGCCAAATTTAAAAGGTGCGCAAGTGATGGCAACCGATCTTAGAGCCTCTGCAAGTTTAGTTATTGCAGGTTTAGTGGCAGAAGGTCAGACGATAGTAGATCGGATCTATCATATGGATAGAGGATATGAGCATATTGAGCGTAAGATTAGAGGACTTGGGGGCACAATTGAGAGGGTGAGCGCTTAATGTTTGATTTACTACCCTACAATACCTTCGGTCTTGATGTAAAAGCAAAAGAGGGCATTATTATTAAGCAAGTTGAGGAACTTGCTTTAATTAAAGAGACTAAGACGCTCTTTTTAGGTCAGGGATCTGATGTTCTTTTTGTAAGTGATTATGATGGTCTTGCCGTGATTAATGCCATAGGTGGCATGGATATTGTTAAGATTGATAATCATTATGAAGTACGTGCAGGTGGTGGTTTAATTTTAGATGACTTTATAAAAAGTCTTTTGACCTATGGAATTTTTGGTTTAGAAAATTTATCGGCTATCCCTGGTACCGTGGGGGCAGCTCCTGTACAAAATATAGGTGCTTATGGCTGTGAGATTGGCGATTACATCACAGAAGTTGAGGTTTACGATTTAGATACAAAGCGTCTTTTTACGCTATCTCATGATGAATGCCAATTTGGTTATCGCACTTCTTTGTTTAAAGAACAAAAGCATTTACGCTATTTTATAACTCACGTGAATTTTTCTTTTGATGCGCAATTTTCACCAAATCTTATTTATCCAGGCCTTAAGGATGAAGAGCTAAAAGATGCAATGTCGATTCGCAATCGCGTCATCTCTTTGCGGGAAAGAAAGTTACCTGATCCGCGCTTTGTGGGCAATGCCGGATCATTTTTTAAAAATCCTTTAGTAGATCTAAAGACCTTAGAAAAAATAAGAGCCAAATTCCCCGATGTGCCCGTTTTTAGCCAAGATGATGGAACATATAAGCTTGCTGCAGGTTATTTAATTGATAAAGCAGGCTGTAGAGGTATTACGCATGGTCATGCAGGTACCTGGGAGCATCAGGCTTTAGTGATTGTAAATCGCGGTCAGGCCAAACCTCATGAGATTGTTTCTTTAGCTCAATACGTGGCAGCTGAAGTTGAAAAGTTATTTGAAATTAAGCTAATTCCTGAAGTTAGAATTATTGGTAAAGATGGTGAAATTTCGTGGGATCAGATTTAAACGAACTTATAAAGTTACTTAAAGTTTTAAATAAGGCTCAAGGGCCTGTAGCGCTTGAGAGCCTTGAAAGAGAGCTTAAGATCCCCTCTGAATTCATTTTAAATTTAATAAACGAGTCTTTGAGGATAAATTGTCCGATAAAAAAAAGTCACAAGGGCTATTATCTTGAAAATAAGCTTGATCTTTTAGATGAAAATTATATTTTTACGCACACTCAAGGCAAAGGTCGAGTTAATGTTTTAGAGGTTACCGATTCAACTAATACTAATTTTTTAAATCATCTAAAAAGCTCGGTGTCAGGTGATGCTTTACTTGCTGAAATACAAACCCAAGGCAGGGGGCGGCAAGGTAATGTATGGCATACGACTTTAGGTGAGGATCTGATGCTTTCAATGATCTTTTTTTTAGAAGATCACGACAATCATCTAGGTTTATCTTTAGTGGCAGGGGTCGCTGTAATTAAGGCTTTGCAAGCTCTGAACTTAAAAGAAGTACAACTTAAATGGCCTAATGATCTTTTCTATAAGGGAGCCAAACTTGGAGGCATTTTAGTTGAAACTAAACGTGGAATTTTAGACTCAGGGACCATGGCAGTGGTAATTGGCATTGGTCTTAATGTGCACGGTAGTGGTCAAGAAAGATCTGCATTTTTAAAGCGTAAGGTTGCCTGTATTGATGATTTTGCTAAAGCTAAGATAAGCCGTAATGATCTTGTAATTAAGATTATCAATGAGTTGAAATTAAGTTTAAAGCTGTATGTTGATTTAGGTTTAAGTCCTTTTTTAGAGAATTTCTCACAATTTGATTTTCTTTATGGCAAGAAAATTTCAGTCAAAGTAGGTGAGAAAAATGTTGAAGGCGAAGCCTTAGGCGTTGATGAAAATGGTTGTCTTAAACTTAAGGTTGGTAATGCTCTACAATTTATAGCCTCAGGTTATAACCTAAGGCTACATTAGATGTTGTTTACTTTTTCAAAAATACCTGCTCAATAGCATGATTAGGTCCTTTTCTTAAGATTAAATTCGCCCGCCCTCTGCAAGGCATGATATTTTCAATAAGATTAGGGTGATTGACGGCCTGCCACATCATTTGCGCTAAATGAATTGCCTCATCTTCAGGGATCCTTGCGTAACGATGGAAGTAGCAGTTTGGATCATCGAAAGTGCTTTCTCTTAATTTTAAGAATCTGTCGATATACCATTTAATTAAATATTCTTCATCGGCATCTACATAGATTGAGAAATCAATGAAATCTGAAATAAAGACATGATTTCTAATTTCAGGATAATCCGCACCGTTTTGTAAGACATTTACGCCTTCTATGATAAGGATATCTGGTCTGTCAACAATAGCGTATTCATCTTGCAGAACATCATATGAAAGGTGTGAATATAAAGGTACTTTAAGGTTTGGTACGCCATCTTTAACGCTTAATAAAAAGCGCATTAAGCTTTTGACATCATAAGAGATCGGAAAGCCTTTTTTATTCATAATCCCGCGCTCTTCTAAGATCCGATTAGGATAAAGGTAGCCATCGGTGGTAATTAAAGAGACTTTAGGATTTCCAGGCCAAGAACTTATGATGTGATGCAATAGTCTTGCAGTAGTAGTTTTTCCTACAGATACTGATCCTGAAATAGAGATAATAAAAGGAGATGATTCAATGGATTTACCAAGAAATTGTTGAATGACAGTAGATCTATCATGGCGAGAGTGATAATAAAGATAAAGAAGTCTTGATAGTGGCTGATAGACTCTTTTAACCTCTTCTAAAGAGAGGCGATCATTAAAGGCAAGACAATGTTTAAGTTCATCTTCAGTTAAAGTTAGACGCTGAGATTTATGATTAAAAGTTGACCAAGTATCAACGTCAAAGGCAAAAAATGGTGAAAGTTGTGCACATTTTGGCATGATCGATCCTCGCAATTGCCCCTCTATGATACACCTTAAGACCAAGAAGTAGAAACTAATACGCAATAAGATCTAATCTTTAAGATTAGGCTTCTTGATAATCTTTTAAAGCCTGTTTGACATAGGGAATAAAGTGCTCAGCCGCTTGTGATAATGGGCGGGCTTTTTTCCAAATAAAAAACGCAGGTGAGACTACTTGTGGCTCTAGAGGGATAAATTTAAGTTTATAAGGATCAAGATTTACTACTTTCTCAATGGTAAGAATAGATCCTAAGCCCTCTTGTGCCATGATTAAGGCATTGTTAAGTAAAAAATGGATGGCAGTGATGCGAAGTTTACTTGCCGAAAAACCAAGCCAAGCATCTAATACGCCACTTTCAAGTGAACTTTGTGGCACCATTAAAGAAAGGCCACGTAAGTCTTGAGCATGAATTGTGCTTTTATTATATAAAGGCGAGTTTTCTTCGACGATAAGCCCCCATCTACTTTCTTGATGTAAATTAATAAAACTAAATTCAGGATTAGGTTCTGTTAAAACTAAAGCAAAATCACAAAGACCTGAGGTTAAGCGAGCAAAAGCAAGATCACGAGCTGCTGAGACAATGTTAAAACGCACAAAGGGATGGTCTTGATTAAACTTAGTCATAGCGCGGGCAATGATATGCATGGCATGAGCTTCTGCGGCAGTGAGGGTAATAGTTCCGTGCAATTCTTGATCTGTTTTTATCTCTTCTTTAATTTTATGCGCCATGTCCAAAAGTTCTAAGGCCTTTTCATACAAAATGCTTCCTTTTTCAGTAAGTGTGATGCCATGGCGACTTCTTTTGATAAGCTCATGTCCAAGCTCGTCTTCAAGCTCTTTAATTTGTCTTGTAAGTGTAGGTTGAGTTAGAAATAGATCTTGGGAAGCCTTAGTAATGCTACCTGCTTTTACAGTGGTGACAAAATAACGTAAAACGCGAAGATCCAAAATATAACTCCTTAATATTTATACTATTCTTATAATACTTATAAGGCATGTAAAACTATAAAAACATAGTATTTTAAAGCACTTAAAGAACACGCTATGCTTAAGCTACAGTTTGTGTGGAGATAAGCATATGTCAGATGTTCTATTAAATTTTAATCAATTTAAAAGTGAAGATCCTCCAAGCACTATGAAGGTGCAAGGGGAGGTAGTGATTAAAACTTTAAGTGAAAATGATTGTGTCTTTAATACTCCACTTTACCTTATGCAATTTAAAAATAAATCCCATACCTTTTGGCGCAAGTGTTCAGGAGGGGTGATTTTTTTAGTTCTAAAAGGCAATTGCATGATTAGGACTAAAGATTCTGTGCTAAGAGTCCTTAATGCAGGTGAGCTTATAAGAATAAAACCTAATGAAGAGCATTTCTTTGGTGCAGCCTCTAATGAAGAGACTTCAGTTTTAACGATTTTAACTAATTTGCCTAATAATGACGTAACTTATTTAAATGAAGTTACACCAAAGGATTTATTAGGCTTAGAGGAGATCTAAGTTATGAGAAAAATAATGAAATTTGCATTAAGTGTAGCTTTGGCATCTAGTATGAGTTTAGGAGGTATTGCTATGGCTCAAAATACTATTAATCAAGATACTGAATTAAGTGCCATTATTGATCGTCTTGCAAATAAAGAGACTCCAAGCTATGTGACCTCTTTAGATAAGAGAATGCAATCTTTAGTGACTATCGCAACTTTAAGTGCTCTAGGTGATACCGAGCTTTTAAAAGATGCAATTGCTAAAGCTATAGAAGAGGGTGTTGCCACGGTTGAAATTCGCGAGACTCTCTATCAGGGTATGGCCTATGTTGGTACTTCTCTTATTAATCGTGCTGAAATTACCTTTATGCAAACTTTAGAGGAAATGAATTTACCAACTGAGCTTGAAAAGGCAGGTACGGTAAATGATGAGAATCGTTTTGATAAAGGTTTTGAGGCTCAAACTTCTATTTTTGGTTATGACCATATAACTCAAATGCATCAAAATACCCGTGAAGATTCAAAACATCTTAATGTGGATTTACTCACAGGCTTTTGTTTTGGTGATTCCTATACCAGAGAGGTTTTACCACTTAAAGAGCGCGAGTTTTTAACCTTTGTTTATATCGCAGCTTTAGGTGGATGTGAGCCTCAAGTTAAAGCTCATGCAGGCGGAAATATTGCAGTTGGAAATACTAGACAAATGCTCCTTGATGCTTTAACAGTGATGGTGCCATATATTGGTTTCCCAAAGACCCTAAATGCTCAGGCGATGGTCAACGAAGTAACTTTACAAAAGTAAGTTAGATCAATTTCCTCACCTTACTAAAAGGTGAGGACTATGTGGTGGTTTTTGATGAAAAAGAAGAGTTTTTTATATTTAAGTTTGGCCCTTCTTTTAGGAGGCGAGGTGATGGCTCAAGATATTATTATGCAAATCAAAGGCCAAGAGTATGTAGTATCTTTAGTTGATAATGCTTATACCAAAGATTTGATTGGGAGTTTACCGCAAACTTTAGTTTTTGATAATTTTGGGCGTAACGAAAGAGTTGCAGATCTTAAAGAGAGGATTGGGCAAGATTCATATAAAAAATCTCTACAGGTTAAAAGAGGTGATTTGACATACTATGTCCCATGGGGGAATTTAGCAGCCTTTAGAGTTTCCTATTCTTCCCCAAGTGATTTAGTGCCTTTAGGCAGTATGAGCGAAGAGGCAATTTCTGCTCTTGAAAACAGTGGCGAGAGTGAAGTTACTTTTAAGCTTCCATAAGTTAAGAGCAAACTATTTTTATCGGAGATTGATATGCGCTTTTTTAAAACATTTGTTGCATCAGTTTTGATGTTTTGTGTTGGCTCTGTAGGTCTTTTGGCCTCGGGAGTTGCAAGTGCTGCTGATTTTTCAAATCATAAAGTGGCGGTGATTACTTTCTCATTGTTACACAACAGAGAGCATGGCAATCCAGATCCTCAAGAGGGTAAGACTGTCTCTAATACTGAAGTCATTGGTAATTTAATTGCCAAAGAAACTAATGCAGATCTCTTTGCCTTACATACTCAAAAATTATATCCTTTGTCTTATGATGAGACTGTAGATTTAGCTCGTGAAGAGCAAAGAGCAAATGCTCGTCCTGCTTTAAAAGAGATCCCAGATGTAAGTGCCTATGATGTAATTTTTATTGGCTATCCAAACTGGTGGGGTACTTATCCGATGGCTATAGCCACTTATCTTGAAAGTGTCGATTTATCTGGTAAGACCGTTATCCCATTCTGCACCCATGAAGGCTCTCGTCTTGGCAGATCCCAAAGCGATTTAGAGCAAGCTCTTCCTAATTCAAAGGTCTTAGACGGTTTTGAGTGCCGTGGTGGTGATACTTTAGACAGTGATACCCCAGATAATGTTAAAGAGTTTTTAAACGATTTAACATTATAATTTAAAAGGAAAAGATGATGATAAAATTTATTTTAAGATCGGTATTTTTAATGGTCTTTCTCTTATCTACAGTCATCATCTTTTTGCCACAAGCTTTTGGTATAAAAGCTCATGAGTATGTCGCTACGATTTTTTTAGTAGCGGCAATTTACCATATTCTTAAAAATCGCTATTTCTTTAAGTCCTGTTTTAAAGAGCATTTTGCTTTTTTCATCTATCGTGACCTTTTAACTTTATTGCTACTTACAAGTTTTTTAGTGATGCTTGTGACTGGCGTTTTTATCTCTGGAAATATTTTTGATTTTATTAAGTGGCCTTTTCAAGGTTTTATGCGTGATTTGCATTTATCTTGTGCCATTTACGCTTTTGTTTTTCTAGGTTTACATTTAGGACTTCATGCTTTTTCTTTGTTTGGTTTAATTAAAGAAAATTTAGGTGCAACTTGCTTGATGCTGTTTAAGGCAGGTTTTGTGCTGGTCTCTTTGATCGGTTTTTATAATTTTGTTACAGGTGACTATTTAGATAGGCTCATGTTTCAACAAAGTTTTTCATTTTTTGATTATGAGAGGGCTTTAATTTTTCCTTTAATAGATGCAGGATCTGTTTTAGTAATGTTTGCGCAATTAGGTTATTTAATCTCTTTGCTCACTTTAAACAAACGTAAATAATTTTATATTTAAGGAGTCACCATGGTACAAAAGAAAGCTTTGCACCTTGCAACGGCGATAGCGCTTTTAGGTTTTTTGCAAGTTGCATCTGCAACCCCTCGTGATTTACCAGTTCCGCAAACGGTAAGTCCGCAAATGCAAAAAATCATTGGACATAAAAATTTAAACGACAAAATTGTTTTAGATACTCAAGATAAATGGTTTAATTTTATTGATGTAATCAATGAAGCGAATGTTCAAGATGTAAAAAATGCTCTTGAATACTACAAAGGTGTAACGCTTGATGAAGGTACCATGGCAGGTGTTCATACCTATACCATTAATCCGCCTAAACTTGCAAAAGATAAGGAAGATAAAGTAATTCTATTCTTCCACGGAGGCGGTTATGTTTTAAATAAAGGCTTATCTGGTACTTATGAGGGCATTTGCTTAGCAGGTAAAGGTGGTTATAAGGTAATTGATGCGGATTATCGTGTAGCCCCAGAAGATCCTTATCCTGCCGCAATGGATGATGCAATTGCAGTTTATAAAGAATTGCTTAAAACCTATGATCCTAAAAATATCGGTGTCTTTGGATCATCAACAGGCGGTGGTATGACTTTAGCCTTAGTTTTAATGTTAAAAGATCAAGGATTACCTCTACCTGGAGCCATTGCTGCTCAAACCCCGTGGTCAGATATGGCAGAAATTGGTGATACTTACTTTACTAATCGTTATACCGATAATGTGTTAGTAACTTATGATGGTTGGCTTGATGATGCTGCAAGAGTTTATGCTAATGGTCATGATTTAAAAGATCCTTATCTCTCACCAGTCTATGGCGACTACAGCAATTTCCCGCCAACTTTATTAATCTCAGGTACACGTGATCTGTTTTTAAGTAATACGGTAAGAGTTCAAGAGAAACTTTTAAAAGAGGATGTAGAGGTAAGTTTAATTGTCTATGAAGGACAATCTCATGTGCAGTATTACTCTGCACCAAATGTTCCAGAGCATCACTTCCACTTTGAAAATTTAACTAAATTCTTTGAAAAATACCTTTAATTAAAAAAGAAAAGCCCTCATGCGAGGGCTATTTATCTTAAAAAAGAGGCTTTATTTGCGGCCTTTTCTCATCATCGCTCCAGCTACTCCTACTGCACCTACGGTACCTAAGAGTTTGCCAATAGTAGTAATGGCATTTAGAGCTTGTGAGGCTTGATTGCCACCACCTTGTCCTTGACCACGGCCTCTTCCTTGATTATTGCCAGATTTTTGCGCTAAGTTTTGTACGCTTGAAAGTAGCTCTTGCGGGTTAACTTTTTTTTCAACTACGATGTATTTGTAGCCTAAAGTTCCTGCAACAACCCCTGCGGCAAAAGATGCGGCAATAGTTAGAGCTGTATTATTTAACATAGAAGATCCTTATTGACCTTGATGTTTAGCTTGATACTCGGCAATTAAATCCTCAAGATGCTCTTTTTGGCTCATAAGCTCTTCTAAAGTGATCTCATCGCCATTTGCATTTTCATCATTTGCAGCCTCATTTGGAGGTACAATGCCTGCATCTTTGAGCTTTGATTTAATTACATCTTGATTTTCATTATAAATTTTATAACCAATAGCACCTACCACTACTCCTGCTAAGGCGCTGAAAATGATGGTCTTATTAAGAAACATGATGTTCTCCTGTTATTTAAGCATTTTTTTTATGTGAAACTAAAACTCTACCTGAATTAACTACCACCCCTAAGGTTGAGGCATTATGGATGACAGATGCAACTAAAGGATTAATTACTCCTAAAGCACCTAACATCATAGCCGCAGTGTTAACTAAGATAGTTACCGCAAAGTTTTGATGTACAAGATGCATCGTATCGCGGCTTATGGAAATAAACTCAGGTAATTTAAGCGGATCTTCACTGTTGATGGTGACATCAGCAGTTTCTAAAGCGGTATCAGTACAACCTGTGCCCATCGCCACACCAATATCTGCATAAGCTAGGGCGGGCGCATCATTAATACCATCACCTACCATTAAGACATTACAATTGCCTTGGCGATTGGCAACATATTTTGCTTTATCCTCAGGTAAGACTTGAGCTTTGTAATCATCTAAAGCAAGGCTTTGGGCAATTGAAGCGGCAGCACTTTCATTATCGCCGGTAAGCATTACAATCTCTTCTACGCCAAGATGACGTAAGCGATTAACAGAGCGCTTAAACTGATCTCTTATAGGATCTGAAACTTCAATTACTCCTGCAAGCACACCTGCAAAGGCAACGTAGATTAAAGATCCTACCGGGCTTTGTTTTTCAACTGCAAGCTCTAAATCTTGGATCCCCATTTCGTGCATTAAGGTAAGTGAACCTACATAGGTTTTACCACCAGGACATCCTTCAAAAGGACAAATATCACCTTCAATGCCACGAGCGATGATAGTTTTAGTATCAAGATGTCTTGGGATCTCAAGCTTTCTTTCTTTTACTGCATCTAAGATAGCTAAAGCCATTGGATGGGTGGAGTGAACTTCAGTTGCTGCGGCAAGCTTTAACACGGTAGTTTCATCAAAACCATCATTGCAGGTGATCTTAGTAATTGAAGGTCTACCACGAGTAATGGTTCCGGTTTTATCTAAGATAATCGTATCAATTTGTGCAGCACTTTCAATAAAGCTACCACCTTTAACTAAGATACCCTGTCGTGCAGCACAAGAGATAGCAGCAGACATTGCTGTAGCTGTGGAGAGTTTAAGACCACAGGAGAAATCAATAAAGAGCATGTTTAAAACTCTTTGTAGATCTCTTGTTGCCAAATACACTACTAATGCAGCAATAAAGGAGACAGGCACTAATGAAGTTGCCATCTTATCGGCATAATGTTGAATAGGAGCTCTGCGGTTTTGGGCATTTTCAACCATATGCACAATGCGCGAAAGGGAGGTATCATCACCAACCTTAAGGACTTTAACTTCTATTTCACCTAGGCGAATGTTACTTCCTGCGTAGACTAGATCGCCTACATTTTTCATAACCGGAATTGACTCACCTGTAATTGCCGCCTGATCTACGGTAGCTGTTCCTTCTTGCACTTCACCGTCAATGCAAATTTTTTCACCAGAGTGAATGGAAACTATCATGCCAGGTTTTACTTCATCAATATGAACTTTAACCTCGCTTCCATCCTCGCGCTTTACCCACACTTCTTGGACGTTTAAGCCTACTAAATCACGAATATTTTGCCGCGCTTTTTGAGCAGCCATGATAGTAAGTGTTTCAGCAAAGTTTGAAAGAGCTAAAAGTGAGAGACTAGATTCAGGTTTACCTGCCACAATGGAGGCTAAAACTGCTGTACAGGTTAGGGTCTCAGCATTAGGTCTTCTTTCTTTTATCGCACCTAAAATGCCCTCCTTAAATAAGGAGGCACCAATACCTAAAACAGTTAGATGGCGTAAAATGGTAGTTGATGCATAAAAGGTTGGATTTACTCGTTTTAAAATCTCAAAAAAGCCTAAAGCAGCAATAGAAATGATGGCACTTTTCTTGTGAAAAGAGACTTGTTTTGAAATTTCATCATTTGATTGAGTGTTAGCTGGGGTAGGCTTTTTAGTAATGTTGCTTGGAGCTAAATTTTTTGCACTTCCTAAAAACTCTTGCGAGATTTTGATGACATCAGAGCCTAAGGTCTTAGTTAAAAGCAAGGTAGTTTGCATTAAATTAAGATTGTCTTTGACATAAACCTTAAGCTCAGTATTTTTACAAATTGCACTTACAATTTGAGGATTACGTCTTAATTTTGCTTCAATTAAGGCGCTTTGTGTGATGCTTTTAGTGCTTAAAAGAGGAAATGAATAAGCTTTCATTTTTAAAAATTTTAAAACCTACTGATTTATAAATTCTTCATTTGCAGCGGTGGCGGTAGCTTTAACCCTTGCGACCTCAGCTTTAGTTTCAGCGCGCTGTTTGAGCAGATTTTTTTCAGCGCTTAAGCTTTGATAGTCTTTGTGAGTTTGTCTAAGTAAAAGACCTAAGCCCCACCAAAAAAGTTGTGGACCTGCAGGTCTATCACCTCGCAAAACAACTCTTGATAAACCATAAGTTATTAAGGCTAAACCTAAGATGCGGCTTAAAAACATAGGTTCGGTGTGATTTAAAAAGCCTCTTATATCATCGCGAACTTTTCTTGCCGTATCATTAATATTATTGCTCACAGTAATTAAAGCTTGTGGGATTACGGTACGCTCTTGCTGGGCGTGATGACCTGCAAGCTGATGGGAGAGGGTATCAAAGATGGAGTCAATCACGGCCTCATCTTGATCATAACTTACTGTAATACTGCCAGTTACAGGATTTACCGTAGCGCTTTTAATTTGCGGAAAAGAAATTAAAGCCTGATAAATAGTTTTACAGAGATCATTTTGCCCTTTGATTGCTTTACAAGTATAGCGTCGCCTGCCTTTGATGCGGTGGGCAATTAACATACCATTATTCTCAAATGAGAATAAACGACGAAATGCAACACCGGTTTGCAAGCCTATTTCAAATGGACTTTTTACTGACATTTATTCTCCTCCCTTGTAATAGATTTTTTTAGCTTCATTTAATAAAGCTTCAAGAAAAGAGCCCTTTTCAATAGCTTGGGTTTGATAATTGATTAAAACTGAACCTGTAATTTCGTTAATACTAAAAGTTTTAATAGCATTAATGGCTTTAAGTTCCAAAGATGCTTCTTCAACAAGCGTTTTATCATGTTTTAAAGCAGGATAAATGATTCTAATTCGACCTTGACCGTCTTGTTCTAAAAGGTGTGCAATGGTAACTTCCTTTAACAGAAGCTTTGCCTTACTAATTGAAATTAAAGAATTTAACACTATAAAACCTTTAAGCTAAGTTGCAGTTATCTATAGCTAATTATAACCATAAGATAAAGAATTGGATTGAGATTTTTTTTAAATTTTTAAGATAACTTCTGAAGATGTATGTTAATTATATGGTTTTTAGGAAGAGGCTTTATTGTGGTGCAAAAAACCAACCTCATTAAAAGAGGTTGGCTTCTTAAAGGCTAAAAATTAAATTTACTTGGCAGCGGCCTTATTGCAGTGGTCAATCCACTTTTGGGCATCAGGAATTAAGGTCTTGTACCAATCATAGAAAGCTACCATCTTCTCATCAATTTGAGCTTTCATCTCTGGGGTTAATGGGTGAATGGTAAGTCCTTTCTCCTCTAAAGCTTTACGAGAGGCAGCATCGTCTTCCTCAGAGATTTTCCAGTTGTACTCTTCTGTCTTTGCAATCCACTCGGTGACTAATTGTTGTAAGTCAGCAGGTAACTTATCAAAGAACTTGCCATTTACTAAGAATGGGCTGATGGCAAACATGTGGCGGCTCTCAAGAACATCAGTTTGCACTTCATAAAGTCCTGAATTTAAAAGAGTGGAATATGGATTTTCTTGACCGTCAATCATGTGAGTCTCTAAGGCATTGTAAACCTCAGTTAATGGCATCATGACGTTATTTGAACCTAAAGCTTCAAAGAGATGTACGTGAATTTCGTTATCTGGAATTCTAAGCTTTAAGGTTGCAAGATCGGCTAAGCTTGTAATTGGCTTGTTAGCAGAAATTTCACGGAAGCCATTTACTAAGTAAGCCATGATCTTAACGCCAGTGTTCTTCTCATAATTTCCAGAGAGGATCTTCTTACCTTCCTCATCGTAGGCAGCTCTTGCTTGCTCCCAAGAAGTAATTAAGTAAGGAGCGTCAGATAAGCCTACATTTGGCTCATCTTTTCTAATTTGAGAGCCAGTAATGGCCATTTGAACTGTGCCACGCTTTACCTGATCGATAACTACAGCCTCAGGGCCTAATTGATTATTTGGGAAGTGTTGAACTTTAATTTGACCATTGGAAGCCTTTTCAATGTTTTCTTTAAAGTACTCCACACTCTTTGAGACTGGATGATCTGGGGCGGCATAAGTTGCAATACGAACTGTATAGGTCTTAGCCATAGCCATGCCTGAGCTTAAAGTTAAGGCAGTAGCTGCCATGATGGCGGTAAAAAGAACTGATTTTTTCATGAGTTAACTCCTTGAAAGTTTGGTTAAATCTTAACTAGCCTAAAATTTCAGCAGGAACGGTGATAATTCCTGGGATAAGCACAATTGCCGCAAGGAACAAAAGCTCTGCCGCAAGGAAGGGTAGAACACCTGCTACAAGTTTTACTAAAGGCAATTTACTTACAGAGCAGCCTACAAAGAGCACAGAACCCATAGGAGGTGTGATAAGGCCGATACTTAAGTTAATGACCATTACTAAAGCAAAGTAGTAAGGATCAATGCCTGCAGCTTGAATTAGAGGATAGAATACTGGTGCAAAGATAAGGATAATTGGGGTGATATCCATTACCATGCCTAAAGCTAGAAGCACTAAGTTAAGTACCACTAAAAGAGCAAATGGATGCTCAACTAAGCCTTGTAATAAATCTACAATCTGTAATGGAACTTGAGCAATAGTAATTAACCAGCCAATGGTATAGGCAGTACTTACTAGGAACATTACAATGGCAGAGGTTTTAACTGCATTGTAGAAAATACGAGGAATAGCTTTAAATTTAAGCTCGCGATTAATTACTGTGGCAACCACGAAGGCATAAACTGCAGCTACAGCACCACCTTCTGTTGGGGTGAAGATACCAAAGCGAATACCTACAACGATAATAATCGGTAAGAGTAAGGCTGGGATGGCATCAAAGAAGATCTTAACCGCCTCTTTGCCTGAAATTATTACTTTGTCGTTATAACCATCGCGCTTTACAACAAAGTACCACACTACCATTAACACTAAACCTAAGAAAATACCTGGGGCAATACCCATAACGAAGAGTTTGCCAATTGAGAGGTTAACGGTAACACCTAAAATAATAAGTGGAATTGATGGTGGAATAATTGGGGCAGTAAGTGCAGAGGCACAAATAAGACCGGTACTGCGTGGCTTGTTATAACCGCATTTGACCATCATTGGAATTAACACGGCACCTAAGGCTGCCACATCGGCAATTGCTGCACCTGAAAGACCAGCAAAGAGCATGGAAGCTAAAATTGCCACATAGCCCATACCACCGTTAAAGCGACCTACTAAAACCTGACCGAAGGCAATAAGACGGCTTGAGATACCACCTTCTTTCATAATCTCGCCTGCAAGCATAAAGAAAGGTACTGCAGTTAAGATAAAGGAGTCAGCGCCAGTTAACATCTGTTGGGAGAGCAACAGCGGGTCGAACATATCAATATGCCATAAAAGAATTAAGGCACATAACATTAAAACGATGGCAACTGGAATACCAGTTAACAATAAGACAAAAAGGGAGCCGATAAAAATTACGATTTCCATTTTTATGCTTTCTCCTTAGTTTCTTGGGCTTCTTTAGCCTCATTTTCAGCTAAAGTTTTTAAGGCTGCTTCGACATCTTCATCAACAGGGCGTGGTGGGAATTCCTCACCTGAGGCTAGGGCTTTAATGCCTAAGATTAAATCTCTTACGGTAAAGATAAAGACACCTGCGGCACCAAAAAGTAAGGAGAAGATAATGACTCTAAAAGGTAAGCCTGTGACCTGACCTACAGATGATTCGCTTTCATCGTAGTACATAACTGTGCCATCTAAGAGCACGTACATGGCATAGAGAATAAGCACATAGCCTGCAACATAAACGAAGGTACGAACTCTTCCCTTTAAAAAGTCAGTTAAAACTGTTACTGCAATATGGCTTCTTGAGTTTGAGACCTCAACTACACCTAAAAAGGTCATGTAGATAAATAGATAACGCAGTACCTCTTCAGTTGCAATAAAGCCTGAATTTAGCATGTAACGCATCATGGCATTAATAAAGACAATTAAGACCATGATAATTAGGATCAGCACGCAGATAAATCTATAGACTGCGGCAAATTTGGTTATAAATCCTTGCATGAGATTAAACCTCATCTAGTTGGTGATAATTTGATGTGAAGGATACTAGATTACTTGTATCCAAGTTTTGACCTGGGGCACATTTTTGCAAAATGACTTAAAAAATCTCTTTGAGAAGCGCCTAATAATAGAGTTATTTTGCAAATAAAAGTCTTTTAAAATAATTGATTAAATTTAAAAAACAGATTTAGTAAACAAATCGTTTGATTAAGGCTATGTCTTTCAAAACTAACAATTTAGATTTAAATCTGTAAAAAATGAATGTAGATCTTGTAAGCAAGTTCGCAATTTTAATAATTTCTAAAATAATCAATCAACAAGGCAGTTGCGTTCTAGACTATAATAGTTGTGAATAATAATTTTAATATGTAAGTTTGAGATAGCTTTTGCTTAAATCTCAATGGATTATTTTTCTTTTTTAATGACAATGAAAAAATTTACCTTACCTGATTTAATCTTAAATACTAATGTGGGAGAGTCTGCAAGTTCACAGATCTATAGCTTTTTGCGCGAAAGGATTATTGATAACACTGCCTTCCCTGGTACTCAACTTTCAGAAAATGAATTAGCAGCTCATTTTCATGTCTCAAGACAGCCTGTAAGAGAAGCTTTAACTAGGCTAAGACAAGATGGCTTAATTGAAATTATCCCGCAAAAGGGCAGTTTTGTTAAAAAGATCTCCGTGCCAAATTTAATTGGAGTCTGTTTTGTAAGATCTGCTATTGAATGTAATGCCTTATATGAGTCTTTAAGGTTAGAAGATGCTTCCTTTAAAGAGATAGTGTTTAAATTAGCTGAGAATTTAAACCAACAAAAAGCTTTAGGCGAACACAGTACTTCTTTGGAATTTCTACACTTAGATGATGAATTTCATCGTTTAATTTGTTCATTTTCAGGCTCAAATTTAGCTTGGGAGATGTTGCAAGGTGTAAAAGCAAATATGGATCGGATCCGCTTTTTTACGCTTGAGAATGTCTCAAAACCTGCACATCTTATTCAAGGACATGAAAAAATTTACGAAAGCGTAGCCTCACGTGATTATTTTATGGCTTGTGGTTTATTACGCTCTCACCTTTACGAAATTACACATACTTATAAACAAGTTATGGAAGAGAATAAAGAGTGGTTTTTATAGGGTAGGATACAAGATAAGCTAGGATTTAAGGAAAACTACTCAATAATTTATAAAACTAGTATCCAAGTGTAGACTTGCTCTTGGATGGTTTGGTGTATTTAAAGCTCTTACCCATCATGCCTGAAGCATAAGTTAGGTCTTATTAAGAATCTAAGTAAGATTAGAAAGTAGATAAAGTAGAAAGTAAAAGATAGGGCTTAAGTTACGGATCATCTTTTAAGGTTGCGTATTTTAAAAAAGCATTTTTAACACCTGCCTTGGTAAAAAATTGAGCTTTTTAGCTAAAAATAGTGGGTAGGAGACATTTTTTAAGTTTTTTTTAGAGCGGGTGATTAAATTTTTAGGCTTTCTTAAAAAAAGATGGGGGTATTTTTTTTTGCCTCAAAAGAACTCAAACGCGTTAAATGCCTTTTAGAGGCGAAATTCGTCTTTGATTAAATTTTCTTTAAAATCAATGTTTTTACAATAAAAATTAAAGATTGAGTAAAAAAAATTTATATTTTTTAAAAAAAGTGCTTGCAATTAAAAAGCTTCTCCTGCATAATAGGCCCCGCTTTCGAGATGACACACTCTCAAGGCGGTAAGACCCGGAAATAGAAATAACGGGATTGCCAAAGAGTGGAGGGGTTCCCGAGTGGCCAAAGGGATCAGACTGTAAATCTGCCGGCTCTGCCTTCGAAGGTTCGAATCCTTCCC
>CALXNU010000041.1 GCA_944389835.1 uncultured Succinivibrionaceae bacterium
AACTACAGAGACCACACAACGTGACGAGTTATTTCTAAAATTGATCGGTATGGATGGGATATCATGATCCCACATGTAAGGTAACTATAATCCGACTTTTAGGATCTACTTACAAACCTAATATAGCCCAGCTCTATGCACAGACAAGACATCTAAGCTTAAAGATCCCGCCTTTTTAGGCGGGGTTGTTGACAGTATTTTTTAGAAGGTTTTTAACATTCTTAAAGCTGCGATGCGCTTATCTAAAGGCGGATGAGACATAAAAAGCTCGGCAAGCCCTGAACCTCCATTAATGCACAAAGCTTGGAACTGTCCTTGTTGTCCTTGAGGTGGAATTTGCACACTGCGCTTTAGTGCCTCAAGTGCTTCAATCATGCACTCTTTACCACCTAAAGAGGCAGAACCTGCATCTGCTCGATACTCTCTCCATCTTGAGAACCACATTAAAATTACGTTAGCTAAGATACCAAAGAGAATTTGAAAGAGCATATTGACCATGTGGAAGACGAAAATATTTCCACCACTTGAACCTTCTTCATCTGAGCTTCTAGACATAGCATTTGACACCACCATCGCCGCTAAGTAAGAGAAGAAGTACACAAAGGTATTTAACACGCCTTGCAATAAAGTCATCGTTACCATATCACCATTGGCAATATGGGACATTTCATGTCCTAGAACACCCTTTAACTCCTCCTCATTCATGCTATAGAGTAAAGCAGATGAAACCGCAACTAAAGAATCATCTTTAGATGCACCAGTTGCAAAGGCATTCATCTCTTGTGAGTCATAAATACCTACTTCGGGTACCTTAAAGCCATAGCGCCTTGCCATATCGGCAATCGTGGTTACTAAAAAATACTCTCTTTGATTTTGTGGGGCAGTAATTACTCTTACGCCATAGGCCTTTTTGACCATAAACTTGGACATAAAAAGTGAAATAATCGAACCCACGCAACCAAAAATGGCGCACATAACTAAAAGTCCAGTATAGCCACCGCCACCTAATCTAATGCCAAAAACTGCCATTAGAATCGTGCCTACGATACTTACCGTAACTAAAACCGCAATCTGCATCAAAACAAATAGCAAAATTCGCATTTGCCTTAAACTCCTAGAGTAGAATATATAAGACTACATGGGGGCAACTTCAGATAAAATCAAGGAGGAGTGGTGAAAGCCCGCATTTTTGAATACGATCCTTCACGCCTTGAAGGACGATGCACACATGATAACAAAGTCTACACTTTCAAACTTAGTCAAAACTTAGGTTGCTCTATAGGTGATGAAGTTGAAGGTGAAGAGATCACAAGTCCCTCATTATTTAATGATGGAGAAATGCATATTGTAAGCATCATTCCCTTAGAGCTTAATTATCCTGATTTTGCTGTCAGTAAAAGTATTGCTCTTAAAGGACATGACACTATTGTAATTGTTGATGATTTAACTTTATGTGCCGAAGGCAAAGATCCCAAAGAATGCATCGACGCGATGGTCGAGTATCTAAAAGACTCTTATGCTAATGCGCTTTTAAACCTAACTATTGAGGGCCATACCAAAAGATTTTGTAAAGGCGTACTGTGGAAGGTAAGCGCTAATATCGCACAGCTTCGAGGTGAAAACTTTAATAGTGAGGCAGGTCGAGCGATTACCATTAAACGCAATCAAGCAAGACGAAATAGCCCTAATAAAGCCTCCATTCGCTATGTACGAGTACTTTTAGTGTGCGCTTTGCTAGTCATTATCCCTTGTCTTTTGCGCACTGCTCAAAGAGGACTTTTAGGGCCTATGGTAATCTCGCAAGTACTGTCTATTCTTTTAGTCTTAGGCGCACTCTTTTTGGGTATTATCTATTACCCCAAACATAAACGCGTCTACCTTGCCAAAAACAAAACTTAATACTCGCTCTCTGGCACTAGATCTTCACCTTCTTGTAAGTTTTGAATTTCAGTGCCATTGATAATCACTCTCTTGCCTTGAACTTGTATCGCTGACACATAGTCAGAGCCTTGTAACTGTAAAATGTTATTTTCAAGAGCTCTTTTTAATTCATTTCTATAAGCAAAAGTATCAGCAAAATCTTTAACGATACTTTCATGTGATTTAAAGTTTAAAGCAAGATCTAAAGATGAAATTGCCCCGTCTTCTTTAAAGCCTACTTCACTTGTAGCATCTAAATGTAACTTATTGCCTTGATGGCTAAAAGAAAATTCATTTAAATTAACCTTAAGTGGTTTTGAGAGGCCTTGCATAATTAAAGGCAAATCTGAGCTATCTTTAACACTTAAAAAGTTTTGTACGGTTTGAGTTAAATTAATTCTATCAATAAAGCCATTTAGCTTAAAACCTTCAAAAGTATAAGGCTCTTGTATGACACCTAATTTTACTGAAGGGAAGGCAACATTAAGATTGCCTGTAGCATCAACCTTTAAAAGCCCTTGTCCTTGACTGTTCTTATCGGTAAAAGAAACGCGCGTGGCAAAATTATCAAGTCCTAATGCCTCCCTTAACGTTGGATCTTTTACCTTTTCATCTGGGGAAAAGCCTATAGCAAATAAAGTTGAAATATCTGCATTTAACTTTTTAAGCGCAATTTCAATATTATCTAAATAAGGTTTATTATCCTCAATATAAGGGCGCAAACGCACTGACAAACCTTCAAGTCTTGCATTAAAAGAGTTTTGCTTGGCATATTGCTCATTACCTTGACAATCAAAGCCTGCAAAATTAAGTTCTGTTAAGATCTTAGATAAAGAAGTAGCCTCAAATAAAAAAGAACTTTCGCCTATATAACACGATCCTAAGGTTAAAGGTACGCTAAAGGCGGTAGTTTTAACCGCAAAAGAAACTTTAGGCTTTATAGCAGTTGCCTTAAAAGCACCTTGATAGTAAATAGGCTCTAAATTTAACTTAGAGAGAAACTTATCTAAATTACCCACCCCTATCACAGGTTCAAAAGCACCACTTACTTTAAGTGGGGCAATTCTTAATTCAAGCTTAGTTTGACCATTAATTGAACTCATGCCAAAAAGATTATCTTCAGGTAAGCGATATTCCCAAGATAAGATCCCCTCACGTTTAAAAAACGAAGAGTCTTGTTCTTGATAGCTTAAAGTTAAAGGTGTTACCTTGCTTTCAACTCTTTTTAGAACTTGGCCTATCTTTTGATCATAGATATAGCCTACTGCATAAATTTGCCCCAAAATTAAAACTGCGCTGAGCATAATTAGGGCTGCAAAAATTTTTAAAATGGTCGAACCTTTTACCTTAAGCATAATTTACCTATTTTAACTAACGTTTATCATCATTCACGCGGGCTAATAATTGACCACTTTCTTTTAAAAAGAGCGTCGCGTATTCACCAAAGTAATCTCTCGCGTCTAAAAAACGTTTCACAAATTCAGCTTTATTATGATTTGCCACTACCTCAAGCTGTTCTTTAAGACAATTAAGATATTGTTCAATTAATTGCTTATTATGTTCTTGAGCCATAATAATATCGCAGTATAAATGAGGATCTTGAGCAAAAAGTCTGCCTACCATTAAAAGTTCTAAATGATAAATAGGCGAGCTTAAATCTAAAATTTCTTTTAAAGAAGCATTAGTATTTGCTAAAAACAAACCATAACAGTAGGTTGTAAAATGACGCATGGCCTGAATAATGCCCATAGCTTTATCATGCTCTTGTGCCTCACAATTACAGACCTTAGCACCCCAAATTTTAAATTGCTCTAAAACAAAAGCACTTTTTTCAAGCTCCCGTCCTCCTGCATTGACGATAACCTGTTTTACCATCCCTTTAATATCAGGGCCAAACATCGGATGCAAAGCTAATACCGGGCCTTGATGAGCACTTAGCATTTTCGAGAGAATTTTGGCTTTAACTGAGGTGATATCAGCTAAAATCGTCTCTTCATCTAAATAAGGGGCAAGCCTTTCAATAACGTTTTCTGTAACTTCAATTGGCACACAAATTAAAACTAATAAAGCACCTTTGACAATTTCAGCCACATTTTCCCAATCATCTTTTTCTAAAGTCTTAACCTTATACTCTGAAGCTTTAAAATACTTGGCAAAGACTTGTCCCATACCGCCATTACCACCTACAAGAACAATGGGTTTTGACGTTTTATATGTACAACTGAAAGTTCTTTGGGCACTATCTTTGTAGGATTCTCGAAGCAGTCTTTTTAGCAGATCTTCAATTAAACCTTCAGGTAAATGGTGTTCCTTTGCTTTAAGTGCCCTATCTTGTAATAAGAACTCCTCTCTTTCAAGACTTCTTGAACTTGCCCCTAAAGTTGCTTTAACTAAAGAGGCCTCTTTTACTAAATTAAGTCTTTTTTCAAGTAATTTTATAAGCTCTAAATCTGTATCATCAATTCGTTGACGTAAATCATTAAGCTTTTCAATCTCATCCATTAGCCATCAATCTCATCTAAAAATGCTTCATCTAAAACTTCTTCATCAACTTGCAAGGCTGCGTTTGGATCTACCTGTCCTTCACTATACATTAAATACATATCACGCGTTGTAATATAAGGATCTAAAGAATTATCCACTACACCTTCTTGTTCAACTAATTGCGCTCTAGCATGAATGCCGCTTAAGGCCCATTTAGCAAATGTTACATAAAATGGCAAAGCCATAAAAGGCACATCATCTACTACAGAGCCATGCACCTCACGCGCTGTAGTTGGGCCATAGGCTGGGACCATTAAAAAAGGTCCTTGATCCATGCCAGCTCTTCCCAAAACCGTTGACATATCCATAGGGGCAGCTTCAAGGCCCATGGCAGAGGCTACATCAATAAAGCCTAAAATACCTATAGTACTATTAATGCCAAAGCGACCTAAACTTGTAAGACTTGATGACACCTCACCTAAAAATAAGTTATCAAAGGTATTATGAACTTCATTTAAATTACCTAAAAAGTTTCCCACACCAGTTTGCACAGGAGAAGGAAGTGCAGCATAACCGTGAGCTAAAGGTCGTAAAATATATCTATCAAATACTTCATAATTAACATTCCAACCTACTACTCGATTTGGTGTTTCTAAAGTATCAATAGCATTTCCTGCAAGCTTACTAAAACCGAAACTATAATCTTGATGAAAAGCTTTGGCATTAGTAACTCTTGGGGTCATAGGATTTGGAATTGAGCGGGCGGCAAAGGCATCAAAGCTTAAAGCTAAACTTAAAATTCCTAAAGTTAAGGCATAAGTTAATGTTTTCATCAAAATCAAAAGCGCTCTTTAAGACTTGAAGCCACCTAAAAAAGCGCTCTCCTCCTAAATATAATCTGCAAAAATTAGCTTAAAACAAGTTATTTTAGATCTTGTTTTCTAAGTTTTTCACATTATAGAGGATTTAAGTTACAAGATAGCAAATGATCTACAAAACCACCTGCAAAAGTTTAGTACTTTGCTTAAAAACTTAAAAGATGCCGAAGGCTAAACCTTCGGCTATAAATAAAAGATTAGGATTATTTAGCTGAAGTGGTATTTGACTCTTGAGTAGCATTGTCTTGTGCACTCTTTACGGCAACAAGTTCTACATTGAAAATCAATACAGAATTTGGCTTAATTAGATCACCTGCACCCTGCTCACCATAACCTAAAGCACTTGGGATATAGAGCTCATAAGTTGAACCTTCACTCATTAATGCCAAACCCTCAACCCAGCCTTGGATCATATTATCAAGAGGGAAATCTACAGGCTCAGTCTGCTCATCAAAGACCTGACCATCAATCGTGGTACCTTTATATTTAACAGAAATTATATCGCCTGAAGTAGGTTTCTTACCCTTACCTTCTTTAATGACCTTATATTGAAGACCAGAGTCGGTAACTTTAACGCCCTCTTTAGCTTTATTTTCAGCTAAAAACTTTTCGCCAGCATCTAAATTAGCCTTAGCCTCAGCGGCAGCTTTTGCAAGCATGGCCTCTTGAGCTTTTTCATTTAAAGCCATTAAAGTAGACTCAATGGTTGCTTGATCTAGTTGGCTCTTATCATTCATCGCCTCAATAAAACCTTTAATGATAAGTTCATTACTTAAAGGTCCTACAATATCAGCTTGATTTTTCTGCATGTTAGCAACATACATACCAATTGAAGCACCAAAAGCATAGGAGGCACGCTCCTCAAATGGGCTATCTTTGGTAACTGTAGTTGCATCTTTTGACTCACCTGAAACTTCAGTTTGTGCAACAACTTTCTTATCTTCTGCACTTGCAGCTTCATTGCAAGCTGTGAGATTGAAAACAGCAAGAGCTAATGCTGTTAAAGCAAATGCTTTGTAATTCTTAAAGGACAAAATAAAAACTCCGTTGTCAGTAGCTATAAAGATTGCTTATCATATACCTGTCAATAAGATCGAACAAGGCGCAAAAAGTTCCACAAAAAGAGAAAATATTCTCAATTTTAAAAAAGGACTAAAAGAGCATGGCTAAATACTTTATAGGCTTAATGTCTGGCACTAGCATTGATGCCTTAGATGCAGTTTTAATTAAGATCTGTGATAACGAAAGTTTAAAAGTTATCAATACCGCATCCCTTGATTGGTCTTTGAATATCAAACATAAATTACATGAATTATGTTTAACAGGTCCTGCTGAAATTGAAACTTGTGGCATTATCAAACAAAAAATTGCGCTTCAAAGTGCTCAAGTTATTGAAAAGTTACTTGCCAAACAAAACATTCCAAGAGATCAAATCTTAGCTATAGGCTCTCACGGTCAGACTATTCGCCATCGTCCAAATTTTGGATTTTCATTACAATTAGATGATCCTGCCTTACTTGCCGCTAAAACCCAAATTGATGTCATTGCCAACTTTAGAGCCTCAGATCTTGCCCAAGAAGGAGAAGGCGCACCTCTTACCCCGCTTTTTCATCAAAAAGTCTTATCTTCACCTACTGAGTATCGTTATATTTTAAATATCGGAGGAATTTGTAATTTAACCTTACTTAATAAGGAAAAAGAAATTTTAAAAGGCTATGATACCGGTCCTGGAAATACTCTAATTGACGCCTGTTGCCGCACTCTTTTTAATGTAAGCTTCGACAAAGATGCCGCCTTCGCCAAACAAGGTACGGTAAATGAAGAAGTTTTAAATTCTCTTTTAGAACATCCTTATCTAAAACTTGAAGCTCCCAAATCCACAGGACGGGAAACTTTTAACCTTAAAATGCTCGAACCCTACTTTGCACAAGTTGCAACTTGTAAAATCTCAAAATATGATTTAATTAAAACTTTAACTTACTTTACTTATAAGGCGACCTTCAATGAGATCATAAAACTTCAAAACACTTACGTAAAAGAGCCAAGCAGGCTTATCTTATGTGGCGGTGGAGCCTTTAATCCTCTTTTAAAAGAGCTTTTTGCAGAAGGTCTTAAGCCTTTTAATATCAAAGTAAGTTTAAGCTCTGAGTTTGGAGTTGATGAACAATTCTTAGAGCCGCAAGCCTTTGCCTACTTTGCCTATCTTTTTACTAAAAGGCAGTGCTCTGATTTAACCAAGATTACAGGCTCAAAAAAACCTTCGATTTTAGGAGCCCTATATCCTGCATCAAATGGAGCCTATGTTAAAGGGCTTTATTAATTTTCTTTTTCCAAAGGATGTGCTTTGGCATAAATCTCTTGCATCCTCGCTAAAGCTACATGAGTATAAATTTGTGTAGTAGTAAGCGAGGAGTGGCCTAAGAGCATTTGTACGGAACGTAAATCTGCATCATGGTTTAAAAGGTGTGTGGCAAAGGCATGACGGAAAGTATGCGGGGAAGGATCTGAACTTAAACCTACTTGTTTTACATAAACTTTTATCCGATACCAAAAGCCAATACGCGTCATCGCCCCTAAACCTTTGGCAGATAAAAACACATAGGGGCAACTCACTTTAGGATCTTTCAACTTTCTTTCATCTGATGAAATATAAGTTGATAACCAATAAATTGCACTCTCCCCTAAAGGCACAATCCGCTCTTTATCGCCTTTGCCGCGAATTAACACAAAGCCATCGACTAAGTTTATATTTTCAAACTTTAAATTAACAAGCTCACTTACTCGCAAACCCGTAGCATACAAAGTCTCAAGCATCGCCTTATCTCTAAGACCTACATGAGTTGTCAAATCCGGGGCTTCTAAAATTAAACTTACCGCTTCTTCAGATAAAGTGTGAGGCAAAGTTTTAGCTAGTCTTGGATTATCAATTAAAGCTGCCGGATCATCTTGTCTTATGCCTTGTTTAATTAAAAATTGGCAATAGGTTCTAAGCGAACATAAAAAGCGCGCCACACTTCTTGAGTCAAGTTCTACCTTTTCTTTAAGATAAGCTTGAATATGCTCATTACTAAACTTAGTTAAAGATAAATTTTGAGCTTTTAAAAAATTAAAAAATAATTTTATATCTGAAAGATAGGCTTTAATCGATAAAGAGGCCAACTCTCTTTCTAAAAGCAAAAAATCTTGAAAGGATAAAAGTAATCTTTCATCCTCAGTTTTTTGTACTATTGCCATGTAACTTATTCTTTACTCTTCAGTATTTTCTAAAGTTTTCTCATCTTGCTTTACAAAAATGCTATCTATAAGACCTAATTTAGCATGTTGAGCTTTGCTGACGATTGCATAATACTCATCCCCATCGACACTAATGCAAAATTGATACACCCCATCCTCACTTGGGAAATAGCGCAACTCTTCAAAACGAGAAAAACGATTTAAAAGTACCGGAGATGAACCTTCACGTAAAACACCTGGGGCTTGTGCAAAACCAAAATTAGCACCATTTGTCCAAGCAGGATCGGCAAATTTGAAACGATAAGGGGCCCAATCTGCTCTTAAGGGCGCTAAAGCACAATATTTGTAATCATCTTCTTTTACAAGTTTATAAGATGAAAGAATGGCATAATCATTCATCTCACCTCTTAAATAAATCTCTTTACCGTCTACTTTGAAAGTAGCCGCCGTTAAGTTTGTAATTGATGCGCTTTGCTCACAACCGCTTAATGCAACTAAAGCACCTAAAAGTGCAGTAGACAAAAATGTTTTTTTCACTTCTTTTTCACCTACAATCTAATCCCTCAAAATTATAACAGGATAAGAAAAACTAAGCGCAAACTAAATCACTAAAACCTAGGCTTAAATGGCTAAGGATGGCTTCGCGTGCTATAATCAACCCCTAGTAAAGATTAATAAAACTCTCTTATAACTAAAGATCCTTTAAAATAGCAAAAATAAAGGCTTAGTATCTTTATTTAGAGAGTTAATAACAATTTTCAAAACTTTAAGCTTAAAGCTTGAAGTAGATGACAAGTAAGACTTATCTTGCTTGTTTCCCAATAATTTTTTCAAGTGCTAAAAGAGGAGAGTTTATGGCTTTCAGACTTGGTTTGACTGGAGGCATTGCGTGCGGTAAAAGTACTGCATCAAAGGCTTTTTTGGCACTTGGGATCCCTGTTGTTGACTGTGATGTGATCTCACGAGAGTTAACCTCTAAAGGATCAACAATTTTAGAGCAAATCGTCTGTCACTTTGGAGAACAAATTCTCCTTGAAGATGGCACTTTAAATCGCTCTCTTTTACGGCAAATAGTTTTTGACGATGAAAAAGAACTTGCATATTTAAACACCCTTTTACAAGGTGCCATTCGTCAAGAATTAATTAGCAAAACTCAAGAATATTTAGAAAAAGCCCCCTATGTGGTGTTAGCTATTCCGCTTCTTTTTGAGCGTAAGCTTGAAAACCTCACCGATAGGATTTTAGTTTTAGATGCTAATGAGGAAGTTCAATTACAGCGTATCATCAAAAGGGATGCCTGTTCTAAAGAAACTGCTCTTAGTATCATGAAAAATCAGGTTGACCGATCTTATCGTCAAAGTCACGGTGACGATATTATTGATACTAGCTCACTTTCAGATAAGGAATTATCCTTTGAAATTGAGAAATTACATCAGCGTTATTTAGCTTTAGCTAAAAATGAAGGAAAACATTAAATCCCATGTTTGCATACGATTTTCCGCTAACTCCTAAGGCACGCACCTATCTTAAGTTTGAAACTATTTTCAAGCGCGTAGAAGAATGTCGTGATCTTAATTCAAACGCTCAAACTTTATCTTTTTTACGCGGCATTATCGACTACATGGATCTTGTTGATGGTTCTGGTGCCCTTAAGATTGATATTTCAAAAGATTTAGAGCGCATTGATTTAAAATTAAAAAACTGGGCTTTAGACCCTGAGGCTGATACAAGCTTTATTGAGCAATTACGAAATGCAATTGCTGCCTCTTATCAAAGCTTAAATAAGTTTACAAGACAGCGTACCGTGTTGCGTGATGACTTAATTCTAAGCAACATTAAACCACGCTTTTTAACCCCTTGTGGTGTTAATTGCTTTGATACACCATTATTTACCTTTTGGTGCTCGCTACCTAATGAAGAAAAAAATCAAAGCGTTGAAAAATGGCTCTTTGAGCTTGATACGATCCGCACCCCAATTGCTACTATCTTATACATTTGGCGACTTTGTGCAGATTTTCAAAAACGCGTAGCCATCAAAGGTTTTATGAAAGAATCTGGGGAAAATTGCGATTTTATTGCCATCCGTTATCCAGATTATGTACGTGGCTATCCGGTGGTAAGTGGTTTTCAATCAAGTATCAATGTTCGTTTTTTACCTTATGAAAAAGGTGCGGAAGTTGGCGATATTGAATTTGAACTTGCCTTTGTAAAAGGAGCTTTAGCGTGAGCTTAAAAGATCTTTTGCCGGAGGGAACTTATGATGAAATCATCAAAGAGGCTCATCTTAAACAAAGCCCTCAAGTAAGTTCCAATGTCATCTATGTTAATTGTCCAAACTGTGGCAAAAAAATAGTTTATAGTTCTAAAAATCCCTATCGTCCATTTTGCAGTGAACGATGCAAGCTTTTAGATCTTGGGGCTTGGGCTAATGAAGAGCGTACCATTGCAGGTAATGCTGTAAACGAGGATCAAGATGCTGATTTATTAAACGATCCTAAATTGCCAAAGCGTTTTTCATAATCTTTGCCTATTATTTTTAACATGAATACAAAAACAAACCTAACTTACATTAAGCAAACCAAGGTAAGTGCTCTCGCTTATGCTCTTGCCTTAGCTTTAAGCTTTCCTGCTATCTCTTATGCTCAAGAGTCCACTTCATCGCTAATGGTCACTCAACCAAGATCACAACTAAGTCAAGGGCAGCTCAAGCTTTTAAATACTTCTTCTTTTGCAACCAAAACTGTACAAACCATGCGCTCGCCTACTTCAAAACGCTATCTTAAAGAAAGACGTTTTGCAGATATTTCAACCTTCCCTTTTAGGCTTTTAACAAGACTTGAAGGTAATGAATGGCAAGCATCTCCTTTTTTACCAATTCCTGAAAAAGATTTAGGTTGCTATTATGGTGTGCCATCTTATCGCACCCCACTTAATTATGATGTTAATACCACACCAGTTAATATAAGCTCAGACTCAGTCTACGGTAGCATCGGTGGTGCAGTAGTTTATGAGGGAAATGTCCTTTTAACTCAAGGAGATAAAACCTTAAAAGCAGGCAAAGCCTCTTATGATCAAAACTCAAACATTGTAACTTCTGAAGGCAATGTAATTTATCAAGGACCTGAATATACCATCACCACTGATGAGCCGATTAAATCAAATCTTGAAACTAAGATTACTAATCTTGGAGAGAGTGACTTTCAGTTAAATGGCTCACCTGCACGAGGGTCTACTAAAACTCTTGAAATTAACAATCAAGAGCAAAGCTCTTATATTACCGATCTTAGTTTTTCAACCTGCCCGGCAAATGCAGAAAGTTGGCATTTAAAAGCCTCTGAAGTTGAATTAGTCAAAGGAGAGGCCTTTGGTGAGGCTTATAACGCAACCGTTTATTTGGGTGAAGTTCCAGTTTTTTGGACGCCTTATATAAACTTTCCAATCTCAGATGAAAGAAAAAGCGGCCTTTTATATCCGCAAATTAGTGTAAGTTCAACTAATGGCTTTGATTATGCGCAGCCTATTTACTTAAATCTAGCGCCTAATTATGACGATACTATAACCCCAAGATTTATGACAGATCGTGGAGTTTTATTATCAAATGAATTTCGCTATATGCTAAGTGAGAACTCACAAGGCTCTTTAGTTACCGACTATATTTATCATGATAATGGTTGGGAGTTAGATGAAGGCAAGGACAGTAAAGAGAGATGGATGATAGACTGGTATCACAAATCCTCATTCTATAATGATGATCTCTCCTTTATTGTGGATTATCAAAAAGTAAGACCTGGTGATTATGATTATCTATCAGATTTTGGAAGCACAGATGCCTCTACTACTGATAATAATCTTATGCAATCATTTAAAACTGCCTGGAATCGTGAAAGCTATGATATAGGCTTTGAGGTTAGAGAATATCAAAGCTTAGTGCCAAAAGAGGCTTCCATCGTAAGACCTTTTGCCATGAGACCACAACTTACGAGCAGTTGGTATCAAAACTATGGTCCGATTTTAGCACGCTTTGATGGTGAACTTGTGCAATTTACCGATCCAAGTGATGGCGATTATGATGACTTTAATGTCACTCGTCTGCACTTAGAACCTTCAATTGACTATCAATTTTTCAACTCACGAGGCACCGTACTTGAGGCTGGGGCTACTGGTTTCTTAACTAATTACGATCAAGACAGTTTAAGTAAGTTGCCTGATTACTATAGCAATATTTTAGGTTTTAAAGAGCTTGAAAGCTCAAAAACTCGTGCTTTATATTTGCTTGAGTTAAAGGGTAAAACCACCCTTGAGCGTAAAGCTTTAGATTTGCGTCACACTCAAACTTTAGAGCCTGAAATTGCCTATCGTTATATTCCATACGAAGATCAAAATGATATCGGACTTTACGATACTACAGATCGTATGACGGATTATTATTCAAACTTCTCTTATAGAAGATTTACAGGTAAAGATCGTATTGCAGATACAAATGCTCTTACCTTTGGTCTTACCTCAAGACTTCTTGATCCTCATGACAGAGAGATGATGCGTTTTGCTATCTCGCAAACCTACAGCTTAGTCCCCTCTCGGGTTACCTTAAATCCAAATGACGAGGCTGATGACTACCCAAGATCTCCTCTTGCCATGACCTTAGATTTAAGTCCAATAAAAGAAGTAACATCCCACGGTCAGGTTACCTATGACACTGAAAACAATGAAATTTCAAGCTGGAATTTCATGACTGAATATGCAGACGATAATGGCTATATGGTGCAAGTAAACTATCGTTTTGCACGAGATGGTAATCGTACTTTAGAAAATCGTGTTATTGACTTAGATCAAGTAGGCTTACAATTAAAAATGCCGCTGTTCTCAGATAAGCTAAGTTTAATTACCGCAGCTTACCGTGATTTAGAACAAGATCATGATATTGATAAGAAGATTGCCTTACGCTATGAAGAGTGTTGTTTTGCTATCTCCTTCATGATTGAAGACTACAATCGTACTAATTGGGATCGCATGACCTCAGAAAGTGAGACCCGTTTTGGTATTCAATTCGAGTTTAAGGGCTTAGGTGCGATAAACGTTACCGGAGATGACAATGTCAACTCAACTGACACCCGTTTAATTGATCATTTCAATCCAACTAACCTTAACCGTTAGTTAAAAAATAAGAATAAAGTTTAAAGATAAGCAAGACAGCATTGCTTAAAAAAGCTAAAATCTATGCTGTCAGCTTTAAGTTCACCTAGATTGGGGAAATTATGTTTTTTAAGAAATTTTCGCTTACCTCATTAGCCGCGATTTTAAGCTTTACTCTAATTCCGGCTTCCATGGCAGCAGAAGTACCTTTAGATAGTGCAGCTGCTATCGTTAATAATGACATCATTTTAGAAAGTGAGCTTAATGAGGCCGAGGTTCAGGTTAAATCTCAACTTAGAGCTCGCGGTAATGAAATTGACGATATTAGTGCCCGCAAAGCAGCTTTAGAAAGTTTAATTACCAGATCACTTGTTTTACAGTTAGCCCAAAGCCAAGGCATTGCCTTAAATGACTTACAATTAGATCAGGCTATTGCTCAATCTGCAACTCGCAATGGCATGAGCGAACAAGAGTTTTTAGATCGTTTAGCCAAAGAAAATGGTTTATCTCAAACTCAGGCTCGTGAAAGATTTCGCGATGAAATGATCTTAAGTGAAGTCCGTCAAGCAAGAGTTAGAAGTCGTGTTTCAGTTTCAGAAAGTGAAGTCGATCTTCTAGCTAAAAGTTTACGTAATGTGGGAACTGTTGAACCACGCTATCACATTGCCCAATTAATTGTGCCGCTTTCTGCTAATGCAACCATAGGTCAAATTGATAGAGCAAACGGCACCATTTCTTATATTAGAAAGCAATTAAGAGAAGGTGCTGACTTTAATGATATGGCCGCCCGCTACTCTCAAGGCTCACTTGCCGCACAAGCAGGCGATCTTGGCTTCCTCCCTGAAAGTCAAATTCCAGTACCATTTCTCCCTGCTTTATTAAAAGCCCAAAAAGGTGATGTAATAGGTCCTTTTAGATCTCCTTTTGGTATGCACTTACTTAAGTTAATTGATATCTCAACTGAGGCAGTAGAGCCAATTCGCCTCTATGATGCCAGCCATATTCTCTTAACTACCTCAGTAATTTTCTCTGATGAAAAGGCCTATCAAGAATTAAGTGCTTTACGAAACAGAATTATTTCAGGTGAGATAAGTTTTGAAGATGCAGCCCGTAACTTCTCAGAAGATCCAGGTTCAGCAGTCAATGGTGGCGCTTTAGGCTATGCCACCCCTGAGCGTTACGATCGCGCTTTTGCTCAAGGCATGGTCAAGCTTCATGTAGGAGAGATTTCACAGCCTATTAAATCATCCTTTGGTTGGCACCTTATTTACTTAAAAGATATCCGCATTGATAAGGATTCTGATGAGGCTTACCGTGATAAGGCTCGTGATTTAATCTTCCAAAGAATGTTTGCTCAAGAGTCCGTAGCATGGGAGAGAGAATTACGTGAAACCGCTTATATTCACGTGATTGATAAAGCCCTCGTTGATGCTAATTTAAATCTTGATCAACAATAATTTAACTCTTTTTAGTCTCAAAAGCCCCGCACCCGCGGGGTTTTGCATTTCAAGCTTATGAATACTATTGTTTATACCTCAGGTGAGCCGTCAGGCATTGGTCCGCAACTTAGTTATTTTTTAGCTAAAGTTAAATGTAGTGAAAATGAAAGAATTGTAGTCTTAGGCGATCTTAATTTAATTAATGAGCGAATTAAGGTTTATGCAGATGATGTACAAGTCCTACCTTTTACGCAAAACGTTAAAGCTTTAGCAAATACTCTTTATGTTGAGCATGTGCCACTTGTAAATCCTTCAATTCCAGGCAAGATGGATGTGGCAAACGCCCCTTATGTGTTAAAACTTTTAGATTTAGCTCACGAGGGTTTAATCCAACATAAATATCAAGCCTTAGTTACGGGACCTATTAGTAAATCTATCATTGCACAAACTGGCATTAAATTTTCAGGACATACTGAATATCTTCAAGAAAAATGTCAGGTTAAAAAAGTAGTCATGATGTTAGGATGTACTGAGCTTAAAGTCGCTTTAGTCACTACCCATCTGCCAATTAAAGAAGTAAGCGCTGCTATCACTTATGAAAATCTCTCTGACACCATTGAGATCTTAGCCCATGATCTTAAAACTAAATTCCACAGAGAAAATCCTTGTATTTGTGTGGCAGGTTTAAACCCTCATGCAGGAGAGGCAGGCCTTTTAGGTCATGAAGAACAAGACATTATTATTCCAGTTTTAGAGCATTATCGAAAACTTGGGTTTAATTTAATCGGACCTTTACCTGCCGATACTATGTTTACCCCACAATACTTAAAGATTGCTGATGCGATGTTATGCATGTACCATGATCAAGGTTTACCGGTTTTAAAATATGTCGGTTTTGATCATGGTTACAATACAACTTTAGGTTTACCCTATATTAGAACCTCTGTTGATCATGGTACTGCACTTGAAATTGCAGGCACCAACAAAGCTGATGGCGGTTCATTAATTGCCGCTTTAGATTTAGCAAAATATATGCTTAAAGGAGAGTAAGATGGCTCTGCCACCACCAGATTTTAAAGCCCGTAAAAGATTTGGCCAAAATTTCTTAATTGATGATGGCATCATCGCTTCAATTGTCGATGCTATTAATCCTAAAGTTGGCGAATACCTAGTAGAGATAGGACCAGGCCATGCTGCCCTTACGCGACCCGTTTTAGAGCGAGCCCAAAAACTTACAGCAATTGAGCTTGATCGTGACTTAGTTGAAATCTTAAGTCATGATCCTTTCCTTAAAGGTTTAACTTTAATTGAGGCTGATGCGCTTAAATTTGATTACAGCACTTTAGAAGGTGCAGGTAAGCTTCGCGTCTTTGGTAATTTACCTTATAACATTACCTCACCTTTAATCTTTCACCTTTTAAATCAAGAAGGCATTATTGACATGCACTTTATGTTACAAAAAGAAGTAGTTGAAAGATTAGGAGCTGGACCTTCTTCTGCTGACTATGGGCGACTTACCGTCATGGTACAATATTTAGCCCAAGTAATTCCGCTTTTAATTGTACCTCCACAGGCGTTTCGCCCGCGCCCTAAAGTTACCTCTGCGGTAGTAAGACTTAAACCTAAAGCTTTAAGTGCTGAACAAAGATCTCTAGTTCCTTTTATGTCTGAGATCACGCGTACTGCATTTAGCGCTAGGCGTAAAACCATTCGCAATGCCCTAAGCTCTATTTTTAGTGCCGAAGATCTAGAAAGCAATGGCCTTAATTTACAACTAAGACCTGAGGATTTGCGAGTAGATCAGTACGTGCTTTTAGCGCAAGCTTTAAAACACAAGCGCTCCTTAAAAGAAGAGGAAAAATAAGTGGCTTTAAGTAATCTTTTAACCCTACTTGATCGCAATATTGAAATTTTCAATGCTAAAAAAATTTTGTTTTTAGGTGAAATTGATGATGAAAATCTTCTACATATTGCAAAAGTTGGCCTTAAAGCTACTTTGCTTGTGGATAACTTTTTAACCGCAAGCAAAATGGCAGGGCTTTTTATGCAAGATTTAAATCCTAAAAGCCCAGCTGTTTGTCGATATAAACATCTTGAAATTATTTTTGGTTCTCGACAAGAAGCTTTAGAGCTTATAGACGCTGACTACGATCTTATCTGTCTTTTGCTTACTAAAACTAAAGGGATCTCCGAAACTTTACTTGCAAGTTTTCAAAGTAAATTTCAAGATGGTGCATCTATCTTAATTGCAGGTGCTAATGATGCAGGTGGCAAAAGTGCAAATAAGCTTTTAAGCACTTGCTCTGAGATCATTAAAATTGATAGTGCCAGAAAATGCACGCTCTTTGGGGCCACTTACTACAAAGATAAAGCTTTTCCCAAGCCTAAAAAGACTCAAAATCTCTCTTTAAGCTTTAGCTTTAATGGTAATCATTTACTTCTAAATCAAGATGAATATACACTTGATCTTCTCCAAGATCTCGCAGTTTTCAGTCCTCAAACTTTAGATGAGGGAACCGCCTTACTCTTAAGTGCCATCGATTGTAGCTTTATACAACATAAAAGTGTTTTAGATCTGTGCTGTGGTTGTGGCGTTGTCGGCATTGCACTTGCAAGCATTCACGCTCAAGTAACTTTCTGTGATGTAAGTGCGCAAGCTTTAGCTTTAACCTCACAAAACCTCTCAAGGCATAACTTACAAGGTGACATTATTGCCAGTAACTTTTTAGAAAAGGTCGGCAAATTTGATTTAATCGTGGTAAATCCACCCTTCCATCAGGGAGTGAAAATTGAAACTAATGCTACCTTACAAATGCTCAAAAACCTCAAAGAGCATTTAAATCCTCAAGGTAAGGCCTATATAGTCTCAAATACTTTCTTAGATTATGCAGGCAAACTTCAAAATATGGTATCTATGAAAGTTGTGAAAAATACTTCACGCTTTATTGTGCATGTTATTGAAAATTAATTTTAATTTTCAAATATCCATAATAGGGGTAGGGGATGGCGTTTAGCGCCTTGCCCCTCCCTCCGAACCGTGCGTGCGACTTTATCGCACACGGCTCC
>CALXNU010000042.1 GCA_944389835.1 uncultured Succinivibrionaceae bacterium
TGTGTCACATTATAACATTGAGTCCGCTTGACCCATCATCTAAAGATAATGGGATTGCGCGGACATTTATTTCAAAAGAAAAGCCAAACTTGTTCTAGATTTATAGCAACACCACCTAAAGCTTCAGCAAAAGTGATAGAGCAGTTTTCTTATCGACCTCAGACTAAACATTCAGATGATGAGGTGGTGGTTATTACCTCGTTGCCTGTTTAATCCTCAAGCTAAGAGGTGGCAGGGCTAAGATCACTTCGCGTTTGCAAGAATTATTAGATGTTTGCACTAAAACACAACGCTCGTTTCTTAATTCTTGGGCTATAACAGTGCTATAAGCCGCTACATCCCAAAGCTTTCGCAAGGGGAATTATGCGGCATAAGTTAAATTAATCACTAACTTGCTTTAGCCTCAAGGTTTTAAGAAAAAATCTTATCTAAAGCAAGTAAGCTTAGCGCTTTTTAGAGGATGCTTTACCCGCTCTTAAGACCATACCCTCACGCGCACCTTTTTCCTTGGCACGAGCTAACTCTTTTTCACGTTTTTTAGCCGCATGTGCCCACATTCTTTCATTTTGCTCCTTGCGTCTTAACTCACGCATCTTAGATTGTGTAAGTCTCTTTTGTGCAGGCTTTTCATTAGCAAAAGGATTAGTACCTTCCTTAAATTCAAGGATAATTGGCGTACCCATGATCTTTAAGGCCTTGCGATAGCAATTGATGATATAGCGCTTATAGCTATCAGGTAACTTATTAACCTTATTGCCGTGAATAATAATGCGTGGTGGATTATAGCCACCTGCGTGAGCATACTTAAGCTTAATGCGTCTGCCACCGCTAATTGGTGGTTCATGCTCTTGTACGGCAGCCTGTAAAATGCGATTTAAAGTTGAAGATGAGTTGCGACGAGTGGCACTCTCATAGGCCTCATTAATAGAATCAAAAAGATTACCCACCCCGGTGCCATGTAGGGCTGAGATAAAGTGCACACGGGCAAAGTCGACAAAGCCTAAGCGTAAATCAAGCTCACGGCGAATTTCATCTTTAAAATCGGTGGTCAAACCATCCCACTTATTTACGGCTACAACTAAGGAGCGGCCTGAATCGATGATAAAGCCTAAAAGTGAGAGATCTTGATCTGTAATATGCTCTCGCGCATCAATAACTAAGATCACCACATTTGCATCTTCAATGGCCTTTAGAGTCTTCACAATTGAGAACTTCTCAATGACCTCGGAGACCTTCTTGCGACGTCTGACACCTGCGGTATCGATGACGATGTACTTTTGATCGCCTCGCTCTAAAGGAATATAGATAGAATCACGAGTGGTGCCTGGCATATCACAAACTACCACACGATCCTCACCTAAAAGGCGATTGGTTAAAGTAGATTTACCCACATTAGGCTTGCCCACTAAAGCAAATTTAATTGGTAAATCGGCAAAAGGCCTGTCTGCCCAGCGCTTTTCTTGCTCTTTTAAAGCCGCCTTTTGCTCATCAGTTAAGTTGGTAGCACCCTCCCCACCTTTTTCACGAGCACGCTTGGCCTCTCTAAACTCATGCCAATTAAAACCACCGCCTGTGACATCTAAAGGCACGTTCTCTAAGAACTCATAGCCTTGTTCCCACTGTGACTTCTCTTTGCCATAGCGCTTTTTACCTTCTGCCTTATTCTCTTGAGCTTGCTCTTGTTCATCATCAAGAAATTCGGCAGCAAGGGCCTCATCCTCATCAAAGTCTTCATCCTCAAGATCTTCATCAAAAGAAGCCTCAGAAGCGTCATCTTTAGCTGATAAGTCATCTTGAGTGTCAAGCTCGTCATCTTTGAAGTTATCTTCAGAAGCGACAATTTGAGCTAACTCTTCATCGCTAAGCTCGTTTTGCTCTTCCTCGACATCCTCAACCTCCACATCCTCATAAAGACGTGAGACATCGACATCAAAGTCAGAGAAATCTTCTTCCTCTTCTTTTTCTAAATCTTCAGGTTTAGGATCACTATCTAAAGGACCTTCCTCACGTAAGATTGGGGCAATGACATCTTCAACTAAGGAGGTCACACCGCGTCCGTGAGCTGCGGCAATTTGATGAATTTCACCTAAACCTAAGCTGTAGAACTCAGTGCCTGCAATATCAGGATCAAGGCCATCAATCTTATTTACCACCAAGGCACAAGGCTTGTGAGAGCGTCTTATAAACTCGGCTACCTGTAAGTCACCTGTCACTAAACCTGCTCTTGCATCGACCATAAAAAGCACTAAATCGCACTCGGCAATAGCCTGCAAGGCTTGATTGGTCATGCGTGAGGTTAGATCATGGGGTTGCTCTTTATCATCTGAGATACCACCGGTATCCACGACAATATACTCGCGACCATCAAATATCGCCCGCCCGTATTTTCTATCACGGGTTAAGCCTGGGAAATCTGCAACTAAGGCATCACGAGTTTTAGTTAAACGGTTAAATAATGTAGATTTACCCACATTTGGGCAGCCTACGAGGGCAACAACTTTCATTTAACACCTATGTAAAGTAAAGAAAACCTCTGTTTAGGGCCTCACGGCTGAAACAAAGGCTTAAAAAAGTGACACTTTTTAAGGCCCAAACTTCAATTTGAGCCTTGTAATTTTTAATTAAGGCAAGATTATTGGCCAATACCAAAGCCTGATAATCTCTCGCGCTCTTGCTCATAGCGACGCTCATACTCTTGACGACGCTTTTCATACTCACGCATTTGCGCCTCGGCAGCTCTTTGTCTGGCTTCAGCTTGACGGGCAGCGCGAATTACCGCCTCACGTCTTGCCATTAAGGCCTCTTGGGAAATCGCATTTGGCGCATAAATACCGCCATCGCCAACCCCTGGGGCTCTTAAATCAATACCCACAGCTGCATAATCTTGAGCCATCTTTAAAGCAGCTTCCTTGGAGAAGGCAAGACCTTTAGGATCGTATTTTACGCACTCAAGATCGCCATCGCGTGAGGTAACATATAAATTACCATCAGCTAAAAGCGGCTCATGATATATGCCTGAGCTGTCAATGTCAAACATGCCATCAATAGAGCCATCTTTTAAGTCCATAAAATAAAGATAGCCCTCAAAATCACCTACTACCACGTAGTCACCGTAAATTACTGGAGCTGTGACATTACGATAGCTCAAAGAAGTATTGGCCCATCTTTCAGTATAATCGGCACGATTGATACAGAAGACATGTCCATTATCATCGGTTAAAACAATTGAAGTATCATCTAAGGCTAAATTAGTGCTTGAATTGTAAGGCAAGCGATTTAAAACTTGATGAGTTGCAAAATCATAAATTAAAAGACCACCATTGTAGGAGATTGAATACATGGTGGAGCCTTCAAAGAAAGGCGTTGCTGAAATATCGTTAATGCGCTCTAAGGCATTAGCACCTGAGGCTTGGGAGATGGTAAGCTGATTTACAATAGCACCGGTGTTTTGTAAAAGGATTGAAACCTTACCATTTGATTGACCTAAAACTAAGAAATCATCACCTACGACGACAATTTCACTTTGGGCTCTTAAACGCAAGTTATTTGGGGCATCACCTGAAACCCAAAGTCTCTCACCATTTAAAGCGTTATAGGCAAAAACGCGGCCTCTATTGTCTAAAGCAAAAACCTTATCGGCACTTTTTGAAAATGAAGGTCTAGAGACTAATTCAGATCCGGTATAAGCCTTCCACTGTAAAGTTCCATCAATGGCATTTAACACATAAAGGTAGCCATTTTCAGAGCCAACGGCAACTTTACCTGCGTAGGCTGCAACACCACCTGACAAACGTGTTGAGCGGGAACTGTCATTTTCCTCTTCATCAGATAAATCAGTATTCCAAATCTTATCGCCAGTTTTAGCTTCAATGGCAAAAACATCGCCATCACGGGCTGCGGCATAAATGGTACCTGAGGCAAAAGCTGGGGAGAGAGCACTATAAAATTCACCAACACCACCGCCTACAGAAGTTGACCAGAGGCTGTCTAGAGCAAATTGATTATCTATCTCTAAAGCTTCAACTGGAGCATAAGGATCTTCAGTGGAGCAAGCTGAAATAAAAACTGCGGCAGCAATTGCTGCTAGAGCGTGTTTGGTAAATCTCATAAATTTTCCCTAAAATTACAAAAAGGTGCCTTTTTTGACACCTCTTATTGTATATAACTTTCCCAAATTTCGCTTGAGATTTTCTACTTTAAAGGTGCATTTGTAGCGCTTGCTTGCATTACCTTGCGAAATACACCTTCATCTCCATTTTGAGATACGCTATCGGCTTTCATCTGCAATAAAGGAGAAATGGCAAGTTTGCGAGCTATAGCCTCATCTACGGCCTTTAAATAAGCCTCACGAGCTTTAGCCTTATCACCTTGAGCTAAATAGACATCACCTAAGGTCTCATTTTTCTCAACGATATAAGACTCATCACTTAAAGCATTTAAAACGTCAATTGCGCCTTGAAAATCACCACTTTGTGCCTTTAAACGCGCCTCAGTTAAAGAGGCGGTGGTAGCAATTAAATCACCACCGAAGCGACGGGCAAAATCCACAGACTCACTTGCGCCTTGATAATCTTTACTATCAATTTGCGTGGCGGCAACATCTAAGGCTAAAAGTGCCCCAAAGATATCTTCATTTTGTTGCATGAACTCTTTAGCAGCATTTACCGCACTTGCACCATGATTGTTTAAATCTAAGCGATGAGTGTAAACCTCAAAAGCTTTTTCCTGATGCACACCTAGCATATAAGACTGATATTGTCTTACGCCAACTAAACCTGCTAAAGCGATGAAAACACCTAGAGCAATTGGTTTCCAATACTCATGCCACCATTTTCTGACCGCTTCTTCTCTTTCATGATCGTCGGTTAAAACATCCATGACTAATCCTTTTTATTAAGCATATTTAAAACAGCTTGAGGTAAATTCTCAAGGGATACGGTAAGCTGTTCACTTTCTTGATTAATTAAATCTTTTAAGGTGACAGTTGAAGCTTGAATTTCACTTTCACCTGCGATGACTGCAACCTTAGCACCAAGCTTATCGGCTCTTCTAAATTGCTTTTTAAAGTTGCCACCGCCACAATGGTTCATGATTTTAACATTAGTTAAGGCCTTTCTTAAAGCCATCGCAACTTTTGCTTGATATAAAGTAGCACCCGCACCTTGGCCTACGATATAAACATCAACTGGACTTTGTACTTTTACCTTCTCTAAGGTAACAAGTAAAAGCATTAATCTTTCAAGTCCTAAACCAAAGCCCACCGCAGGAGTTGGGCTACCACCTAACTCTTCGACAAGTCCATCATAACGGCCACCGCCACAGACGGTACCTTGAGCACCTAAAGCATCGGTTACCCACTCAAAGACAGTTAAATTGTAATAATCAAGACCGCGCACTAAACGTGGATTTATGGTGTAGGAAATACCTTCGGCTTTTAAAAGCTCTTGTAAGTCATTAAAGTGCTTGAGGCTCTCCTCACCTAAAAAGTCCATAAGGCTTGGTGCACCCTTTAAGACTTCCTTTACCCCCTCATCCTTAGAGTCTAAAACGCGCAATGGATTGGTGTGGGTACGTCTTTTTGAGTCTTCATCTAACTTATCAAAATTGGCCTCTAAGTATTGAACTAAAGCCTCGCGATACTTCAAACGCTCCTCTTTAGTACCTAAGGTATTAAGCTCTAAGCTTAACTTGTCAGCAATTCCTAATTTTTGCCATAAAAGATGAGTTAACATAATGATCTCAGCATCAATATCTGGACCATTTAAACCAAAAACTTCCACACCTAATTGATGGAATTGACGATAGCGGCCCTTTTGTGGTCTTTCATGACGGAACATAGGTCCCATATACCACAATCTTTGCTCTTGATTGTAGATTAAATTGTGCTCAAGGCAGGCTCTCACACAACCTGCGGTACCTTCAGGGCGTAAGGATAAAAGATCACCTGAGCGATCCTCAAAGGTATACATCTCCTTTTCAACTACATCCGTAACCTCACCGATGGCACGTGAGAACAAGGCCGTTTGCTCTAAAACTGGCATTCTCACTTCCTGATAACCAAAAGAGGCTACAGTCTGTCTTAAAACGCTTTCTACCTGTTGCCAAATAGAAGTATCCTCAGGGAGGAGATCATTCATACCACGAATAGCTTGGATCTTTAAAGCCATAACTTAAAATTACTCACCTAACAAATTAAAAGAAATCTTTTGCTCAGGCTTATAGTCGCGCACTAAGCGCTCAATGGTATCTACCACTTGAGAGCCTTGAATTTTACCTACGCTCTCACCTTTTATGTAGACCATTGCCTGACCATTTTTCATACCACACACTGCAACATCTGCACCGCGTGCCTCACCTGGGCCATTTACCACACAGCCCATCACCGCAACTTTTAAAGGCTTATCAAAAGTGCTCAAGCGCTTTTCAAGCTCACTTACTGCCCCCACCACATCAATACCATGACGGGCACAAGTTGGGCAGGCAATTATATCAACTCCACGCGATCTTATATGCATGGACTTTAAAATTGCAAAGCCAACCTTTACCTCTTCTACAGGATCGGCGGCTAAGGAGACGCGCAAAGTATCACCAATGCCTTTACCTAAAAGATAGGAAATTCCAATTGAAGAGAGCACGGTACCTGCCATAAGGCCACCTGCCTCGGTAATTCCCAAATGCAATGGAGCATCAGTTTTAGAGGCTAAAAGCTCATAGGATGCGGTACATAAATTAAGCTCAGAGGCTTTAACTGAGAAGGCATAATCGACAAAATTGTGCGACTCTAAGATCTCAGCTGAACGCAAGGCAGCCTCCACCATTGCCTCAGGGCACGGTGGACCATATTTTTTAAGTAAATCTTTATCTAAAGAGCCAGCATTCACTCCAACGCGAATTGGAAGGCCATGATCTTTTGCCGCCTGACAGACAGCCGCCACTTTCTCTTTTGAGCCAATATTGCCAGGATTTATACGCAAAGCCGCCGCCCCATTTTCGGCACAAGCTATAGCAATGCGATAATCAAAGTGAATATCAGCAACAATTGGCACCGAAACCTTTTTTACAATTTGGGCAAAGCCTTTGACACTTTCCTCATCAGGCACAGACACGCGCACTAAATCAGCACCTGCCTTTACCATCGCAGTGATTTGAGAGACTGTAGCCTCAACATCTTTAGTGTCAGTGTTAGTCATAGTCTGCACACTAATAGGTGCGCCATCGCCAATTTGCACATTGCCTACATGGATGGCACGACTTTTACGCCTAATTGGAGGTGCTAACAAATCTCTCATCTTTTACTTTCCCTTTGATGGCAGATTAAAACTTGCCTGTTTAGCATTAGGAGTTACTACCCTGCCGCCCATATATGAAACTTCAATGGCTTGTGTATCTGAAGTTGCAACTTTCAAAGGAGGAATGCCGGTCACTTTAATAGTATTTCCTGCATCATACACACCTTTGGCTAAAACCTTAGAGCGAGAATCAGTTACGGTTAAAGCAACTTTTCTTTTAACCTTAATTAAAGCCTGATTCATCGAGGCAAGCCCTTCACGTCCTTGCAAACTTACCCTGGAGCTTAAATCTAAAAGGTTGGAGGTTAACACAGGATCAACTTCTACCTCCTCACTTTTTTGTGCCTTATCTTGCTCTTGAGAAGTGCTATTTTGCTCGGGATTTGCTTGTGCGTTTGATGCTACAGCCTCACTTTCTTTTTGATTAGCTTTAGCCTCTGGGGTACTTTGAGACTTATGCTCATTTAAAGCTTGTTCTTTTGTAGTTGCATCCTGTGCTTGTAAAGGTACCTTATCCTGAGGCTTTACTTGCAATTGCTCAGGATTAGAATTTACAGGCAACACACCTTCAACCTTTAATGGTTGCGTTGAAATTGGGGTATTATCCTCTTGAGGCTTATTTAAATTACTTAAAGCCTCAGCTTGAGCTTTAGCCTTTGCATCATTAATCTCAGAGACGGTAGGTTTTAACACCACTTCACCTTGAGTGCTTGAGGCTTGCTCATTTGAAGTCTCACTTTGTGAAGTGCCATTATCTAAAGTTCCTTCCACCTCAAAGTTTTGATCTAAATTTTGTGGCTCTTGATTTAGATTTTGATCTTCAATTACTAAAGGCTCGTTTTCAAAGCTCTGCTCATCACTTTCATCCCAGATCGTATTAAGTGCTAAACCTAAAGCAATCGCTAAGAAAATCACCCCGTAAATAAACCATTTAAGTTTAGTGCCACGGCTTGCCTTTTTAGGTGCGCCAAAGGTTAAACGCGCACTTAACTCTCGCACGTTTTGATTGTAAAGATTTAAAACGGCTCTTGGGTCAATATTGACTAACTTCGCATAGCTTTCTAAATGCTTGCGAATAAAAGGAGCTGCCGTGGGTTGATTTAATCTGTCATGCTCTAAATCGGAGATGGTATTCACCCTAAGCTTTAATCTTGCAGCCACATCTCTTTGACTTAAACCTAACATCTCACGGGCATGACATAAAATAGCACCTGGCATATTAGGCACTTCATCATCACGTAAAGTAGGCACTACAGGCACCTTATCAGGATCATCACCATTAGCCGTTAATACCGGGCTTTTGGCAAATTTTTCAAGCTCTTCTTGGCTTAAATTATCCTCACTTATATATTTTTTTGAAGGCTCTTCATCACTTCCTGATATCTTAGAGTTTTCTTTTAAAACTTGAGAGTCTAAAGATGCGCCTTGACTTAACTCATCATTAGTTTGAGCCTTAATCTCAGATCCTAAATGTTCGTTTTTAAGCTCTTTCTCTTTAAAAACTTCTTCTTTTGAGGCTAAAAACCTAGGCTCAATTTGATTTGGCGTTTCGTAAGGGTTTTTATTTAAAGCCTCAATTAATTGCTCTCTTAAAGATAAAGGTGTAGAAAACTCTCCCACCCCATAGGCAGAAGGAAGACTTGCTAGCGTATCAGCCTTTAAAGGCTCGCCTTTTATAACCTCTTCATCACCCACTTTAAGGCTTTGCGCATTTACATCAATTTCAATATGAAAGCCATCAAGCTTTGAATTATTATCTTTGGGTTCTGTAGGCCCTAAATTATTTAATGTAGCCATCTTTAAGCCTCAACCATTGCGGCTTTAATTTTTAATTTGTCTTTTACCTGGCCTGCAAGCTGTCCACAAGCGGCGGCAATATCATCGCCTCTTGTAGTTCTCGTGATTACCGTATAACCATGAGCCATTAACACCTTACAGAATCTATCTATCCGACTATTGCTAGGTCTTGCATAACCTGAGCCTTCATGCGGGTTAAATGGAATTAAATTGATCTTACAAGGAACTCTCTTTAAAAGCCTTGCTAACTCTTCGGCATCATCAGTTGAATCATTGACATGATCTAAAAGTACATATTCAATGGTAACTCGCCCGCAATTAGCATTGCTCTTTTCAACATAATTCTTAACTGCATCTAATACAGTTTTAATATTATGTCTTTTATTTAATGGGACTAATTCATCACGCAACTTATCATTTGGGGCATGTAAGGATAAAGCTAAAGCCACATCCACCTTACCTGCAATTTGATTTAAGACAGGAGCCACACCTGATGTTGAAATAGTCACGCGTCTTTTTGATAAACCAAAGGCATTATCGTTTAATAAAATCTCAGTTGCCGCGATAACATTTTTAATATTCAATAAAGGCTCGCCCATGCCCATCATCACCACATTAGAGATGGCCTTTTCATCTGAGCTTTGACGAAAACCTACTTTTTTACAGGCCACAAAAACCTGTCCTACGATCTCAGATATCGTTAAATTACGATTAAAGCCTTGTGTTCCGGTACGGCAAAAAGAGCATTTAATAGGACACCCTACTTGAGTTGAAATACATAAAGTATTGCGCCCTTCATCTGGAATTAAAACGCTCTCGACAACTTGTCCATCACCTACATCTAATGCCCATTTAGTTGTACCATCAGCTGAGTTTTGTTCAGAAATAATCGTTGGTGCTTTTACTTCCGCAATTTCTTTTAACTTAGCTCTAACATCCTTTTTTATGTTAGTCATTTCATCAAAATCAGTAACACCCCACTGATAGATCCACTTTAAAACCTGTTGTGCGCGAAAAGGCTTCTCACCCATCGCTACAAAAAAGTCTTTTAATTCATCAATGCTTAAATTTAAGAGATTAGTACGAGTTGCCTCTGACATACGCTATTATTTTCCGTGACGAATAGACAAAATCAATTAGTTATTATAGCAGTGAGCTATGCGTTTTGCATCTGTACTTTAGAAGGATCAAAGGTTTGTAAGCAAGCTTAAATTCATAACTTCTAAACTTAACTACCTTACAAACTCAATACTTTCTAAAAGCTGTGACAACTCACAGCTTTAATAAAAACTCTTTAAAGCTTGATTTAGGATCTGCTAAGATCTGTACACGGGTAGAAAATGATTAATGCCTTTTATGGGTAAGGGCTTTTTTTGTTTGCCTACTCGATAAGCTCTCTTATCAAAGTTCACGAACAATCAATATTAGCCTCTGACAATTTAGATTCTTTTTAAAGGATATTTAAGGATTTACTATGAACAAGCAACAGTTAGCTTCAAAAATTTGGGAATCTGCCAACAAAATGCGCTCCAAGATTGAGGCTAATGAATATAAAGACTACATTTTAGGTTTTATCTTCTATAAGTTTCTATCCCAAAAAGAAGAGCAATATTTATTGACTCAAGATTGGACTGAAGAGTATTTGCCTGATCTTACTGAAGATGATCAAGATATCGTCCAATCAGTTAAAAATAACATCGGCTACTTTATAAGTTACGAGAATCTCTTCTCCACTTGGATTAAGGCAGGAAGCGATTTTCAAGCTTCAAATGTAGTTGATGCCCTCTCCGCTTTTAACCGCAATATCAACTTTGCCCACAAAAAAGTTTTTGAAGGCATCTTTAAAACCTTAGAGATTGGCCTCACTAAGCTTGGTGAAAACTCCAACGCCCGCACTAGAGCTATCCGGGATCTTATCTACTTAATTAACGATATTCCAATGAATGGCCGTCAACAAGACTATGATGTATTAGGCTACATCTATGAGTATTTGATTAGTAATTTTGCGGCAAATGCTGGTAAAAAGGCCGGTGAATTTTATACTCCGCACGAAGTCTCATCTCTAATGTCTGAAATTGTCGCCTCTCATCTTAAAGATCGAAAAGAAATTAAGATTTTTGATCCAACTAGTGGCTCAGGATCACTTTTAATTAATATCGGTAAAAGTGTCTTACGCTATGTAGAAGATTCTGATCATATTAAATACTATGCTCAAGAGCTTAAAGAAAACACCTACAACCTAACGCGTATGAACTTGGTGATGCAAAATATCCTGCCAGATAATATTGTCACCAGAAATGGCGATACTCTTGAGGATGACTGGCCTTATTTTGATGAGTCAGATCCAACTAACACTTATGATCCTCTATACGTCGATGCCGTAGTCTCAAACCCACCTTACTCTCAACAGTGGCATCCTGAAAACAAAGAAAACGATCCTCGCTATGCAAGATTTGGTTTAGCTCCAAAAAGTAAAGCAGACTACGCTTTCCTCTTACATGATCTTTATCACCTAAAACCAGATGGGATTATGACTATTGTGCTTCCTCACGGAGTTCTCTTTAGAGGAGGTGAGGAAGGTGAGATTAGAAAAAATCTTATTGAACTTAATCATATCGATGCCATCATAGGTTTGCCTGCCAATATTTTCTATGGCACAGGCATTCCAACCATCATCATGGTTTTAAAACAAAGACGTGACAATACTGATGTTTTAATCATTGATGCCTCAAAGGGATTTGAGAAAAAAGGTAAGAGTAATAGCTTGCGCGCCTGTGATATCAAGAAAATAGTTGATACCTATGTAGAGCGCAAAACTGTTGAAGGTTACTCAAGAGTAGTCTCTCGTGAAGAAATAAGAGGTAATGAGTACAACCTTAATATTCCACGCTATGTAGACTCCTCAGAGGAAGAGGAAAGCTTTGATATTTGGGCCACTATGTTCGGCGGCATCCCTGAAATTGAGTTAGCAAAACTCAACGAGTTCTGGCAAGCTTTCCCTTCTTTAAAGGCCTCTTTATTTAAAGCCATCAACAGCGAATATTCACAGGTTGCTGTTGAAGATTTAAACGCAACTCTCATGCAAAACCAAGATGTTCTAGGCTTTAAAAAAGCTTATGAAGAAGCTTTTGCAGGCTTTAGAGAATATCTTGAGAAAGAGCTCATAGAAAAAATAGCCACACTTAACCTCTCTCAAAAGATCTACACCTTAAGTGACAAAGTCTTCTCTCGCTTAAATGCAATCAAACTTATTGATAAGTACGATGCCTATCAGCTGTTAAGTAATAAATGGGAAAAAATCTCTGAAGATCTTGAAATCATTCAAAATGAAGGTCTCAACGCTTTGAAAGTAGTTGACCCTAAAATGGAATTTAAGAAAAAAGGTGACAAAGTACAGGAAGTACAAACCGGCTGGAAAGGTCATATCCTCCCCTTTGAGCTCGTTCAACAAATTCATTTTGCAGATGATTTAAAGCTAAAACAAGATTTAGAAGATGAGATCTCAAATCTTAATAGCAGTTTAGATGAGCTAGTAGATGAACTTAGTGAAGATGCAAAAGAGCAACCTTTTGTAGAGGATAACGCCTTTGCATTAAAAGAGGTAAGAAATGCAATTAAAAATAAAACTGTTGATGATGAAACTTTAGCTATTTTAAAGAAGGCTGATAAGTTAGATAAAAAGATCAAAGATAAAAACAAAGAAATTAAAGATCTTCTTGCAAAGCTTGAACTTGAGACTAAAGCTTTCATAGAAAATATGTCTGATGAAGTTGCTATTAAACTTTTAAAAGAGAAATGGATTAGCCCAATAATAAATAAACTTATGGAGTTACCCGATATTAAAATTAACGATTTAACCTCAAAAATTGATTATTTAGCACATAAATACGAAACCACTTACGCTGACATTGAGCGAGAAATTAAAGATACAGAAAACTCATTGATTTCTATGTTAAATGATTTAACTGGCAGTGAGTATGATATGAAAGGTTTAGAAGAGTTTAAAACTTTATTAGGAGGAAATTAAAATGAAAGACGAGAAGAAAGTTCCTGCTATAAGGTTTAAAGGTTTTACTGATGCTTGGGAACAGCGTAAATTTTCCGAATTGTATAAAAAAGTATCGGAGAAAAATGATCTAAGTTACGATGTAGATAAAATTATTTCTGTAGCTAACATGTATTTTAAACAGGAATCTTATATTTCAAATAAGGAATATTTACTAACCTACAATATATTTTTAGTTGGCGATATCGCTTTTGAAGGTAACAGAAGTAAAAATTTTTCTTATGGTAGATTTGTTGAAAATACAATAGGAAATGGAATAGTTTCCCATGTTTTTGATGTATTTAGACCTTTAAATGAATATGATCTTTGCTATTGGAAATATGCAATTAATAATGAAAATATAATGAAAAATATTCTTGCTAGATGCACAAAATCATCAACAATGATGACAAATTTAGTTGCCAACGACTTTTTAAAAGAAACGATAAAAGTACCAGTTCTTAATGAACAAAAACAAATTGGCCAACTATTTTCTAAAATTGAGCAATTACTCACCCTTCATCAGCGAAAGTATGACTGCTTAGTTAAACTCAAAAAATCACTTCTTGAAAAAATGTTTCCTAAAAATGGTTCTGATAAACCAGATATTAGATTTAAAGGTTTTACTGATGCTTGGGAACAGCGTGAATTAGAAAATATTGTTAATAGATTTGATAATTTAAGAGTACCAGTTGCAGAAAGTCTAAGAAAAAAAGGAAATATTCCATACTATGGAGCTAATGGTATTCAAGGTTACGTTGACGGATATACTCATAATGGTGAGTTTATATTGATCGCAGAAGATGGAGCTAATGACTTAAATAACTATCCAGTTAGATATGTTAATGGCAAAATATGGGTTAATAATCATGCACATGTTATTCAATCAAAACAAGAAAAATCAAATAATCTATTCATCTCCTTTGCTCTATCTTCAGCAGATATTAAGTCTTTAATAGTTGGAGGTAGTAGATCTAAGCTTACTGCTTCTTCACTTATGCAAATAATATTAATTGTTCCTTTAATAAAGGAACAACAAAAAATAGGAATATTTTTAAATACTATAGAGTCACTTCTCACCCTTCATCAGCGAAAATTGGAAATACTCCAAAATTTAAAGAAATCTCTTCTAGAAAAGATGTTTGTGTAAATAGATAAATGTAATAAAATTTCATAGGAGTAAAAAATGTTAAAGTTTAACAAAGAATCAGATTTCGAAGATGCTTTAGTTGCTCATCTTCAAAAACATGGCTGGTCAGATCAAGTTATTTATAATCCTACAGAAAAAGACCTGATTAAAAATTGGGCTAATATCCTATTTGAAAACAATCGTAATAAAGATCGCTTAAATGATTATCCTCTTACTGATAGTGAGATGGAACAAATCTTAGAACAAATTGCAAGATTAAGAACTCCGCTAAAACTCAACGGCTTTATTAACGGAAAAACAATCGAAATTATTCGTGATAATCCAGAAGATACACAACACTTTGGTAAAACTGTGTCTCTTAAAATTTATGATCGCCATGAGATCGCGGCCGGACAAAGCAGATATCAAATTGTGCGCCAACCTATATTTAATACTAATCCACTTGCAAATAATCGTAGAGGTGATGTCTTACTATTAATTAATGGTATGCCAGTAATCCATATCGAACTTAAAAAAAGTGGAATCCCAGTTATTCAAGCCTTTCATCAAATCAATAAATACTCTTATGAAGGTGCATTTAGAGGGATATTTTCCTTAGTACAAATCTTTGTAGCAATGACACCTGAAGAAACTATCTATTTTGCAAATCCTGGTCCTGAAAGTAACTTCAACAGTAATTATTTTTTCCACTGGGCTGATTTTAACAATGAGCCAGTAAATGACTGGACTGAAATTGCTAGAACCTTTTTATCAATACCAATGGCTCATCAATTAATTGGCTTTTATACGATAGCTGATGGTGCTGATGGTATTTTAAAAATAATGAGAAGCTATCAATATTTTGCAGCCAATGCTATTTCAGACAAGGTATCCAAAGCACAATGGGAAAATGGTCATCAATTAGGAGGCTTTGTTTGGCACACTACTGGTTCTGGAAAGACCATGACCTCTTTTAAATCAGCACAGTTGATTGCTTCATCTAAACATGCTGACAAAGTTTTATTTTTGATGGATCGCGTTGAACTTGGGACACAGAGCTTAAATGAATATCGAAACTTTGCAAATGAAAATGAGGATGTGCAGGCTACAGAAAATACAGCTGAATTAATTACTAAATTAAAAAGCAATAATCCTGCAAATACTTTGATTGTTACCTCAATTCAAAAAATGAGTAATATTAAAGGTAATAATCAAGAAGGTTGGTTAAAGCAAGCTGACTTACAAGCAATGCAATCAAAAAGAATTGTATTCATCATTGATGAGTGCCATCGCTCAACCTTCGGCGATATGCTCGCAAATATCAAACAAACTTTTCCTTCAGCCATATTTTTCGGTTTTACTGGTACTCCAATCCATGATGAAAATAAAAAGAAAGATAGCACTACCGCTATCGTTTTTGGAGATGAACTTCATCGATATAGTATTGCTGATGGTATCAGGGATAAAAACGTTCTTGGCTTTGATCCTTATATGGTTATGACCTTTAAGGATGATGACTTAAAAAAAGCTGTTGCTTTAGATAAAGCAAAAGCCCTAAATGAAGAAGAAGCAATAAAAAATCCACAAAAAAGCAAAATTTATTATAAATACCTAGAATTACCAATGGCTGGGAAAAAGGATGACACAGGTAAATATCATAAAGGAATTGAAGATTACGTGCCAACCGTACAATATGAAAGCAAAGAGCATCAGGAAAAAGTTGTCGAAGATATCAAATCGCATTGGTTAACATTAAGTCGAGCCAATAAATTTCATGCTATTTTTGCTACTTCTTCAATTCCTGAGGCAATTCAATACTACCGCTTATTTAAAAATAAAGTACCAGAACTTAATGTTACTGCTTTATTTGACCCAAATATTGATAATGACAAGATAAATGTGGTTATAAACAAAGAAGAAGGTCTCAAGGAAATTATAAAAGATTACAACTTAAAGTTTGAACAGGATTTTTCTATTCCAACTTTTGATGCTATGAAAAAAGACATATCCTCAAGATTAGCTCATAAAAAGCCATATGAAAGAATAGATAAAGATCCATCTAAACAAATTAATTTACTAATCGTAGTAGATCAAATGCTTACCGGTTTTGATTCTAAATGGGTTAATACTCTTTACTTAGATAAAATACTTGAGTATGCAAATTTAATCCAGGCTTTCTCAAGAACAAATAGACTGTTTGGTGAAGAAAAACCATTTGGCACCATAAAATATTACAGAAAGCCTCACACTATGCACCAAAATATTTTAGATGCCCTTAAACTTTACTCAGGAGATAAACCATTTAGTCTATTTGTACAAAGACTTAATAAAAATATTAATGAAATAAATCACATAACATCACAAATAAAAGATTTATTTAAGGAAGCCGGTGTTGATGATTTCTCCAAACTACCTGAAGAAACTGCTGAAAAGCAACAATTTGTAAAATTATTTAATCAGCTTAATGAAAAGCTTGATGCTGCAAAAGTTCAAGGCTTCAACTGGAATCAAAAAGAATATACCTTTGAAGGCGATGATGATACAGATCAATATAAAGTAAAAGTCGAGCTTACAGAAAATCTCTATAAGATTTTAGCTCAACGTTACAAAGAACTGATGACTGATGGTCCTACTCCTCCACCTGGTGGAGATGATACACCTCCATATGATCTGAAAGGCTATTTAATGGAGATACATATGGATAAAATTGATGCCGATTTTATGAACAGTAAATTTGACAAGTACTTAAAAGAATTAAGCCTTGCAAATAATGATGCGGCCGCTGAAAGTGTTATAAAAGCTCGTGAAGAATTACATAAGACATTTGCTATGCTAAACCAAGAAGAACAAGAAGCAGCAGAATTATTTCTACATGATATATTGCGTGGAGATGTAATACCTGAAGAAGGTAAAACATTTAGAGACTATATTACTGAATATATGATTAAGGGTAAGAACTTACAAGTTCACAGATTAGCTATTACTTTTGGTCTAGATGAAGATAAATTAATTAAACTTATGGATCTAAAGGTAAATGAAAATAATATAAATGAGTATGGAAGGTTTGATGATCTAAAAGCAACTGTAAATCGTACTAAAGCAAAAGAATATTTTGAAAAACTAGATAGCAAGAAACTCATTCCTCCTAAAGTTACGGCTAAAATAGATCTCTTTTTAAGAGAATTTATTACTAAAGGTGGTTTTGATATTTAAAATTAAGCAACCTTACGATTATTTTAGGTGACATTGTTTTAAGACTAGTAATTTGATTTTTTCATGTTACTAGTTTTTTTATTTCTTGGGAACAGCGTAAATTCGAGGAGTTATTTAAATATGAACGTCCTGATAATTACATAGTCAAAAACGAAGACTATTCTGATAAATATAAGACTCCAGTTTTAACAGCTAATAAAGCTCTAATTCTAGGATATACAAATGAAACTAGAACATTTAATGAACCATGTATAATATTTGATGATTTTACTTTAGATAATAAATTTATAGATTTTCCATTTATGGTAAAATCTTCAGCAATCAAAATATTAACAGTTAAAACAACATCAGAAAATAACTATAACTATTTAAATTTTTTATACTATGTTTTGAATTCAGCTAAATTTGAAAATCAAGGACATGCCAGGCACTATATATCTATAGTTCAAAAACAAACTGCATATATTCCTACTTCTAGAAAAGAATTATTCTTTATCCAAAATATTATAAATAAGCTTGATGTCTTAATTACCCTTCATCAGCGATACAAAGATGAACAAATTTTTAAAGAACTCAACTACCCTTATTGTATCACTAACGCTTGGGAACAGCGTAAATTAGAAAAATTAGGTAAATTTTTTAAAGGGAAAGGTTATTCTAAATCTGATCTAACCCC
>CALXNU010000043.1 GCA_944389835.1 uncultured Succinivibrionaceae bacterium
GTGTCACATTATAACATTGAGTCCGCTAGACCCATCATCTAAAGATAATGGGATTGCGCGGACATTTATTTCAAAAGCAAGTGCCTTTCTCAGCGCAAGGTATTTCCCAATATGCAGTAGGCTCGGCCTATAAAAAATCCAAAGGACAAGAGGCGGAAATTTTGCTTAGTGCCTATAAAGCAGATCCTAGAATTTATGGCACTTATTTAATGCAATTTTTACAAAACTTCCACGCTTTAATTACCACTTATGTAAAAGAGTGTTGCCAAACTAAGCTTTAAGCGCTTCATCTAGGATCTCTTGATGATCCATTAAAGCTTTAGGAAGCTTGCGCGTCTTAAAGAGGCGATAAATTCTTATTACATAAATTAGCGCCGCTACACTTAAGGCGGCGCAAAAGCCAAACCAAAAGCCCAAAGCTGCAAGTTTTTCGGTAATAAAGCCGTAAGCTAATGTTACCCCTAAAGGCATACCAATTACCCAGTAGGCAAGGACGGTGACAATAAAGATGGTCTTTGAGTCCTTAAAGCCTCTTAAGATACCAATTGATAAGACTTGCGTGCTATCTGGCAGTAAATAACAGGCGCAGGTAGTTAAAAGGGTTAAGGCAATTATGCGCACCGCCTCATCATTTGAGTAGAGACTTATAATAAGCTCACGATTTAAGATCACCAATAAAAAGCTTATGACATAGAAAATAAGCCCTAAAGCTATGACCCCTTGTGTGGTGCGCAAGGCCCTCTCCCAAGATCTTGCTCCCATCGCCTCGCCAGTTCTAATGGTCGCCGCTGAGGCTAAAGAGAGAGGACAGATAAATAAAAGTCCTGAGACATTTAGGGCAATTGAGTGGGCGGCCACTGTGGCAGGTCCAAAGGGGGAGAGTAAAAAGGAGACTAAGGAGAAACAAGTCACTTCAATTGTGGTAGAAAGTCCTAAGGGTAGGGCTAATTTTAAATAAGAAATTAGAGCCTCTTTTTTTAAAGGATAAGTTTTCCTAAAAATTCGATACTGGGCAAAGAAAGGGTGTTTTTGCACGTAAATTAGCATTAAAACTACCGTAATGTAGATAGTTAAGGTAGTTGCCACACCACAGCCTGCACCGCCTAAGGCAGGGGCTCCAAACTTTCCGAAAATAAAAATGTAATTTAAAGGAATATTTAAAATTAAAGCGGTAAAGCCAAAGATTAAGGTGGGAAGGGTATTTCCCAAACCTTCCCAATAAGAGCGTAGGATATTAAATAAGGTAAAGCCTGGAATGCCTAAGGCCACCGCATAAAGATAATTAGTGGCAACTTCTATCATATGCGGATTTGGCACTTCAATTAGATGATAGAGCTTTGGTAAAAAGCACATTAAAATGGCCACTAAAATTGAAAAGCCAAGGCAGACTACTGAGGCTACATGTATATTCTCAGGAATGTCATGGGCTTTACTAGCACCTCGTAAATTGGCCACAATCGGGGAGATTGCAACAGAAAGGCCTATTAAAAACAATAAAGGTGGCCAGAAAAAAGAACCACCAATGGCAACTCCTGAAAGCTCGACGGTACCTGCTGCACCTGCCATTACGGTATCTACAACGCCCATGGAAGTTTGGGCTAATTGTCCTAAGACAATTGGCCAAAACAGCCTAAATAAACGGCGCATCTCGGTACTTAAAGTTGGAACTACAGAAAAATTAAGTTCTTTTGTCATATAAAACAATCACTTATTAAGATTAAGTGCAGCCTCAAAAAGGATTAAATTAAGCTAAGTTGCGCTGATTGTACCTTTTTTTCTAAAAAAGAAAAGTCACTTAAAAAAGTTAAGTTTTAATTTAAACCCCGCCAAACAGGCGGGGAATTTACGCTAAGCTTCACGCTCTTTTTTATGGTCACTTTCAAGATTAGCTAAGATATCAAGGATCTGCTCTAGAGTATAAGGACCATTGAAAAGATCACCTTCAAGTAAATCCTCGCCATCAAAGTTACACTTGTCAATGATCTCCCGATTGTTGACTGCGGTTACATGCACCTTTTTATCAAAGACGCGGCAGGCATAAAGAAGCGATTTTAAAAGATTAATGCGCGTAGTATCATCAATGGCCTGCAAGGCTAAATTAGCATTAAATTTCACCTCATCTGCTTGATATTCAATAAGTGAGCTTAAGTTTACTCCACGCTCACCAAAATTATCTAAGACCAAACTTAAATTGTTTTGTCTAAGCTTTTCAAGCAAATGCAATTGCACACTTTGATGCTCAAAGAAGCGACAAGGGATCTGAATTAAAAGTCTGCGACTTTCAATTGGTACTTGCTTTATATAGCGCGTTAAGGTCTCCACAAAGATCTCCGGAGCACTTTCAAAGAGCTTTGAGGAGGTGTAAAGGCTAAAATCTAATTGATAACTTTGCGCGTGGCGTAAGATCTTAATTACTTGCTTTACATAAAATTGCACTACATCAACATAGATATTACTTCTACTTATGATGGGCACAAAGATATCTTGATTATAGGAAATATTATTAAAATCATAGTATAAAAGGCATTCTGCGGCACAAAGCTTTTCGTTGTAAGCTTTGACAATCGGGCGCAATTTTACACTAAAGCCTTTGAAGTTATGATTTAAACCTTCTTTAATTGCTTTGACTATTTCAAGCTGCCTTTTTTGTGCGGCAATGGACTTGTCATTTAAGACTAAAAGCTCTTGGGCATTTTTTTGGGCATAGCTTAAAAAGAAATGCGTCTTATTTAAAAGCTTCTCTACCGTATCGCCATTTTCAGGATAGTTTAAGATCACAATGGAAGCACAACGCTCGGTGCTCAAACCATTATCCTTATAGGTATTTTTAATGCACTTTAAAATTTGTCTTGCCAAAAGCAGTTTTTGATCTTCATTTAACTTAGGGCACAAGGCAATAAAGCTTAAACCCTCAAGGCGATAGAGCACAGTACTATCTTGAAGGCTCTCACTTAAATTTTTAATCACCCCCTGTAAAAGCTGATTTGAAAACTCATGGCCGTGAAGATCATTAAATGATCTAAAGTTACCTAAAGCAAAGGCAATAATGGAGAATTCCTCTTTAAGCTCAGTGATGCGAATTAACTCCATATGTGCAGATTCAGAGCCCGGAAGACCGGTTAGTGGATCTATCTTTAGCTCATCTTGCCTTACAAAGGTTCCGGCAAAAAACACGGGCTTGTCGCGGGATTCTTCCCACATAAAGGTCGCATGCCATTTAAGCCAGACAATGTGTCCTTCATGATCTTTAAGTCTTAAGTGTAAATCAGCCTCTTCAAGGCGCTTTTCAATAAGGTTTACTAACACCCGATGCATCAAGCGTCTGTCATATTCTGAGTAGAGCTTGTTTTCTAAAAAGGAGAATAAGTCTTGAACTAAGTTTGACTCAAAGCTAAAGTCATTTTTAAACTTATCTGAGACATAGAAAAAGTTGCGATTTAAATCACCAAAGCAAATGTAGACAGGAAGTGAGTTGTGCGAGAGGGCCTTAAATAAGGTGGCCGCTGAGTAAAAGTTATTTTTAATGTAATTTGCAAACTCTGAGTTTTCCAAGGACTCGACATAAAAATGCTCAATGATTTTTAAAGCATCCTCAGAAATGCTTTGCGCTCTTTTGTTATTGGCAAATAAGCTTCCGGTGTAATAAAGCTTTTTGTCAACATACATGCTCTTATCAGCTTCACTTACTAGATCACCTAAATTTCCGGTGTAATTAGCTTTAAAAGCCGATCCTACGGCCACATTACATTGCTGCGTGATAAAAGCATCTTTTAAGGCAATTACAATATTTTTTAAGCCACTTTCATCAAGCTTTGAGGGAAAGGTTAAAAACTCATCACCACCGATGCGGTAAATCTTATCGTCATAAAAGAAATTCTTTAAAGTCTCGGCAGTTTTGATAATAAGCCTATCACCTGCCTCATGACCTTGCGTGTCGTTGACCGGTTTAAGTCCCGTAATATCACAATACACCACCGCTACATCTTGATTTACCACACTTCTTTTAATATCGCGCATCATGGCATGGCGATTGTAAAGCCCAGTTAGTTGGTCTCGATAGCTTAAATAGTCTAAACGCACATGCAAGCGCGCATTAGCGGTCAGCATCACCACAAAGTTGGTAATAAGCCCTAAGGTGCCCTCTAAGATATTTAATTTTGTAGGATCAAAATTCGTTAAAGTGATAAAACCATAAAAGCCATCTTGAAGATAAATAGGGGCAATAGCAAGATTATTTAAATCTTTTAAATTAATCAGGGAGTAAATGATAGGAAAGGCGTTTTTAAAATAGGAGACATCGTTAAAATAGATAAAATTTTCGCCTTGCTCAAAACGATCTTTTACACCAAAGATAAATTCATAAGCTTTAGGATCTTGAAGGCCTTTTAAGATAGGTTGTCCATCAGATCGCCACTGACTTAAATAAGTTAAAGTAAAATCCTCATTAACCTTGATGACAGCGGTGCGCTTAGCATCAAAAAGGGAGGCTAAATAACTTAAAAATAAATCTAATTGCCTTGAAGGTCCTTCAACACCTTCACTGTCTTGTGAGCTTGAGTCAACTAAATAGTTTTGGAAAATGCGCTTGGCATAATCCTCTTGCGTGCTTTTAACATCTAAAATTTGAAGATCATTTACCCTATCTGAAATTACTAAATAATAATTGTGACGCTCATATTCAATACAAAATACCGTATAGAGCCTATCTTGACGCAAGACGGGATTAAAGCGTATTTTGCTTGTCACCTCACCTACTTTTAAGCGTTTTATAAAACAAGTGGCACATTGCTCATGCTGACCACACATAAAGAGTTTACAAGGAAAAGGAGGACGCAAGCTATCGCTCTTAAAACCTGCCTTTGTATAGGAGTTTTTAAGGGCCTCATTAATAAAAATCACCTGTTGCGCATTATTGTCAATGACAAATACATGCTGCTTGAGGTTATTAATTAAATTTAATAACTCGTGCATTTTAAAAATTAATTTCTTTGTTTGTTTACAATATGTTAAAAGTGCAAAATATAGTATAACCTATCTTAGAATGCAATGACCATTTCTTAAAGATTTCTTGTAAAATTTACTTGCATATCACAAAAAAGTATTTAATTAAGACTTTAATTTATAAACTTACCGGGAATTTTTAGAGAAGTTTAAGCGCTAAACTTACTTAAAAGTGCTCTAAAGAAGGCTTTTTGAAGTGAGTTTTGAACAATTTAAGTACAAGTAAAGTTTACTTGTATGATAAGTAATAAGGCCTGCAATGCAGGCCAAATTTTAGAGAGATTTCTTAAAGATTAATGGACTTTATCGCCATTTTTTGCGCCGTCATCTACATTTAATAAGAAGATCTCTTGCCCCCCTTCACCTGCGGCCATGACCATACCCTCGGAGAGGCCAAATTTCATCTGCCGAGGCTTCAAGTTTGCCACAACAATAACTTTTCTGCCAACTAAAGAGGTGGCCTCATAGGCACTTTTAATGCCTGCAAAGATCTGTCTTGTCTCAAAGCCCAAATCAACTTTAAGCTTAAGTAATTTACGGGCCTCTTTAACTTCTTCGGCCTCCAAAATGGTACCCACGCGCAAATCAAGCTTTACAAAATCATCGATGGTAATTTCAGGATCAAGTGGGATATAACCTCCCTCTGTACTTTCCTTTTTTTCATCTTTCTTTTGTGCTTGAGGTTTAGCATTTTGGGCTTTTAGATCTTGCTTGCTCTCCTCAACCATCGCCTCAACATCTTTTGGATCGACTCTGGTGAAAAGTGGCTTGAACTTATTAATCTCATGATCTAAAAGTGGCACTCCAGCTTCCTCAAACTTAAGATCAGAGTTTAAAAACTCACAGCTTTCTTTATACACTTGAGGTAAAACTGGGCTTAAGTAGGTAATAATGGCTTTGAAAAGATTTAAGCCTTGAGTGCAGACTAAATGCAACTTTTCGTTTTGACTTTCATCCTTGGCTAAAACCCACGGTGCCTCACGGGCGATAAAGCGATTGGCCTCATCGGCAAGAGTCATGATCTCACGAATGGCCTCTGCATAATTGCGATTTTCATAAGCATCTTTGACCTTATCTAAAATTGACGCGGCCTTTTGTTGTAAAGTCTCATCGTAAACTTTAGAGGCTAACTTGCCATTAAAGCGCTTGGTGATAAAACCTGCGGTACGGGAGGCAAGGTTTACGGTTTTGCCTACGATATCAGAGTTAACCTTAGCGACAAAATCATCTAAAGCTAAATCTAAATCCACAGCACTATTGTTCATCTTTGATGCAAAGTAATAGCGCAAGCACTCAGGCTTTAAATGCTTAAGATAGGTTGAGGCTTGAATAAAGGTGCCCTTAGACTTTGACATCTTAGTGCCATTTACCGTGACATAACCGTGCACAAAAAGCCCGGTTGGAACTCTATGTCCTGAGCCTTTTAAGGTTGCAGGCCAGAAGAGGGAGTGGAAGTAGAGAATATCTTTACCAATGAAATGATAAAGCTCTTTAGTGGAGCCTTCTTTAAAGAATTCCTCAAAGTTGACCCCCGTTTTGTCACAATAGTTTTTAAAGGAGGCCATGTAGCCAATTGGCGCATCAAGCCAGACGTAGAAGTATTTATCCTCGGTGTCTGGGATCTTAAAGCCAAAGTATGGCGCATCACGGGATAAGTCCCAATCCTTAAGGCCTTGCTTGAACCACTCCTCAAGCTTATTTGCCATCTCAGAGGATAAGACTTTGGAGTTTTGAATGTAATCGTGTAAGAAATCTTTAAATTTTGGTAAGTCAAAGAAATAGTGTAAAGACTCTTTTAAAATAGGCTTGGCCCCTGAGACTACCGAGTAGGCATCTTTAAGCTCAGTTGGATCATAGGTTGCAGAGCAGACCTCACAATTATCACCATACTGATCTTGAGCGCCACAGCGCGGGCAGGTACCCTTAACGAAACGATCTGGGAGGAACATATTTTTCACCGGATCGTAAAGCTGCTTAATCGTCTTGGTGGTAATGTAGCCGTTTTCTTTTAGCTTTTTATAAATTTCCTCTGAAAAATGCTGATTTTCAGGAGAGTGAGTGCGATAGTAATTATCGTAGCTTATAAAAAATTGCTCAAAATCCTTGCGATGAGAAATGCCAATTTGCTCAATTAGCTCCTCAGGGCTTATGCCTAATTGATTGGCCTTTAACATAATTGGGGTGCCATGGCAGTCATCTGCACAGACATAATAAACTTCATTGCCGATGGCTCTTTGATAGCGCACAAAGATATCAGATTGAATATGCTCTAACATATGGCCTAAGTGAATTTGGCCATTTGCATAAGGTAGGGCAGAGGTCACTAGCATGGAACGTGGGCTCATTATTTTCCTCTTTTAAAACGCTTAAATTAAGATGCGTCATTCTAACAAATTCTAAGCCTATGCGCGCTAAAAGCTTTTGCCTTACAAGATAAAGAACAGGCTTAATTTTAATAAAATAATAGAAAATACACTTGAAAATTTAAATAAAATAAATGTATAAATTTTTAAAAAATTTAAAATATTAAAAATAAATTCTTTACTTTCATTAAGTTAAATAATTTAACTGAAATTTCAGACTAAAATTTCAGTACTTTGAATTTTTGAGCGCTTGACTTTTTCTACAATCTCTGTCGCGTGCTTTAGCCTTAAAAGCCTAAGGCTTTTTTAAGGTGCAGCCTTTTTCTTTAAAAATTTTTAAGAGGATTTTAATGTTTACGACAACTTTTCTAAAAGACCGCGCAGATCTTAGCTCAAGCTATGAAAAAAGGGCCTTTGAGCGCTTTCAATCAGGCTTTGGCCCTAAGATCTTACAAGCTTTAGATGACCCTTTAGTCGATGAGATCATGCTAAATTGCGACGGCTCTTTATTTATTGAGCAAAAAAATGAGGGTTTAAAGCGCTTAGGATCCTTAGATCCTAAGGATTCAGAGGCGGTGGTAAGAACTATTGCCTCACTTAAAAACTGTGAGCTAAGTACTTTAAGTCCCATTTTCTCAGGGGAAATTCCAGGATCATCAGAGCGCTTTGAAGCACTTCTACCCCCTCTAGTTAAAAATGCGGTGTTTTCAATTAGAAAGCACAATGCTTGTACACTTCCTTTAGAGCTTTTACAAGAACAAGGTCTTATGAGCCTTAAAGTTTATAACTTTTTAGTAGAAGCCCTTGAGGATAAGCGCACCATTGTCGTCTCAGGTGGCACTGGTACGGGAAAGACCACCTTAATAAATGCCCTTTTAAATAAGGTTAAAACTATAAATCCCAAAGAGCGGGTTTTAACCATTGAAGATACGCGCGAGCTTAGTGTAAGTGTTGACAATCGCGTACATCTTTACACCTCAGATAAAGCTGATATGTCTGTTCTCTTGCGCTCTGCATTGCGCCTACGCCCTGATCGCATTGTAGTAGGTGAGGTGCGCGGGGCCGAGGCTTTAGATCTTATCGATGCTCTCTCCACAGGACACAGTGGCGGTTTTTGTACCGTGCATGCAGGAAGCATTTCTCAGGCCTTAAAACGTTTAACTTTACTTATCTCAAGACACCCTAAAGCCCCACGTTTAATCGAGCCTACTTTAGCTGAGGCTTTAGATGTCATGGTGCAATTAAAGCGTGATCCTACAAGACAAATTTGTGAAGTAAGTGAAGTTTTAGGCTTTAAAGATGGCGAGTTTCAAATAAGAAGGCTTTTTTAATCATTAACTTTTAAAAGGAAATAAATAAAATGCGAAAAAATGTAAACCTTGCATCAAGTATTGGTCTGGGCGTGTTTTTGGTAATTATTCTCTTATCAAATACCGCCTTTGCAGCAGAAAGCACAGGTGGGGCCCTCCCTTATGAAGGCTGGCTTAAAACGCTGCAGCAATCTCTAACCGGGCCCGTGGCCTTTTCTGTTGCCATGATAGGCATTGTCACCTGTGGTGCCACCTTAATTTTAAGTGGTGGGGAGATAGGCCGTTTCATGCAATCTTTAATTTTTTTAGTGTTGGTGATGACCTTACTTATTGGCGCAAATGCCTTGATGACGCGCTTTTTCAATGGGGCCTCAATAGGGGTCGTGCATGTGCAAAATACTACTCATCAAAGATTAGCCTTTGATGATTTTAATGCGCAATATTTAGCCTTAATCAATGAAAATCAAGGCACTCCAGCACTGCCACCTGCAAACTTACAAAGTAAAAGTAAGATACAAGATAAGGATTTGCCTTTAAGTTTAAATGAGGCCTATGACCTTTACTATCGCGGCAAAAGGGTCATTGACACTAATAATCCACAAGAGGTGGTGGACTCTATTCTACGGGAGATCTCCTTTGAGGGCATGGAGCGGACCTTGCGCTCGGTGGATGGAGTTGAGGCTTAAGCTATGGCATTAAAAAGTAAGGTTTGTGAGGCGATTGTCACTGAGCAAACCTTTTTAGGCTGTGACCGAGAGCTTTGCATGACGCTTACCTTTTTTTGTGTGGGTTTAGCCTTTTGCTCAGCAGATCTTTTAATTGCACTTATAAGTTTGCTTACCTTTTTAGTAGGTCTTTACTTTTTAAGACTTATGGCCAAAAACGATTTGCGCCTTCGACAAGTGTATTTAAGGCAGCTTAAATATCGTCCTTACTATAAGGCTCAAGGCAATCTTTTAAGTGTTCCATTTAAGAAATATCACTAGGATAAAGCTATGTCTTTAGATGAGATTGCGCTTTTCTTAGCGCTAATTTGTGCGATCGCCTCTTTTTTAGTGTTGGTAATTTTCCACCATCAAGGCAAAAAGAAGGTGAAAAATCGTGCCGCCTGTGATCTTTTAGACTATGCAAGTTTAGTCTCAGATCATGTCATTGCCCTAAAAAACGGGGCTTTGATGCAAATTTTTGAACTTCATATGCAAGATTTAAGTTTTGCTGATGAAAATCATTTAGCACATGTGCGAGAGATGGTTTTTAGAGCCTTACTTAAACTTGGCGGCAATTATGCTATTCATTTAGATGCTAAACGTCAGAGAGTTTTTGAGTATCTACCTAAAGCCTCTGATAAAGAAAGCTTGGTGCACTTTTTTGATGAGTATAAAGCTCAATCTTTAAAGAAACAGCACAGCCTTTATACCACGCGCTTTTATTTAAGTTTGACTAAATTAGGCGATAAAACCGCCACCCGCGCTTTAGCGCAAATTATGACTGAAAAGGAGGATTCAAAGGCTTTAAAAAATGCTTTTGAAAGTACAAAAGCTTTAGTTGAAAGCTTTGAAAGTGAGTGCCGTGCCGTAACCGACACCTTATCTTTAGTTTTAAAGGTAAGACCATTGAGCTTTATAAAAGATGAAAAGGGCCTTGTTTTTCATGAGGGTATTTCCTATATCTATCAGGCATTCTCGGGGATTACGCAACAAGTGCAAATCCCAAAGGCTCGCACCTATTTAGATGCCATTATCGGCGCGCAGGATGTGGAGGTCTCCTTTACCCCGAAAGTAGGTGAGCAATATAAAAGCGTCATCGCCATTGAAGGGGTGCCATCTTCAGTTAATTTTTTAATTTTAAAGGCTTTAGCGACGCTGCCTTGTGAATATCGCTTTAATACGCGCTATATAAGCTTTGATTATTTTAAAAGTGCCTTTTTATTAGAGCGTTATCGAAGGTTTTGGAAGCAGCGACAAAGAGGTCTTATCTCGCAGATCTTCAACACCGGGCACAATAGGCTTAATTTAAATGCCGTGGAGAAGGTCCATGAAATTGATGCGGAAAAAGCCCGTTTAGATGACAGAAAGCTTAATTTTGGCTCTTACTGTGCCACGGTAGTGCTCTCAGATCCTAATTTTAATAAGTTAGGACAGTATGCGCGTCTTGTCTTGCGCAAGCTTGAAGACTTAGGTTTTACCTGTCGCATTGAAACGGTAAATGCCATGGAGGCCTTTTTAGGCTCACTGCCGGGCCACATTGAAGAGAATGTGCGCCGTCCGATGGTAAATCATGAGGTTTTAACCGATTTACTGCCTTTATCTTATGCTTACTGTGGGGAGACACGCTCTCCGCATGAGAAAATAGGGGATAATCAAAGTCCACTTGTGCAATGTCAAGGGGGAGCAGGCAAGGGAGTTTTTTATTTAAACCTTCACGACAAAGATCTAGCAAATACCTTAGTCATAGGCCCACCTGGTAGTGGTAAATCTGTGCTCTTAGGCGATTTGATGCTAAATTTCTTGCGCTATAAAAACGCCCGGGTCTTTGCCTTTGATAAGGGTTGGTCTTTTTATGCACTAGCCAAGGCAAGTTTAGGTGAGCATGTGTGCTTTGATAACTCAAAAGCCGCCTTTTGTCCTTTGCAGTTTTTAGACACCCCCCAAGATTTAGATCAAAGCTTAGATTTTGTAGAAACTCTTTTACGCCTCTCAGGCCTTGAGGTGGATGCGACTTTGCGCTTAGAGCTTATTGAGGCCCTCAAGCTTTTAGCTTTGCGCTCTCAAGATAAAAGATCATTGTCTGACTTACACCTTCTTTTATCCTCACGGGTTTTAAAAGAGGCCTTAGAGCCTTATACCCTAAAGGCCAATGAGGGCTCACTTTTAGATGGTCTTTTAAATCCAAGCTTTCAAAATAAGCTTACCGTCTTTGAGTGCTCAACGCTTTTTTTAAGCTCCAAGCGCTTTATGATCCCGGTTTTAAAGCATTTATTTAGGCTAATTGAAAGATCTTTTGATGGTAACCCCATAGCAATTGTTGTTGATGAGGCCTGGATGATGCTTGAGGAGCCTTATTTTGCCCGCGAGCTTTTAAAGTGGTTTAAAACCTTAAGAAAGCACAATGTCTTTGTCATTTTAGCCACCCAATCTTTAAGCGATCTTGCCAATACCACTTACTTTGAGTCCTTTTTAGATTGTGCCAAAACGCGCATCTTTCTTTCAAACTTCGATGCTCAAGGCGAGGTTTTATCCAAGATCTATCAAAAGATGGGCTTAAATGACAGGCAAATTGAGATGATCGCAAAGCTTGAGAGTAAAAGTGAGTATTTCTTAAAAAAAGGCTCACAAAGTGCCATCTTCAAACTTTTTATGACCCCCACAGAATTAAAACTTCTCTCCTTTGCAGGTGATCACATCGTAAAAGAGGTTGACGCCTTATATGAAAGTTTTGGAGCAGATCTAGGTTTGGGGCTTAAGAAACACTTTAAGGCAGCTTAATTACAGGATTTAGCTTATGCAAAAGAAAATTGCACTTAAAAAAATTCATGGACTTGCGGGGCTCTCATTGGCCTCCCAAGTTTTAAAAGGGCGGGCGATTACTTTAGCTTTTGCTTTTATGGGCTGTGCCTTTGGCTTTTTTTGCCTCTCGGCCTATGTGCAACAGGTAAATCGCACCCACATTATTCCCTATTTGGTAACCGTGGACTCCCACGGCGTGGTTTTAAGTCAAGGTGAGGTGACCCCAAGCTTTGAAGTACCCAAAGAGGTCATTGCTGCCACCTTAGCCAACTTTATTTCCAATTTGCGTCAGGTAAGCTCAGATCCTAATGCGCAAAAGGAGGCCATTTTAAAGGTCTATGCCCATGTCAAAGATGGGGATGAGGCACAAAAGCGCTTAGATGAGCATTACAAAGCCCACAATCCCTTTGAGGAGGGTAAGAAAAAGCGCGTGGAGGTTAGGATCTCCAACGTTCTTGCGCAATCGCCTCATGCTTTGCAAATTGATTGGCATGAAAAAACTATCACTAACCTTCAAAGCAAGGAGAAAAAGCTTCGGGCGCAAGTCTTCTTTAAAGTTGAGAAAGTTCAAGATCTTGAGGCGCAAAAGCTTTTATTAAACCCACTTTCAATTTACGTCACAGACTTTGTGATCTCCGAGATTATTACTGATTTAAAGGATGCTTAAATGAAAAAAATAGGTGCGCTAATTTTAATGACCCTTGCAACTTCATGCTTTGCCGATGAGGCCTTTGAAAGCTATGCAGAGGTAAATTCCCATGAATATTTAAGCGCTGAGGATAAAAAAGCTTTGCGCGATTTACTTAAAAACGAAGAGGGTAAAGAGGCGCGCGGCGTGGCTCCCATGTCCTATCGCTCAGGGGAGGTGGTTTTCACTCATGGGGCCTCCCGCCCGGTTATTGTCTGCGCAGTTTTAGAGTTAACCGATGTGGCACTAGAGGCAGGTGAGATCATAAATTCCGTGCAATTAGGCGATACCGCGCGCTGGTCAATTGATGCGGCAATTTCAGGCTCAGGGCCACTTGCTGTACAGCATTTGATTATAAAACCCTTAGACAGTGGCCTTAAAACCTCACTTATTGTCACTACGGACCGTAGGGTTTATCACCTCTCTTTAAAGTCTACGCAGCGTGATTTCATGCCTCAGGTGAAATTTGTCTATCCAGGCATTGCTGTGCAAAAGTTTGGGCATCTTTTGGCACAACAAAAAGAGTATGAAAAAAATCACACCATAGAAGGCACACAAGTGACAGTGGATAAGCTTTCCTTTGCCTATGATTTTTCAGGTGATAAGGAGTTAATGCCTCTTCGTGTGTTCAATGATGGCAAACACACCTTTATTGAAATGCCAGAAAAGCTCCCCCAAGGTAGGATGCCAGCTTTAGTGATCTTAAATGACAGTGGACTTTTCTCAGAGGATAAGACCTCGATTGCCAACTATCGCATTCAAGGCTCGCGCTTTGTGGTAGACAGCCTCTTTGATAAGGCCAAGCTCATTTTAGGTGAGGGCCGCGGGGCCAAAGAAGTGGTTATTGAAAAGAAAGCGGAGGCTTAAGATGAGATTTTTCATGCAGGCCATCTTGTGTGTAGTTTTAGCTTTTTCTTTAAGCTCTTGTGCATTAGTGCAAAGGATTGAGGATAACTTTAGTAAAGAGCGGCCTAAGATCTCTTTTGAAAGCCCACTTAAGGTTTTCACTAAAGAGCTAAGTGAGGATACGCTTTTAGCCCATGAGACTTTGTCTTTTGTAAGTATTGATGAAAAAGATGCAAAAGAAGTTCTTTTTACCCAAGGTTTAGAGAAAAGCTTTCAAGCTCAAGGGGCAAAGATTTGTGTGCAAAAAGAGCTTTGTGAGAGCACTACTTTTAAAGTGCGAGTCGATGATCTAGGCGATAACTTTTATTTAATTGAAGTGCTTTCTTCTAAAAAGCGCTTAAGTCAAGTCTATCAAGTAGCAGGTACGCAATTAGTAGCCCGTTCTTATTTGACGCAGGAGATCTTAGATGGAAAGTAACAAGCAAAGTCTAAAGCGCGGGCGTTTGACTAAAATTCCGGCCATTTTAATTATCCTCTTCTCTTTGGGGCTTGTTACTTTAGCGTGGTTTGCCGTGGACTCGCGCGCCCAAGATACTCACAAAGAGGAGAGTTTTGTAAGCTTTGATGGCTCTTTAGATAAGGCCCATGATGAAATTGCTAGGATGCAAAAGGAATCACAAGAGTTTGTCTTACCCAAACTTGAGGTTAAATTACCTAAAAAAGAGGAGGTAAAACCACAAGTCTTACCTCAAGTGATTATAAAAGAGGAAAAGCCCAAAGAAGATCCTTTCAAGCGCTATCAAGCCTTAGAACATAAAAAAGATGAGGCATCTTTATATGCCCTGCGTTTAAAGGAAAACCGTGAGACGGCCTTTTTTAAAGCCTTAAGTGCTAAAAGCAAAGTTGAGCTTACAACTCTACCTTCGGGGAGTGTAAGTTTGGGAGGACTCTCGCAAGGGACTTTAGGATCTCAAGGGAGTTTTTCAAGTAGCTCTGATCTTAGATCTATACAACAGCAAGAGTTGCAGCGCTCTTTAGCCTCTTTGCAGGGTGGGTCTTTTAATGGGGCTTATCAAGGTGGCGCTTATGTAAGCCAAGATAAAACTCTTGATGCCTATCAAAGCTTAGATCAAGGCGCTAATTTTGCCATTTCTTATGAGCTTCAAGCACAGACTAATCCTTATCTAATCAATCAAGGCTCAGTGATCCCCGCGGTCTTATTGACCGGAATTAACTCCGATTTACCAGGTTTAGTAGTGGCACAAGTTATAGAAAATGTCTATGACTCAAGGCTTGGCAATCACCTTTTAATCCCGCAAGGCTCAAAGCTTGTAGGCCAATATGGCTCATCACCTAAGATTGGTCAAGAGCGGGTGATGTTAGGCTTTAATCGCGTGATCTTCCCAGATGGCGCATCGCTTGCCTTAGGTTCAATGCCTGCCGCCTCGCAAGATGGCTTCTCAGGCTTTGATGCTGACGTTGACAATCACATGCTAAGGCTTCTTGCCAACGCCGTGATCTTAGGTGGTATTACCGCCTCGATTACCTTATCTCAAGATGATGATGACGGTGATGATCGGGATGCAGGATCGGCACTCTCGGAAGCATTAGGGGTAAGTTTGGGCAATGTGCTCACCCGCGTTATCGAGCAGAATATGAATATTTCACCTACTTTAACCGTGAAGCCTGGTTACATTTTCAATGTAGTGGTAGCCAAAGATTTACAGTTTAAAGGACCTTATCATAATCCATTTAATTAAGTGAAAGCGCAGTCGCGCCTTAAAGGTTTAGTATGAATAAAAGTCAAAAACTCTTACTTGCCATGCTGTTAACGATTGGCCTGTGCTTTAAAAGCCAGGCTGGAATGCCGGTTATTGATGCGGCAAATTTATCTGAGAATTTGATGCTTAGGATCATGTCTATTCAACAGTGGCTTGAGGATAACACTCATCAAATAGATCAGCTAGATAAGCTTAAAGAGAATTTAAACCTTGATGAAGATCGTTTTGCCTTAGATAAGAAAAACTCTCTGATGCCCAATTTAAACCTTTGGCAGGAGACTTCCAAACTTTCAGATAGAACCTTAAGTTTAGTAAGCGCAAGTTCTGATTTATGGGGGGAGATGAGCGATCTTGCCTCCTATGTGGCCTCCTTTCAAAAATCTCAAGCTTGGCAAAAGTGCTTTACTGAAAAAGGCTCAGTGTGCGGTTTTGCAGAGTATTTAGCAGGTATTGATGAAAATGTTATCGATACGGCGCGCGTTGCTATGCAAAACGCCGAGGCCATGCAATATAAGATTAAAAATGATGTGCGCCTTATAAAATCGATGATGGAAAAGGCTCAAGATTCCGAGGGCTTAGGTGATACCTTAGATGCTCTCTCGCGCATTAGCACCATGACGCAAGGCTCTTTAAGTGATTTAAATGGGCAATTTACGCAATTAATCTCACTTTTAGGCACCACGATGGCCAAAGAGTCTCAGCAAAAACTTGTAATTAATGAGCGCAAAAAAGCCTTTTTTGATGAAAAAGCCCCTTATCAAGAGGATTTTCACTTTGATCTTAAGTCTTGGAAAGAGGGAGTGGTGCGATGAAGCTTAGTAAATTTCTTCTGTTACTAGGGCTTTTTTTACTGCCGCAAGTGTCCTTTGCGCTTAATGATTATAACTTTGAGGATGAAATACACAGCGTCATTAAACTATCCTTTGCCACATTTATTGATGAGGCTCATGCCGTGGAGGGCAAACTTATAAGTGCCGCCTCCAAGCTTTTTTGGGGTTTGTGCTTAATTGGTATTGTCTTTAAAGGCATTGAGCTTATCTTCAGGGAAGATGGCAGCATTCAGCGCTTCTTTTTTGTGGTCGTACACATGCTAATTATCATCGGCATCTTTGAGTTTTTACTATCTCACGGATCTGAAATTGGCATTGCCATTATTGAATCGCTAATGCAAATTCCTGTAGGCTCAGATAAAACCTCGCCTATTGATATTTTCAATCGCGCTATGCAACTTAATGCTGAGCTCTCCCGCTTTAAAGGTGGCGGATCTGATCCTGAGGATTTAATCTTCTTGCTCATGCAAACTTTCATCATCATTTTAATTTTCCTCTTTACGGTAAATTACGCCATCCTCTACCTTTCAGCCTACATCCTCTGTGTGGCAGGCATAGTAGTCTTAGGCTTTGGCGCGCTCTCCTATACCCGCGATATGGCGGTAAATTATTTAAGAGTCCTACTATCCCTAGGTTTGCAGCTTATGGTGATGATCTTAGTGTGCAATACAGGTCTTCAAGCCATTGAGCAGATGTCAAGTACGCTTTGGGCTAAAGGGTCAAACTTAACTTTCAATGATCTCTTCTTGCTCTTGTTTATGGCGATGCTCTTTTATGCCATGTCGCGCACTCTACCATCTCTTGCAGGATCGTTAGTGACAGGAGGCAATGTAAGCTTAGGTGAGGGACGCTCGGCCTTCTATCAAGCAGCGGCGATTGCTTTTGCCCCAATTGTAGCTACAAGCTCCTACCTTTATAAAAAGGTTGCCCGCTAGAGGGGTTAAGCTTTAAGTTATGTGCTTTTAAAGAGAAACTTAACTTTAAGTTCTCTTATGTAAGTGAGAATTTTAAGGTGAGATTTTATAAAATCAGGACACCTTGCTTTTAAAGTTTAAGCTTTAAGTGAGCGCAAAATTAAAAAAATAATTAGTTAACAAGCTTTCCATACCTTGGAAAGCTTTTAAGTGTGCGCGGCATGCACGCAATCCAATGGGTGAAAGTCCCTGGACCAGCTGTACAGAGCAAGGTCGAAGTC
>CALXNU010000044.1 GCA_944389835.1 uncultured Succinivibrionaceae bacterium
AAAAAGTACTTAAGATAAAAGTGTCGACGTTTTTGGTGATGGCAGAGTGGAAATTAGGCTCGTCGGAAATTTTGATCTTTTCCAAGTGAGCCAGAATTTTAACTAGCTGTTTATAAAAACAATATTTTGAGCTAAAGTCTATCGTGCGTAACTACTAGGTGAATCGGCCTCTTAAATCGGCCGACCCTTGACATGCTAAATTGTTCGCGCTTTCATACCTTTAAGGTCAGTTTCAAAAAGAAAATTATTAGGGAGAGCGATAATTAAAGATTTGCGCTTACCTTTAAAGAAAGTAAGTTGATTAGCTTCAAGTAAGTGCTACTTTATTATCAAATTGAGGAGTATCACATCAAAATAATGAGTTAAAGCAGTGACATACTCAGACAACATCAGGAGGTGGATAAAAGCTCAAAACTCACTGATCCAAGGTTAAGAATTTAAGTGATCCAAGGCTAAGAGACTACGATCCATATACTAAGAAAATTCATCAGACACATCCTCGCCCTTAGCTGTAAGCATAGCTTTAATAGCTTTAAACTCATAAACTACCGTAGCATAATCAATGCCTGGTAAATACTTAAGAGCAAAGTGGTAAAGAGACAACTTCTCATTTAACCAAATGGTCCTAAACTCCTCGAAGTAATCACCATAATTTAGTGAAACCATAAAGCCTCCAACAATGCTATCAAACTGCAAACATTATTGAAGATCTGCTGTACCAAGATCAAAGTGAGTTACAGGAAGGGTTTTAATCAAAAAAAGGAGTTAAAGGGGACACATTAAAGAAAACTTTGCAGAAAATTTACAAAAAGGGCTTTTTTCAAAAAAATGCTTTGATTTTGCATTATTTTGCATCTAAGGCTTTTTAGTAAAATTTAAGTAAGGATGGGAAAAAAGCTTTTTTAAAGGAGAGATTAAAAGACAATTTAAAGCGAAAAATTTAAAAGATGATCTCTATCACAAAAAAAGTCCTATAATAACGCCCGCTAAAAAATCACATCGTGATATTGGGAGTTTTTATTTTATGTTCACGCATGGCATGTATTCGATCGCGCTTTTGGTGTGTTCAAATATTTTTATGACCCTAGCTTGGTATGGTCATTTAAAAATGCGCGAGGAATTTTCTTGGTTTGCAGCTTTACCTCTAATTGCCGTCATTGGCTTTAGTTGGTGCTTGGCCTTCTTTGAGTATTGCCTGCAAGTGCCTGCAAATCGCTTGGGCTTTAAAGATAACGGCGGTCCTTTTGATCTAATGCAATTAAAAGTAATTCAAGAGGTCATAACCTTAGCCGTCTTCACCATTTTCTCAGTTTTAGCTTTCCACACAGAGCTTAAGTGGAATCATTTAATGGCAGCTTTATGCTTAATTGCCGCCGTTTACTTCTCCTTTAGACAATAGCTTTAAACAAAGCGTTAATTGTCTTACAATGGCCTTACACTTAATGTTGTGAGGCTTTTTTATGCGTGTTGGAATCATTCGCTGTCAGCAAACTGAAGATCTCTGCCCAGGTACCAAAGATTTAGTCTGTGCAAGTCATGGTATGGCAGCCTTTAAAGAATTAGGCCCGTGTGAGGTAATGGGTATTGTCTCATGTGGCGGTTGCCCAGGGAAAAGGGCCGTGGCACGAGCTTTAATGCTCAAAAGCAAAGGCGCTGAGGCCATTGCTTTAGCCTCGTGCATGAAAAAAGGTGTGCCTTTAAATTTCCCGTGCCCTAATTACGAGCAAATTCTAAAGGCGATTAAAGAAAAACTAGGGCCTGATTTTGTAGTACTTGAGAGCACGCATTAATGCTATGTTTACTACTAAAGTGTCAAAGCTTATTTAAGCAAAATCCTAAATTAGCTTATAAGCTTTGATTACTGTTTAATGTAGAAAGTTTATTTTTTTCAAGGTAAAGCTCACTATTTGGATGATCGGGGTTCTTTGTGACGAACTCTTGCATATATTGCTTTTGGATCACCTTATAGGCCTTCTCTAAGCTCTCAAGGTTTTCAATTCTTGCTTTAAAGATTTTCTCATCATCTTTAGAGCAAGAGATGTTGGCAAGCTCTTTGTAAAGAGCGCTTTTTTGGGTAGAAATAAAGACTCTTAGAGGATCTTTGGGCAGACCTTTAGCATCAAATTGCGTATCAGAGGCAAAGTTAATGGCATCTTCGTAGGTTGTATAATTTTGGGCAAGTTTAAGGAGAATCATGGCCATTTTGGCCCGATAAATAGAACGCTCAACTTTTTTTAAAGCTTGAGGGAAATTTTTTCTTTAACAAAAGCTTGTATCTTAAGAAGAACAGACAATTCGCCGTCTATCTTGTTCTCAAGGGATGTGCTTTGTGCAAGATTTTTAAAAAAAGATTCAAGCGTTGGATCTAAGTGCGCTGGAATATCCATTTAGTGTGACCTCTAAGATTGAAAACATTATCAAGCTAAGTTTTCCAAAACTATACACCTTTTAAGCACCCTGTGGAGCATTTATTTTTTATTGCGGAGTAGGATTAGCCTCAACCTTTAAATTTTCCTCTTTTTGATTTAATTGTAAGGCCGTGCCTAATGAGTCACGATGCATGGCCTTTTGCATAGCTTTGCGGGCCATTTCTTGCTGTCTTAAAATTAAAGCTGAATCGGAAGTTTTTTTGGCAATAGCCTTTAACTGTTGCAAGGCATGCTCTTCAAGTCCCTTTACCGAAAAGCCAGGTTTTTTAGGCTTTGAAGTTGGAAGCTTGGGCTTGTTTGAGGTAAGTTTTGGTAAGGGGGCATCACCGATGGCAATTGGATCACCTAAAAAGGTGGGTTGAGAGTTTAAAAGATAGACATCAAAAACACATTTAATTCGCGCGAAAAACTCTCTTACATAAACTTTAAAACGCGCTACAAAAGAGTCAGGATTTGCCGCATTAAAGCCTATGGCATTGATATGATTTTCCCGTGCAATAAACAGGGCCCTTTCATTGTGAAAATCCTGGGAGATGATGGTCATGTCATTTAGCATAAAGACTTTTTTGGCGCGAATGACCGAGTCTATGGTGCTAAAGCCTGCATAATCGGCCACAATTCTCTCCTGAGGAATACCAGAGCTCAATAATGCGCGCATCATTTGCCGTGGCTCATTATAGGAGGGGTGGCGATTATCCCCGGAGACTAAAATATAATCAATCTTGCCTTTTTTAAATAAAGTTACGGTTGCTAAAATGCGATTGGTAAAAAATTCGTTAGGCTGCCCTGGGGCCACATTTGAGGAGGTCCCAAGCAACAGGCCTACGCGATGATAGGGGATCTCATTGTAGCTTTCATAAGTGTAAAAAGCATTTGATGAGATCCTAAATAAAGCTAAAAGTAAAAAGATCACAAAGCCAAGAAGACCTATCGCGCCTAAATAGCAGATCGTCTTAAAAAAGCGTGAGAACTCATGGTTAAACCATGCTTCTTCTGGGTTGTGACCTTTCATAATTTAGCCTTAGAGAATATGTAGAACCTTAGGGTTTTTACCTACCTTTTGATAGATTTCATTTAAAATCTTATCATCATTGATCTTAACCGTTAAGCGATAAGAATTGTAAGTCCAATTTTTAGAAGGCTTAGAATCTACATAAGTTATGTTCTCTTTGGCAATACTTTCAATTAGCTCTTTAACCTCGGCAATTTCATCTTGGGCTTTAATAATCACCCGAAAGGTAATCACAGTCGGGAAGGTTAAGAGCTCTTTAAAAGATTTAGTTGGAATTTCAAACATCTTTATTCCTCAGAGGCAAAGAACAAATAAATCTTATCCCAAAGTCTTGAGAAGAAGCCGCCTTCTTTGATTTCCTCTTTGGCAACTAAAGGATATTGGGCGATGATTTTATCATCTAATTTAAAATCAATCACACCAAGTTCTTCACCTTGGGCAATTGGGGCTTGGAAAATGGCATTTTTAAGCTTGTAATTGACCTTAATGCGATTTTGCGCCCCGCGTGGCACCACAAGATTAATTGGCTCTTTGACTACTAAGGAGACACGATCTGTCTCACCCATGCGCACTTCTCTATCTAAAATGCTTTGATCTTGAGCAAATGGGGTGTAGGTTTCAAAGAATCTAAAGCCATAATTTAACATTTGCTTACAAAAGCTTGCGCGCTCTGCCTCAGATTGAGCACCAATTACTGAGGCGATAAGGCGCATATTACCACTTACCGCGGAGGCTACTAAGTTATAGCCTACCTGTGAGAGGTGTCCGGTTTTAATGCCATCGACATTTAAGCTCTTATCCCACAAGAGGCGATTGCGATTGTATTGTTTGATCCCATTGAAGGTAAATTCCTTTTGGGAATAAACGCTATACTCTTCAGGTAAATCGTAAATTAAAGCCCGTCCCAACTTTGCCATATCATAGGCGGTGGAGTAATTGTCCTCAGAGAAGAGGCCGTGGACGTTTGAAAAATGGGTATTATTTAAACCTAATTGCTTGGCATAGGTATTCATGACGCTGACAAAGCCATCTTCAGATCCTGCAAGGTGAATGGCCATCGCCACACAAGCATCATTGCCTGATTGAATGATAATGCCTTTGTTTAGATCATCTACCTTAATACTTTTACCCACCTCAATAAACATTTTGGAGGAGTCTTCATAATTTTTAGCCCACGCATCCTCAGGAATTACTACCTCATCTTCAGGGCGTAAACGTCCTGCTTTAAATTCCATGCCAATGACATAGGAGGTCATCATCTTAGTTAATGAGGCAGGCCAAATTTTCTCATGACCGTTGTGCTCAAATAAGACTTGACCAGTGGCTCCATCCATTAACACCCAAGATTGAGCATTAAAGGTTGGCGGCTCTGGGATCACAATTGGGGTATTAGGATCGATTTTCGGGGCGACTTCTTGAGTTTTGCCTTGTTTTAAAGCCGCAAAAGGATCAGGAATTGAATTGTCTGCTGCAAGCGCACACGTGCTTGTAAGCATCAAGGAAAGTGAAAGAGTAACTAAAGCTTGTTTTAACATAAATATCACCTATTTTTAGCGCTTAACAAAGGCGTCTTGATATCCTAAAGTTTTCATTTGTGTGACTACGCGATTTAAATCGTATTCAGGCACAGGTCCAATTCTTACCCGATAAAGTGAGCCTTCAGCAACGACACTTACCGCATAAGAGGCATTGTTTTTTAAATCATTTTGCACTTTTGAGGCTCGCTCTTGAGAAGAGGAGGTAAAAATCTGTACATAGGCGGTCGCACTAGGATCTGCTGTGGTGCTACTTGGACTTTCACCTTTTAAAAGCTCATTTTCAAGGTTGGCATAACTTACCTCATAAGAGGAATTAGAACTCTTTGCACTTGAGGATGAAGTTATGCTTGAACTTGATGAAGTAGTTGAGCTTGCAAAGGATTTACTTTGACTCTCGTTAGAGGCCTTCTCTAGAGCATCGCCAATGGAGCTTGCAATTTGCACCGCCGCAACTGCCGCGCCAATTTTGGTGGCAGTTGAAGTTTCTTTGCCAGTTTTTAAGCTTTCAATTAACTCTTTTAAGGAGTCTTTATTAGATGAGCCGGTACCTGAGACTACCGTGTGAGCTAAATTGGCAATTACATTACCCTGTCTTACATCAATATACTCAAGCTTAACCTTAGCGGTACCTTTTTTAGTCATATCAATGGCTTTGGCAGCACCTTCTGAGAGGTCAATAATTCTTGAGCCATGAAAAGGTCCGCGGTCATTGACTCTTACAATCACGGCCTTGCCATTTTCAAGGTTAGTTACCTTAAGGTAAGATGGCAGGGGCAAGTTTTTGTGCGCAGCGCTATAGCCTTTTTGATTATAGACCTCGCCATTTGAGGTTTTATTGCCATGAAAGCCTGGTCCATACCAAGAGGCCGTACCAATTTCCAAATAAGAATTACAATCACGCCATACTTGATAGCTATTGCCCAACACCGCGTAATTTTTATTACCGCCACGACTTAAAGGCTCATATTTGGGAGTCGCCCCTGGCACACCATTTAAGTTAACCTCTTCACTTTGTGGATAGGGTTTAGTGTTATTAGGACCTGTGCCATAAGTTGCGCCATCATCGGCGTGTGCGCCATGGGTGGGGTTAATTTCTGGGATCTCAAACTCCCCTGATGAGGAGCAGCCATTTAAAATTAACGCGCCACTTACAAAAAGCGCAACAAGTGCTAAAAACTTTGGCATTAAAAACTCCTAAATCTTATGGTCTGCGCCCTTGTGGATTGACAACCACACCTTGTTTTATAAGCACCTTATGGTGCTCTTGGCGAATAAACTCGGCAAGCTCATAAACGGCTCTTGCATAAAGGGGGCTTTTGTTATAGCGCATAATGGCATTAAAGTTATTTAAACCTACGGCCAAATCTTTGGAACCATCTTCAAGATCGTATGAGAATAATCTTACCTTCTCATTAGGATCTAAATTAACCTTAGTTGACACTCCGCCTTGATAAAGCTCACGGGCGGTTAAATCCCATTCTTTTTCAATTAAGGAACTTACATCACCTTTTGCTTTAGCAGGATATAAAATGCCAAAGCCGCCTTGAAAGCCATGCTCTTTAAAATAATTGGCAACAGAGCCTATGGCATCTTCAGTGGAGGTGAAAAGATTGATATGACCGTCGCCATCAAAGTCGACGGCAAAGTTTAAATAGGAGGTTGGCATAAACTGTCCCATGCCCATAGCACCTGCATAAGAGCCTTTAATTGACTTTAAATCCCAACCTTCTTGCAAACTTAATTTTACAAATTGTCCAAATTCTTTTGAAAAATAGCTCTCACGTGGTGGATAGTGAAAACCTAAAGTATACAGGGCATCTAAGACTTTCCAGGTGCCCATATTGCGTCCATAGAAAGTTTCCACACCAATAATAGCGCAGACAATTTCAGGTGGCACGCCATAGGTTTCAAAGGCTCTTTTTAAAGTTTTTTCGTGATTAAAGTAAAACTTCACGCCTTCATTAATTCTTGAGGTGGTAATAAATAATTTGCGATATTGCCACCAAGGCTTGCCTTCATAAGGCTTTTGCATGGTATCAATGATTTTTTGCTGTAAAGTAGCTTGACTTACGGCATTTTGCAGATCTTGCACACTAACTTTGGAGAAGGCGGCGACCTCATCTAAAGAAGGGGCCGCTTGGGCAGTGGTTAAAGCCAAACTTAAGAGTGTTGCAAGGGTGAATTTTTTAAATAACATGCTTGAGTCCTTTTGAAGATTAACTTTAGTCTATCACGATTAAGCTTTACCTAAAAGTTAAGGTTTTCTTATGCGTATGTACAGACATAATGATCCCAAAACAGATTGATAAGGTAATCATCGAAGTACCACCGTAACTTATCATCGGTAATGGTACTCCAACCACTGGCAAGATACCACTTACCATGCCAATATTGACAAAAATATAGAAGACAAAAGTGAAAGTATAGGCGGCAGATAAAATGCGCTCAAAGTTAGATCTCGCTTGAAAAGTAATAAACACACAGCGGCTTATTAAATAGGTATAAACCCCAAGTAAGATTAAAAAGCCAATAAGTCCCGTCTCTTCTGCTAAAACGGCAAAGATAAAATCGGTATGTGGCTCTGGGAGAAAGTCCAACTGTGACTGTGAGCCTTGAAGCCAGCCTTTACCGTAAAGACCTCCTGATCCTATAGCAATTTTTGATTGAATAATATGATAGCCTGCTCCAAGAGGGTCTGATTCTGGGTCTATTAAAGTTAAAACGCGCTGTTTTTGATAATCATGGAGGACATAATTCCACATCAAGGGCAAAGCTGCAGCGGCCGCGAGGGCTCCTGCGACTAAATACCACAAAGAAAGTCCTGCAATAAAGATGGCAATAAAACCTGAGACCGCAATTAACACCGCGGTGCCTAGATCTGGTTGTTTTAAAATCAAACCTACCGGAATTAAAATTAAAATAAAGGCGATGATAACATTAGAGTTTTTAGGAGGCAGATTATCTTTAGATAAAAAGGCTGCTATTGTAAGTGGCATTACCACTTTAAAAAGCTCAGAGGGTTGAATGCGCATAAAGCCCAAATTTAACCAACGCTGCGCACCTTTTGAGATGTCACCGAAAAGCTCGACCATCACCAATAAAATAAGGCTTAGGATATAAAGGTAAATGGCTGTTTTGGCAATAAAGCGGGGATTAAACTGCGCCACAGTTATCATCACTAAAAAGGCCAAAGAAGTGCGCACAATTTGTCGCCACAGCATTTCAGGATGTTGCCCTGAGGCTGAGTAGAGCACAAAAAGTGAAAGCAATAGGGTCATTAAAAGACCTAAAAGCAGTGGTAAGTCGATATGATGGCGCATCAGCCACGTGCCACGCTTGGCCATCACATCTTCTCTTAGAGAGTGCATATTCTCGGTCATTGAACGTCTACCGTGCCTCCTAAACCAAATTTTTGGGTGACAGGTACACTCTCGCCCATATAACCATTAGGATAAAGCTCCAAGAGGTACTTATCTAAAAGTTTGCGGGCAATTGGGGCAGCTTTAGCCGAACCGCCGCCTTCATTTTCTAAAATGATTGCCACTAAAATTCTTGGGTATTTAAAAGGTGCAAAAGCCACAAAGAGGGCATTATCACGATGCTCAACTTTTAGCGCTTTAGCATTGTATTTTTCACCTTGGCGAATGGAGACGACCTGCGCGGTACCAGATTTACCGGCAGCCTTGTACTTAGCTCCATAAAAAGCACGTCTACCCGTACCCTCAGGACCATTTACCACTAAATACATACCAGCTCTTGCCACATCCCAGTAGCTTGGATCATTTACATCCATGATCTCACTGTCAGGCCCTTGAGCTAAAGGATGGCGATGGATGACTTTAACTTCACTTGCTTGACTTTCACTTGGGGTATCGTTTTCAAGTTTGGCCACATTTTCATCATTTACATCCGCCCCTTTGGCATCTTCAGCAGTTAATGGGGCATCCGATTGAACGTTTAATTCATCACGATAGAAGCTTGGATCTAGGGCAATCTCACCTGTAACTGCACTTTCATCTTCATGATGTAACTCAATGGTTCCTTCAATAGCATTACTCTCATCTAAAGGGGTGAGGTTTTCTTCTTCACTTTCTTCCTCTTCAATAAAGTGAGTAGGACCTAAAGATGCTAATTGCGTATTCTTTTCATGAAGGTGATTTCTAAGATTATCAATATCACCTTGTAAGCGGGCTTCAATGACATCATTAAAGGTCATCACCTGTTCATTGTTTTGTGAAGGATCAGTGACCTCTTGTAAAAGATGGGGAGTAATTTGCCTGCCATAATTGGCTAAAGTGGCATGAGCTTTTATCAATTGTAATAAAGTGGTTGTCCAATAGCCTTGTCCAATACCAATTGGTACAGTATCTCCCATATGCCAACTGTCTTTATAGCGCGATTGCTTCCATTGCCTGGATGGATTAAGCCCCAAGGATTCCTCTTTAATATCAATGCCGGTGCCGCGACCGAAACCGTAGCGATCTAAATAATCGTGAATGGTATCAATGCCTGCTCTATGGGCTAAATCATAAAAGTAGGTATCGGCAGATAACTCAATGGCCCGATAAACATCAAGCCAGCCGTGACCCCAGGATCGCCAATCACGAAAACGGTGGGTAGAGCCTGGGAGCATAAAAGCAGGCGCGCCATAATAGGTTGACGTAGTGGTAATTAAACCCTCATTTAAACCCATCACCGCCAAAAGGGGCTTTATGGTGGAGGCAGGACTATAACCTCCTTGGGTGACGCGATTGATTAAGGGGCGGCCTGGATTATTTAAAAGAAGCTTGTATTCATTTGAGCGAATGCCGCGCACGAAAAGATTAGGATCGTAAGAGGGATTTGAATAAAAAGCTAAGATCTCACCGGTTGCAGGCTCTAAAGCTACAATCGCCCCGCGCATATTGCCAAGTAATTCTTGGGCATAGTATTGCAGACGAATATCAATAGATAAGGTGATATCAAGACCTGGCTTTGGTGGATTGAAGTTTAGGGTGCGAATTACCCGCCCGTGACTGTCAACTTCAACTTCACGAGATCCGGTGGTGCCATGTAAGATATCTTCATAATATCTTTCAATACCAAGCTTACCTATTGCTAGTGTGCCTTCATAATTGTCGATTTTGCCCTCTTTAGTAAGTCTTTGCACATCATCTTCATTAATGCGCGAGACATAACCTAAAGCATGGGTCATGATATCTGAGAAGGGATAGAAGCGATTTAAATTCGCGGAAATTTGCACATTCGGAAAACGATGGCGATTAACTGAGAAAGTGGCAATTTGCTCTTCACTTAACAGATCTGAAACTTCAACGCCTGAAAATCTTTGGCGAGTTTTGGAAAGATAAATTAAATTTTTAATCTCAGCCTCTTCAAGGCCTAAATCTAAAAGCTCATTTAAACTTTCAATGGAAGCTCTTGTGTCTAAACCTTTGGTGGGGAATAACACTAAGTGGAAAACTGGGCGGTTTTCGGCTAACACGACGTGATTGCGATCGTAAATAATGCCTCTTTGCGGGATGACCGGTAAGACTCTAATTCTATTTTCATTAGATCTTGTGGTGTAATCATCATAAGAGACGATTTGTAGGTAATACAAATTAGCAAAGAGCACGCCTGCCATTAAAATTGAGACAAAGATGGCGCAAAACATGCGATTTTTGAAAATACTATTTTCAAGCTCGACGTTTTTAACACGCAAGACCTGGGATTGACGGCTTGGTCTTCTTTTTTCTTTTTTGTTAAATAAAAGCCTCTCACGCGGGCGTTTTTGTTTAAAAAACATGATTTATGCCCTGTGATACGGGAGGCCTTGCTCAATGGACCAGGCCCGATATAAAGTCTCGGCTAAGACAATACGCACTAGAGGGTGCGGGAGGGTTAATTTGCCCAATGACCAAAGCTCATGGGCTTTAGCTCTTACCTCATCGCTATGCCCCTCAGGACCTCCAACTAAGAGGGCAATTGAGGAGTATTCAAGCTTTAATTTTGAAAATTTCTGCGCTAGATCTTCAGAAGTATATTCTTTGCCTCTTTCATCTAAAGCGATGATATAGGAGTTTTTAGGAATAGCCTCTAAGATCTCTTTGCTCTCTTTTTGTCTTGCTTTAGTTTCAACAAAATCCCCCACGCGCTTTTGTAAAGGAATTTCCTTTAAAATAAGCGCATTGTCGCTTGGAAGGCGCTTTTGATATTCTTTAAAGCCCTCCTCGACCCACTTTGGCATTTTGCAACCTACAGCAATTAGTGTGATTTTCATAAATTAAGCTAAAGCTCTAAATACTCAATAGGATCTGCACCGGTAGCAATTACTTTATAGAGGTTTTCAAGTTGATAGCGCTCACGTGCCTCCTCTTGCATGATATGCACCATCACAAAACCGCAATCGGCAATGACCCATTGCCCAAGATTCGTACCAGATAGGGTAATATTTTTAAAGCCTACTTGATGTAAGTGTTCCTCAAGACGCTCTGCAATAGCACTTACGTGACGTGAGGAAGTGCCTGAGGCAATTAACATCACATCGGTAAGTGAGGAGTTGCCGTTTAAATCAATATCTTGAATATTTAAAGCCTTAGATGACTCTAAGCTTTTAATACAAAATTGGGTTAATTTTGCAGTTGTATCTAAATTAATAGTCTCTGACATTTTTAATTCCGTTTTAAAAATCGCGCGGCATTATAACATCAAACTTAAGTTAAATCTTGATAGAGCTTATGCTTTAAGATCTCTTTTAAGACAAGATCTGGAACTTCCTCTTTAAGATAGGATAAAGCCTTATCATTTTGATCTTGATAAAACTCAACTAAAGTATGTCTAAGTCTTGAAGAGGAGACATCATAAAGCTTGCTATCAAGTAAGAAGCATTTCCCACAAGGTTTATTTTTATATTCCTCAAAATGAGGATCATCCCTTGTAACTAAATGATCTTTTAAATAGTCACGAAGTATTGGGGAGGCTTTAGCTAAATTAAAGCCAGGTCTTTTGATAATTGCTAAATGGGCAAAATCGGTAAGTTTTAAGCCCAAATGCCAGGTATCAAGGGCTAAAAGTGAGTCCTCGCCCATTAAAAAGAATAAAGGATCATCTTTGCCGTAAATTTTGCGCAAATGCTCTAGTGTGTCATAAGTGTAATGCTTGTGTTTTAGATCTTTTTCCATTTCATTTACTTTCATGAAAGGATAATCTTTAATGGCAAGCTTGATTAAATCAACCCTTAAGGAAAAATTAAGGGAGCTTGCTTTTTTATGCGGCGGGGCAGCATTAGGGATGAGCTCAAGACTGTCAAGTCCTAAGTCCTTAAAGACACTTTTAGCTAAGTTTAAATGCCCTTCATGAATAGGATCGAAAGCACCACCAAAAAAGCCGCGTTTCACTTACTTATATCCTCTAAATTAAGCTTCTCTACCTCATAGTTTATGACACTTACGGCCATTTCTTGCAAGGTAAGATAAGCTTTTTCATGAGAAAAACTTGCAAAATCCTTTGAGGCCTTAGACAAATTTAAACTTAAAAAGTTCAATAAATTTAAAGGCATGGAGGAAATTGCTTTTAAAACCGCATCTTGAGCTTTAGGCGTTTTCAAACCAAAGCTTTGAAAAAAGTGCACCCTTTCTGCAAAAGGCTTTTTTAAAAGATTGCTCTCACGGCCTTCATAAATGGCATTTAAAGCACTCTCAAGTCTGCCTAATAATAAGCTTAAAGCCTCAGAAAGTGAGGTACTAGGTCCTGTACAAAAGGAATTTAAAATATTTAAAGCTCTAATACCATCTGCATTAAATAAAGCCTCGGTAAACTCATAGCCTGAAAAGCGCGCATCATTGACAAAGAAACGATCTACATCATTTAAGGCAATTTTCCCTGAAGGAAGAGTCATTTGCATTAATTGCAAAGCCTGATCTATGGCAATTAAATTACCTTCACAAGCCTGGGCAATATAGGAGGCACAAGTAGAATCTGAGGTAAAGCCGTATTTGGCACAGCGCTTTGAGATAAATTCAAGTAACTCACGCCCCTCTGGGGTATATAAAATCTCCACACTCCCGCCAATGCCTTTTATAAAAGAGAGGGCGTGTTTTTTGCGCGTTTCAAGTTTGACCTTACTTTCCTCTTTAAAAGGCAAAGGACCTTCTTTATTAAAAGAGGCATTAATTCTTGGCAGGTCAATTACAATATACACTCCATCGCGAATGCGCTTGGCAATAAGATTTAAAACCTCACAGGCTGTGGCATCTAAATCTTTTAAATAGATTTTGATAATCCTATCGCCACCAAAAAGCCCTGGGTCTATAAGTTCATTTTCAAGTAAGGCTAAATTAGCCCCCCGCGTACTTTGAAAATCATCGGAACTTAAAATCATAAATAAAGCCTCAGGAACTTCTTCCCGAGCTTTTTTTATAAATTCCTGTGCTCTGTCGGCTTTTAAAAGCGGATCATCAGAGCTTAAAATGCAAACCTTATATGCCATTTAGATCCTAGTGTCTAAGGAAGCTGGGGCTTCATGGCGCAATACTGGTTTTATCGGAGGTAATTTTGGAGTGGTACTATTCCCTAAGATCTCCTGTTGATTATTAAGCTCATCTAAGGTCACTTGAGTGCCTTGCGCACTTTCTAAATGATCTTGTGCCTGCAGGGCCTCAATAATGGTCATGCCTTCATAGATAGAACTTTGTGGGGCAAAATCTGAATCTTCATTAACTAATAGATCAGCAGGTTGAGGGATCTTTGAGGTAGGATCGGATTGTCTTCCTAAATAGGAAATTCTAAGCACCATTTGTGAGGCTAATTCTTGATAAGTCTCATCAATGACGGTGTCTTTTTCAGTTTGCGAAGCTAGTGCAAAACCTGATTTGTTTAAGATAGAACGGGTTAGTGAATTCTTAATTAAAATTGGTTTGTGGCCTTTAATGCTTAAAGTTGCAGCCACACTAATTAACATATTTTCCTCTAAAGATTGGGCCATAGAGTCTACGGCCACAACTTTAGTTTCCACATGTGAGGTAGGGATCATTAAAGTTGGCACCTCACTGTCGTTTTGATAGTAGTCAGAGTTTTGGGAATTAACCTCAACGCCTGCCATACGTAACTTTTGCACGACATATTTATAGAAGGAGCTGTGGTAGTCTCCTTCTACATTAAGCTTTGGAACAGCCTTACTTAAATCCTCCTGACTTGGAAGCTCAAAGCCACAAGCACTTAAAAGACAAGAAAAGCTTATGACAAGAATAAGTTTGGCTGTTTTTAGCATAATCTTCCCTCTATTTGCCAACTACGATATTTAATAAGCGGCCCTTGACGTAAATGACCTTCTTGATCTCTTTGCCTTCAGTGTGGCGTGCCACATCTGCATTAGCAAAGGCGATCTTCTTGACCTCATCTTCTGAAGCATCAGGTGCGACGGTCACACGAGCTCTAAGCTTACCATTAACTTGCACTACAATTAAGAGATCTAAATCTTTAAGTGCATTAGGATCTGCCTTTGGCCAAGTAGCATCATTATCAATGCTGCCCTCATTACCTAACATTTGATAGAGTACATAGCAAATGTGTGGGGTAATAGGATAGAGCATTAACACTACGTCATTATAGATCTCATAGCGTAAAGCCACAGCATTTTCATCATCACGATTTAATTTTGCCGTAGCATTTAAAAGCTCCATAATGGCAGCAATTGCAGTATTGAAGGTCTGACGGCGGCCGATATCATCATTGACTTTTTCAATGGTGGTATGTAATTGATGGCGAAGCTTTAATAACTCATCATCAAGCTTTGAAACATCTAAGGTAACCTTGCCATGCTTTGAAGTAAACTCAGCAATTTGGCTGTAGAGTTTCTTTAAGAAGCGATTAGCACCCTCAACGCCTGATTGTCTCCACTCAAGGGTAAGCTCAGCTGGGGAGGCGAACATCATGAAAAGACGCACGGTATCAGCACCGTAAATCTTAATCATATCCTCAGGATCGATACCATTGTTCTTGCTCTTTGACATCTTAATCATGCCTTCGTGAACTAAGGTATGACCGTCTTTGTCAAAGGCCTCAATGATATTGCCTTTATCATCGCGCTTTACTTTAGCCTCAAGTGGGCTTACATAAACACGTGCGCCTTGCTCATTTATATAGTAGAAAGCATCTGCTAATACCATGCCTTGGCATAATAAGCGCTTAAATGGCTCATCGGCTTTTACTAAGCCGCAATCGCGCATGGTCTTAAAGAAGAATCTTGCATATAACAAGTGTAAAACAGCGTGCTCAATACCACCGATGTACTGATCTACAGGTAACCAATAATTGGCCTCTTCATCAATCATGCCAGTGGTGCAACGTGGGGAGCAGTAGCGGGCAAAATACCAAGATGACTCCATAAAGGTATCAAAGGTATCAGTCTCACGGGTCGCGCTTCTTCCCTTATAGGTAGTCTTATACCAAGCAGGATCGGTCTTTAATGGTGAGGTTACACCATCAATGGTGACATCAGATGGTAGTTTAACTGGTAAATTCTCATCAAGCTCTGGGACAATCTCACCGGTGTCATCTAAAGTGAGCATTGGAATTGGCGCACCCCAGTAGCGCTGACGGGAAATACACCAATCACGTAAACGATAGTTAACCTTACGTGAAGCAACACCCATGGCCTCTAACTTATCGGAGATGGCATTAAAGGCACCTTTAAAATCTAAGCCGTCAAACTCACCTGAGTTAAATAAAATGCCATGCTCAACATAAGCTTCCTTGGAAATGTCAGGCTTATCAGCATCTTGTGGGCGAATGACATGGACTATGTCTAAATTGTACTTTTTGGCAAACTCATAATCTCTTTGATCGTGAGCTGGAACTGCCATAACCGCACCGGTGCCATAGTCCATGATCACAAAGTTTGCCACCATTACCGGAACTTTGCGGCCATTTAAAGGATGGATGGCATAAAAGCCGGTGGCCATACCTTTTTTCTCCATGGTGGAGATATCAGCTTCAGCAAACTTTTGGGTGCGGCACTCTTGGCAGAAAGCCTCAAGTTCTTTATTGTTAACACAAGCCTCTTTGGCCAATGGGTGATTGGCAGAAATTGCCATGTAGGTTACACCCATAAAGGTATCAGGGCGGGTGGTGTAAACGGTGCAGGTCTCATCGGAGCCTTCAATCTTAAAGGTGATTTCCAAGCCTTCAGATTTTCCGATCCAGTTGCGCTGCATGGTACGTACTCTCTCAGGCCAGCCTTCAAGAGTGTCGATATCTTTTAATAATTCTTCTGCATAATCGGTGATCTTAAGATACCACTGTGGCATCTCACGTAATTCAACCTTAGCATCACATCTCCAGCAACGGCCTTCGACAACCTGCTCGTTGGCAAGCACGGTTTGATCGTTTGGACACCAGTTAACGGTGGAGACTTTCTTGTAGACTAAGCCTCTTTTATAAAGCTCACCGAAGAACTTTTGCTCCCAGCGATAGTATTCAGGGTGGCAAGTGGCAATTTCACGATCCCAGTCGTAGGCAAAACCTAAAGACTTTAATTGACGCTTCATATAAGCGATATTGTCATAAGTCCAATCTGAAGGTTGGGCCTTATTTTTAATCGCGGCATTTTCAGCAGGTAAGCCAAAAGCATCCCAGCCAATTGGGTTCATCACATTCTTGCCAAGTAAACGCTGATAACGGGCAATCACGTCACCTATAGTGTAATTTCTTACGTGGCCCATATGTAAACGCCCAGATGGGTACGGTAGCATAACTAGGCAGTAATACTTTTCTTTATTTGGATCATATTTGGCGTGGAAAGTGTGTTCTTCTTGCCAATGTTTTTGGACCTTTGGTTCAATCTCTTGTGGATTGTATGCAACATCGTAAGTTGCCATGCTCATGCTCCGTTTAAAATCAAAGTTAAAAAGGCGAGGGCCTTTTAAAATAAAACCTTATCAAAATTTGCTTATTTTGCCACAAATAGGCGCATTTTTTAAGCTTTGTGTGATTTTGCACTGTTTAAGGTTTGGCTAAAAGTTAAGCAAAACTTATGATTATTATTCTCAAAAGCAAAAGATAAAATTTTTCATTAAAAACAACTTAATGTTATTAAATAAAAAAGTAATTTAGATAAAACTTGTAAAGACAAGTTTTTTAAGAGAATTAGGCATTTTCAAAAGAGATTTTTTCTGCTAGTCTATTTGATATAGTTTTAAAAAATTGTTCTTTTAAAAAGGGTTAGCAACATTTGCTACTCCCAACCTCAAGTATTTTGGGGCAAGGAGGATTTATGGATAGGGTAAGAGGTGCGCGTTCCTATGTGAAGAGAGCAAAACACAAAGAGCCTAAAAAAACTTTAAGGCTAAAAGCACTTGCAAAAAGTGTGTCTTTGATTCTGTCTTTAATCCTAAATCCCCGTCCATTTTATAACTATCACATCATAACTCCCTTGCCCTGGTAGTTTTTTATCTGTATAACATC